>JBOHRE010000014.1:0-46906 GCA_050732635.1 Longimicrobiales bacterium | reverse complement strand
GGTTCCAGCGCGGGCGGCGACGCGCCGGCCCGGCGCGCAGCGCCGCCGTCGCTCTCCTCGAGCAGAGGGCGGGTGGCCGCGGCGACCGCGCCGCTCAGGCCGTCGATCATCCTGCCCGCGGTGCTCACGACTTTCATGGTGCCGCTCATGGTCCGCGCCGCGATGGAGCGCGCGCGCATGCGATCCTCGAGCCGCTCGGCGAAGGCCTGAAACCCTGTCCGCACCGGGTCGGCCGCCTGTCCGTACCGCAGCTGCAGAAACTCGACGTAGTCGAGCACCTGATAGAGCTGCGCCTCGGGCAGTGTCTCGAGCGTGCGCAGGATCCGCTTTCTCATCACATCGTGCATCCGAGTCCTCCGCGGGTGAGCCTGGGAGCAATCTTCGGCCTGTCGCGTCGCACGACAAGGCTCCGAGCCCGTCCGTCACGGCCGCGAACAGTCTACCCGGATGACGGGTGATGGCTCCTCCGGGTTTCGGCAGCCGCCGAACCGCTGCCACAGCCACCCGTTGTCCGGCTCGTGCGTTGACACCCTCCGCGCGCGCGGTCTAGGTTTCGCCGCTGTTCGGGCACGCATGACACGGGAGGAGCGAAGTGGCGGAACCGGCCTTCCGGCCGCTGCGCGAGGTGGTGGTCGCACGGGACGCGCGTACGGCCTACGATCGCTGGATCGGCGCCCTCGACGAGGCGCTGTCCGACCCCACGAGCGACCGCAGCGAGCTGTGCCGCCGGATCCTGACCGACCTCTATTATCCGCAGTTCCGCGACACCGATCCAGCCGCGCTGCCCGAGGTGGCACGGCTGGGACTGCTGCAAATGGATCCACGAAATATCACCCTCGAGCCGGAGTATTATGCCGACATCGACGCCGAGCGCTACGCCAGCGTGAAGCCTCTGCTCTGGCTGTGGGAGATGTTCGACAAGAGCACGTTGGGCGAAAACGTCGAGCTCGGCGTCAAATTCCGCCGTGTCCTCGCACGCCGGATCTTCCACCGTTGCGGCGGCAATTTCAAGTGCTTTCACTTCGTGAAATTCTCCTACGGCTACAATATGGAAGTGGGTGACGACGTCGTCGTCCATCGCCATGTGCTGTTGGATGACCGCGGCGGGATCGTCCTTGGCAACGGGGTTTCGATCGCCGACTACGCGAACATCTATAGCCACACGCACTCGATCTCGGACCAGCGCGACGTGTCGTGTGTAAGGACGGTACTCGGCGATGGTGTGCGCATTACCTACCATGCGACCGTGCTTGCCGGTGTGCAGGTCGAGCCGGACGCGATGGTCGGTGCCATGGCGTTGGCGCGGGAGAACGTACCCGCCGGCGCCGTCGCCGTCGGCATCCCAGCCAAGCCGAAGGCCTGGAAGCCAAAGCCGCAGGAACGCCCGGCGCACCCGACCACACGGGACCCGCTCGCTCGCGGGTGATCACGACCGGACCTGATCGGGAGGCAGTCGACGAGCTGCGACACGCTTTGGCGCGTCAGCCGCCCGAGATCCCCTCGAAGTATTTCTACGACGAGTATGGCTCGAAGCTGTTCGAGCGCATCACCGAGCTACCGGAATACTATCTCACGCGCACGGAACGCGCGCTGCTCGAGGGGCCGGTACACGCCTGGGTGCGGGAGCTACGGCCCTGCTCGCTGGTCGAGCTCGGCGCGGGCAGCGCCGCGAAGACGCGGCTGGTTCTCGATGCCATGCGCGCCGGAGGCGAGGCACGGCTGTATGTGCCCGTCGATGTGAGCGCTCGCTTCATGGAGCAGGCGACGGCCCGGCTCGGCGAGGAGTATCCCGAGCTGCAGATCCAACCGTTGGTGGCCGACTTCACGAGAGGTGAAACATTACCGGAACCGGCGCCCCCACGAGCGATCTACGCGATTCTCGGCAGCACGATCGGTAACTTCGAGGATGCCCCGGCAGCTCGAATCCTGCGTGGCATTGCGGCGACAATGTCGGCCGAGGACCGGCTACTGTTGGGCGCGGACCTCGACAAGGATCCAGCCATCATCGAGGCGGCATACAACGACGCGGAAGGCGTCACTGCAGAGTTCAATCGCAACATCCTGCGTGTGGTCAATCGCCGATTCGGCACGGCGCTCGACCCGGCGGCGTTCACGCACGGCGCGCGCTACAATCGATCCGAGGGCCGAGTCGAGATGTACCTGATCGCCAGGCAGCCACAGCGCCTCGAGCTGCCCGGGGCCGGAACAGTCACGCTCGAAGCAGGTGAGCTGATCAGGACAGAGATCAGCTGCAAGTACACACGCGAGCGCCTGGAGTCGGTGCTCGCCGCGGCCGGCTTGCGACTGGAAGCGTGGACCACCGACTCCAACGCCTGGTATGCGATGCTGCTGGCGCGGCCGCTGCAGTCGCTTGCGTCGCTCAGCGGCGGAGTCTAGTGGCGAGCGCCGGCTAGGGTTCCTTCTCCTCGTACTCGTCCTTCAGCCGCGCCACCACCGCCGGATCGGCGAGGGTCGTGGTGTCGCCGAGCATCCGTCCCTCGGCGATGTCGCGCAGCAGCCGCCGCATGATCTTGCCCGACCGGGTCTTGGGCAGGTCCGCAGCGTAGATGATCACGTCCGGCCGGGCGATGGCGCCGATCTTCTCGGCCACGTGCGCCCGCAGCTCCTCCTTCAGGGCATCGGTGGTCTCGAATCCCTCCTTGAGGGTCACGAACGCGGCGATCGCCTGGCCCTTCAGGTCATCCGGTCGACCGACCACCGCGGCCTCCGCCACCTTCTTGTGATCCACGAGCGCGCTCTCGACCTCCATGGTGCCGATGCGGTGGCCCGCCACGTTGAGCACATCGTCGACGCGGCCCAGGATCCAGAAGTAGCCGTCCTCATCGCGCTTGGCGCCGTCGCCCGGGAAATAGGTGTCCGGCCACTTGGACCAGTACTGCTGCCGGTAGCGTTCATCGTCGCCCCAGATCGTGCGCAGCATGCCCGGCCAGGGTCGCGTTATGGCCAGGTATCCGGCAGCGACCGGATTTCGATCGTTGTCCAGGACAGCGGCGTCTATGCCAGGGAATGCCACCGTCGCGCTTCCCGGCTTGGTGCGCGTCAGCCCCGGCAGCGGGGTGATCATGATTCCTCCCGTCTCGGTCTGCCACCAGGTGTCGACGACGGGACAACGGCCATGTCCGATGTGTTCATGATACCACATCCACGCCTCCGGGTTGATCGGCTCACCGACCGTGCCGAGCAGTCGCAAGGCGCTCAGATCGTGCTTCGCAGGCCAATCGGTGCCCCAGCGCATGAACGCACGGATCGCTGTCGGCGCCGTGTAGAAGATCGTGACCCCGTAGCGCTCGCAGATCTGCCAGAAGCGACCACGGTCCGGCCAGTCGGGCGCCCCCTCGTACATGATCACCGTCGCGCCGTTCGCGAGCGGCCCATACACGATGTAGCTATGCCCTGTCACCCAACCGACATCGGCCGTGCACCAGTAGACGTCATCATCCTTCAGGTCGAAGACCAGCTTGGCTGTTGCATACACGTGCGTCAGGTAACCCCCCGTCGTATGCACCACGCCCTTCGGCTTCCCGGTCGTCCCCGACGTGTAGAGGATGTACAGGATGTCCTCGGCGTCCATCGGCTCAGCCGGGCATTCCGTCGCGGCTTCGGCAAGCAGCTCGTCGTACCAGTGATCGCGGCCCGCCGCCATGTTCGTCGCCACATCCAGCCCACCACCCCGACGCACGACGACCACGTGCTCGATCGTAGGACACTCCGCCACTGCGCGGTCCGCCGCCTCCTTCAGCGGCACCGGACGACCCCGGCGGAAGCCGCCGTCCGCCGTGATCAGCACCCTGGCCTCGGCGTCGTTGATCCGATCACGGAGGCTGTCCGCCGAGAAACCGCCGAAGACCACCGAATGCGCGGCGCCGATGCGCGCGCAGGCCAACATTGCCGCGGCGGCCTCCGGCACCATCGGCAGGTAGATCGCGACCCGGTCCCCCTTGCGCACGCCCAGCGACTTCAGCGCATTGGCGAGCCGCGATACCTCCCGGTGCAGTTCCTCGTACGTGAGTTCGCGCCGGTCACCCGGCTCGCCCTCCCAGACCAACGCCGGCTTCGTCCGCCGCGCACCCGCCACGTGCCGATCCAAGCAGTTGTGGGCCGCGTTCAGCTTGCCGCCCACGAACCACTGCGCGTGCGGCGGCTTCCAGCGGAGCACCTCCGACCACGGCTCGAACCACTCCAGCTCGCGCGCCCATTCCGCCCAGAACGACTCCGCATCACGCGCGGCCCGCTCGTAGATCCGCGGATCGCCAGCGTTCGCCTGTGCCCGAAACTCTCCCGGCGGCTCGAAGCTCCGGTCCTCGGACAACAGCACCTCTAGCGCCTGCTCGCGCATCCGTCCCTCCTCGCTGGTCTCCTCGACGCCGGCCAACCGCAGCGCCCGAATCTGCGAGTATAGTGGCCGGGCGCTCGCCTCGCCAAACACGCGTCGTGCTGCCGCGGGTCGTCGCCCGTCCGCACCGCACCGGCAGCGCCAGCCTTGACCTGCGGGGGTGGTTTAGGCTATCCTCACTGACAAGTTTGTCGACATGAATCTTTATCTTCGGTTCGCCTCATGAGCTCCCCCGCCGTTCAGGACTACCTCAAGGTGATCTATCAGGTGACGCGCGGGGAGGCCGAGCCGGCGAACACCTCGACGATCGCCGAACGGCTGCACGTACAGGCCGGGTCCGTGACCGGAATGCTGAAGCGGATGGCCGAGCAGGGCTTCATCGAACACGTCCCGTATTACGGCGCGCGGCTGACGCGGCGGGGGCGGCGTGAGGCGTTGCGCACGATCCGCCGTCATCGCGTCATCGAGCTCTTCCTGGTGGAGGTGCTCGGGTACACCTGGGACCGGGTGCATGATGAGGCGGACGCTCTGGAGCACGCGGCATCGGACGAACTGATCGATCGGCTGGCGCTCGTGCTCGGGGAGCCGGCAACGGACCCGCATGGGGATCCGATTCCGGGCCGGGACGCGACGATCGAGGAGCGGCAATACACGGCCCTGTCCGACCTGGAGGTCGGTCGGCTGGCGGTGCTGCGGCGCGTCAGCGACGAAGACCCGGCGGCGCTGCGCTATCTGGCGAATCTCAAGCTGAGACCGGGCGCCCGGGTCGAGGTGAAGGAGCACTCGCCGTTCAACGGCCCGGTTCGGGTGCTGGTGGACGGGCGTGACGAGCAGGTGCTCGGGCGAGAGCTGTCGAGCTCGTTGCAGGTGGAGCCACTGGACATGGAGAGCCCGGATGAAGCGTGACGTCGAAGAGAGCATGGAGCAGCGTGTAGCGGGCCCGGTCGTGTCACGGCGGGAGCTTCTCCGTGCCGGAGCCATGAGCGCGGCGGGATTGGCGGTGGCGGGCGGTGCGCTGGGTCTGCAGCGGAATGAGGGGGCGGCGGCGTCGCCCACTCGGAATGCCATGACGCACGATGCATCGGCGCACCCGCACGTCATGGGGCCTGTCGGCACGACGGACGTGAGCCGGTTCGATCCACTCCGCTACCTGACGGAGTTCGACACGGGGCGTGTGTCGCGTATGGCATCGGGCCAGGTGCTGCGCGAGTACGACGTCGTCGCGGTGGATCAGGAAATCGAGGTTGCGCCGGGCGTCTTCTTCGCCGCGTGGACGTACAACGGCCAGGTCCCCGGCCCGTCGATCCGGGCGACCGAGGGCGATCGCGTACGGGTCCGTTTCGTAAACGCGGGCACCCACCCACATACGATGCATTTCCATGGCATCCATGCGGCGAATATGGATGGGGTTTTCGAGGTCGTCGCGCCGGGCGAGGTGTTCACCTACGAGTTCGATGCCGAGCCGTTCGGACTGCACCTGTACCACTGTCACGGGTTGCCGTTGAAGCGTCACATCCACAAGGGGCTTTACGGGGTGTTCCTGATCGACCCGCCGGGTGGACGGGTCGCAGCGAACGAGATGGTGATGGTGATGAATGGCTTCGACACGAACTTCGATGGCGACAACGAGGTGTACGCAGTGAACACCGTGGCGTTCGCGTACCAGCAGCAGCCGATCCCGGTGCGTCTCAACGAGCTGGTGCGCGTGTATCTGGTGAATACGACCGAGTTCGACCTGATCAACTCCTTCCACCTGCACGGCAACTTCTTCCGGCTGTACCGCACGGGGACGGACCTCGAACGCTACGAATGGACCGATACGGTCATGCTCTGCCAGGGTGAGCGCGCGGTGCTGGAGTTCTCCTTCAAGTTCCCGGGCCGCTACATGTTCCACGCCCATCAGAGCGAGTTCGCGGAGCTCGGTTGGATGGGGATATTCGACGTCCGGGAGGCCCATGTCTGAGCTGAGGACTGCCCCTCGGCGCACGCCGACGAGCTCCGAACCAACGCAGCGAGTCGAGTCCAGCGAGACGCGGGAGCCACCGGCTCCGCGCTGGCCGGCATGGCTCCTGGGTGTGGCCCCACTGCTGCTGGTGGCAGGGCTGGTCCTGCTGTTCCTCAGGGTCGGTCCACTGGGCGTTTTCGATCGCGCATTTCCACCGGTCGAAGAGCTGACGGTGCAGCGGGTAACCCTGCCGCAGCCGGGCCTCATGCGTGTGCATGTGGTGAATGGCGGGCCCGAAGATGTGACAGTGGCGCAGGTGCTCGTCGACGATGCCACGTGGCTGCACACGATCGACGGCCCGCGCACCGTGCCGCGGCTGCAGAGCCGCACGATCGAGATTCCCTACCCTTGGGTCGAGGGCGAGCCGCACGAGATCGCGATCGTGACCAGCACCGGGCTGACCTTCTCGACCACGGTCGAGGTCGCCACGCAGAGCCCTGCAGTTGGAGCACGCTACCTGTCGACCTTCGCGCTGCTCGGCATCTACGTCGGCGTGCTGCCGGTGCTGCTCGGACTGCTGTGGCTGCCATTTCTGCGTCGCATCAGGACGGGCTGGGTCGATTTCTTCCTGGCACTGACCGTGGGGCTGCTCGTCTTTCTCGCGGTGGACGCGTTGGGCGAAGCGCTCGAGCTCGCGGCACTGGTACCCGGCGCGTATCAGGGGCTCGGTCTGGTGACGCTGGGTCTGATCGGCACACCCCTGCTGCTGGCCACGGTCGGAGGTTCCGCAGAACGAGGCGGCGGAGCCGGCGGCAGCGCACTCTACCTGGCGGGCCTCGTCGCGCTCGGAATCGGTCTGCACAACCTCGGCGAAGGCCTGGTCATCGGGGCAGCCTATGCGACCGGCGAAATCGCGCTCGGCACCTTTCTCGTGATCGGGTTCCTGCTCCACAATACGACGGAGGGCCTGGCGATCGTGGCGCCGCTCGCGAAGGAGCGGCCGCGCCTTCGCGCGCTCGTGCTGCTCGGGTTGATTGCCGGAGTGCCGACCATCCTCGGCGCGTGGATCGGCGGCTTCACGTACTCGCCGATCTGGAGCACGCTGTTCTTCGCGATCGGCGCGGGCGCCATCGTGCAGGTCGTGATCGTGCTCGCTCGGGAGTTCCTGGGCAGGCGACGCATCGGCCTGGCCGAACCACGGATCGTCTTCGGTCTGCTGGCCGGCATGGTCCTGATGTACGTGACGGGGCTCTTTGTCGCGGCCTGAGCAGGCAACCCCGCGCGGCCCGGCGCTGGCACACGACGGCCGAGGGCAGCGGCGCGACGGCTGCAGGGACGACGCGTTGCGGAATTCCAGCGGAATCGCGCTCGCGCTGCTTCTGGGACTTTCACTAGCGGGCTGCGACGCCCTGAGCACGGCAGCGCCTGATCCCGGCGACATCATGGATGGTCCGCTCCCGGGTCTGACCGACGCCGAGCTGGCGGCTTTTATCGAGGGCGACGAGGCCTTCGGTCGCCGCTTTGCGCCGAGCGACGGCCTCGGTCCGATCTTCAACAACGTTGCATGCGCAGCGTGTCACAGCGGTGACGGCCGGGGCCGTCCGGAGAACGCGTTGACGAGGTTCAGCCTGGGCGACGACCTCGTGCCGCATCTCGGCGGTCCCCAACTACAGGACCGCGCCATCCCGGGCGCGGTTCCGGAGCGCCTGCCGGACGGCGTCCAGACATCCGTGCGCCTGCCACCACCGGTTTTCGGGGTGGGCCTGATCGAGGCGATTCCACAGTCGACGATCCTCGCTCTGGCGGATCCCGACGACGCCGATGACGACGGGATTTCGGGGCGACCCAACTTCGTCGTGCCGGAGGATTTCGTGCCGACCGACGAGGTCGGCGGCTTCGTGCCGATCGACTCCGGCGGCGCACGACCACAGCTCGGTCGCTTCGGTCGCAAGGCGCAAGTGAGCAGCTTGCTGCTTCAGGTAGCCAAGGCCTATCACGAAGATATTGGCATAACCAACGATTTTCTTCCGATCGAGAACAGGAATCCGCTGGCCAGCCAGGCAACGGAAGCGGCCGATCGTGTGCCGGATCCGGAGCTGGCCGAGGGCGAGCTGCGTGCCGTGCTCGCCTACCTACGCACACTCGCCCCGCCGGCGCCCGGCCGGCTGACGGAGAGGCGCGCCGAGGGCCAGACGATCTTCCACGCAATCGGCTGCGCGCGGTGTCACGTACCGGAGCTTCGTACTGGACCCAGCACCATCGCCGCGCTGGCTCATCAGCCGGTGCACCTTTACTCCGACCTGCTGCTGCACGACATGGGTCCCGAGCTGGCGGACGGCCGACCCGACGGAGACGCCGATGGGCGGGAGTGGCGAACCGCGCCGCTCTGGGGTCTGCGCGTGATGCGCGACTTTCTGAATGGCGACGCCTTCCTGATGCACGATGGGCGGGCCCGTAGCGTCGAGGACGCGATCCTGCTCCACGGCGGCGAGGCCGAGGCCGTCCGCAATGCCTTCGTCGCCCTGGATGCCGCAGAGCGCGCCGCACTCCTCGATTTCGTGGAGTCGCGGTGAATGAGCATCGACCGCCGGACCTTCATCGAACAGGCTGCTGGCACGTTCGCCGCTCTCACCATGTCCTCATGTGCGTCGGTCGCCGTCGTACCGGTTGCCACGCAAGAGGGCGCCGTGCGGCTGCAGATCCGTGACTTCCCTGCACTCGCCCGGCCGGGCGGATACGTCAAGATCCGACCCGACGGCGCCCGAACGCCGCTTCTCGTGCTTGCGTTGGAACACGGCAGCTACGCGGCTCTCTCGCCGGTCTGCACGCACCTGGGCTGCATCGTCGACATCGAAGGCGCGTACCTCGTCTGCCCCTGTCATGGCTCGACGTATGACCGTACGGGGCGCGTGCTGCGCGGGCCCGCGGAACGCTCGCTCGAGCGGTTCGTGGCGACCCCGACGTCGGCGGGAGAACTGGTCATAACGCTCCGGACCGTACCATGAGCAGCCGGCTACTCGGAACCGTCCCGCTGCTGGCCGTCCTGGCCCTCGCCGCGCCGGCCGCCGCTGCCCAGGAGCCGCCGGATACGGCCGAGCTGCCGAGGCGGCCGTTCGTGGAGGGTGGCGTGTACGACAAGCCCTATCTCACCCGCCTTCTTGGCCGCACCGCGATCGGCGGCTATGCGGAGGCGCACGCCCGTTGGCAGCGGGTCGATGGGGTCCGCGAGGAGGCAGGGTTCCAGCTGAAGCGCTGGAACATCTTCACCGCTACGCAGGTGAACGATTACATCCGGATCGGCGCGGAGCTCGAGTTCGAGGATCTGGGGGAGGAGGTGCTGATCGAGTTCGCCGCAATCGATTTCACGATCCACCCGTCGTTCACTCTGCGCGCAGGCGCGATCCTATCGCCGCTGGGCCGCTTCAATCTGGCGCACGACAGCCCGCGCAACGAGTTCACCGACCGGCCGCTCGTATCGACCGAGATCATCGGCGTCGCTCTGACGGAGCCAGGCCTCGGCGCCCTCGGCCAGCTCACCCTCGGCGACCAGGGACGCGTCACCTACGAGCTGTATGCCGTGAACGGCTTCAATGACGGATTGATCTACGAATCCGCGGACGGTACCCGGATCCCCGCAGGCAAACGCAATGCCCACGACAACAATGCTTCCCCCGCCGCCGTCGGGCGCCTCGCCTGGAGCCCGCGCCTCGGCTACGAGCTCGGGGTTTCCGGCCATCGCGGCGCCTACAACGTCTTTCACGCGGATGGCGAGCAGGTCGACGATCGACGCGACCTCACCATCCTGGCTCTGGATCTGGAGGGAACGCTCGCCGGCGTCGACATCAGCGGCGAGGCCGTCTCGGCAACGCTGGACATTCCGCCCGGTCTCACCAGCATCTACGCGTCGCGGCAGCGTGGGCTCTACGTTCAGGCCATCCGTCGCTTCGGCCATGGCTGGATCCGTACCATCACCGGCTCGTACTTCGAGGCGGGAACTCGCCTCGATCTCGTCGATCACGATGCGAACATCGCCGGCGACGCGATGCAGCGGCTGACCCTGGGGCTGAACTTTCGGCCCAGCGAGGACGCCGTCCTCAAGCTCAACTATCTCCGCGGCCGCGCTCGCGACCGGTTCAACAATTTGAGCGACGACGCTGGCCTGCTCTTTTCGATCGCGACCTACTTCTGAGGGTTCCGACAGGCCGATTCGGCACCCATCCCGCTCGCGGTCGGACACCTGCCGCCACAGCTGCGCCCGCTTCGAGCAAGGCTTGATTTCCCGCGCAGAACGCCGTTACCTTATCATGGTTATACGTGAACGTCCGCGCCGCCCTCGAGCGGCGCCCTACCGATTGTCTCAGACAATTCGTGACATGGCGAAGAAGCTGACCAAGAAACAGGTCGAGCATCTGCAAAAGCGTTTGCTGCGGGAGCGCGAGCGCGCGCTACGCGCACTCGGGCGTTTTGATGAGCTCGCCAAGGCACTGGCGGAGCAATCCGACTCCGACGCCTATTCCTACTCGGATCACATTGCGGATCTCGGTACGGACTCGATGGAGCGGGAGAAGATGCTCCTGTTCGCCAGCAAGGAGGGGCGCTATCTGTATCGGATCGAGGAAGCGCTCCGTCGCCTGTACAAGGAGCCGGAACGGTTCGGGTTCTGCCACTCGTGCGGCGAGCTCATCGATTTCGAGCGGCTCGACGCCCTGCCGCACGCGCGTTACTGCCTCGACTGCAAGCTGAAGGAGGAGGCGGACGCGGCCTGAGGACCGTGATCTCCAGTTCCGTTGCACGGGCGGCCGGCCCCACGCCGGCCGCCCGTTCGCGTTTCACTCCTGCGCCATCCCCAGCAGTCGAGGCAATTCCTCGACAAACGCCGACCGCGCCAACACCCGGTCCGCACCGGCATTCCGCGCCGCAGCCGCAGCACCGGCGTTCATGTGGGAGACGAAACCCATGATTCGGGCATGGCGCAACGCCGGCTCCGTTCGCAGCCTTCGAATCAGGCTCGGTACGTCGAGGCCGCGCGCCTCCAGATCGATCAGCACCAGTGCCGGCCGCGCCTCCAATGCTCGCGCGACCAGGGGCTCGACCCGCGTGAACGCCTCGGCGCGCACGCCCAGCGC
Source organism: Longimicrobiales bacterium (assembly GCA_050732635.1). GTDB lineage: Bacteria > Gemmatimonadota > Gemmatimonadetes > Longimicrobiales > RSA9 > JBOHRE01. Next base: position 35,481 of record JBOHRE010000014.1, on the reverse strand, counting down.
GCCGGCCGTGCCCTGAATCCGCGACGCGAAGAGCAGGTCTGCCGCAAGTGCCACGACCACAGGCATCACATTCGTTTCGGGTTGCATTTTGGCCGGGCTCCGGGTTTCGGACGTAATCAAGAATCGCTATTGACAGCGTTTCTGCGGGCCGGTTACTCTTCGTTGACCCCGACAACGAAGGCAGAGAGCCGGCGAGGAGGCCGGATGGAACCAGCCACGGGAACGCAGACGCAAAGCGAGGCGCCAAGTGCGGCCGCGGAGCGTATTCTCCGACGCGCCCTGGAAACGAACGGTCAACGCTACACGGAACAGCGTGCAGCGGTGTACCGGTACCTGGCGGGCACGACGGCGCATCCGACGGCCGACGACGTGTTCACCACGGTTCGTGCGGAGATTCCGGATATTTCCCTGGCCACGGTTTACAAGTCACTGGAAACGCTGGTCGGTTGTGGGCTGGCGCGCAAGCTGTCGTACGGCGATGGCTCGGCAAGGTACGACGGTCGAACCGATCCGCACCACCATGCGCGTTGTGTACGGTGCGGCTCGGTCGTCGACGTGTCGGGGCGTCTCGAACCGGCTGCACTGAGTAGTCTTGGCCCGGTGCCGGGTTTCTCGGTGGAGGGTTATCGTCTCGAACTGGTCGGGGTGTGCGCGGCCTGCCGCTGATTCCGGATCGCGCCCGCGCACCGACGACTCGCCCCGGCGGCCGATGGCCGACCGGGGCTTTTTGCGCCCTGCGTCACGCCGGCTGGTAGTGGGCTTGATCGCGTGCGTGGGCCGCGACTACTCTGCCGCTCGATTCCCATCGCCACGGAGTCCGGAATGGTAGAATCTCACGGCGCGGGGCAGCGGAGTAGGGCGGACGTGCTGGAGGCGTTGGAGAAGAGCGGCGCGCGCTTCCTGCGTCTGCAGTTCACGGACATCATGGGCGTCGTCAAGAACGTCGAGGTGCCGCGCAGCCAGTTCGCCAAGGCGCTGGCAGGTGACATCCTCTTCGACGGCTCATCGATCGAGGGATTCGTGCGCATCGAAGAATCGGACATGCTGCTCAAGCCGGATCTCGATACGTTCGCGGTCTTTCCCTGGGGCGAGGCGGAGAGTCGTGTCGCCCGACTGATCTGCGATGTTCACCGAGCCGACGGCGAGCCATTCTCGGGCGACCCGCGCTTCGTGCTGAAGCGGCAGATCAGCGCGGCGGCAAAGCTCGGCTACACGATGATGGCCGGCGTCGAGGCGGAGTTTTTCCTGTTCCAGCGCACAGCCGCTGGGGATCCATCACGCATCACGCATGACCGTGGTGGTTATTTCGACCTGACGCCGGTGGATCGAGGCGAAATCGCACGCCGTGATGTGGTGAGTACGCTCGAGCTGATGGGCTTCGAGGTCGAGGCTGCACACCACGAGGTGGCGCCGGGTCAGCACGAGATCGATTTTCGCTACGCCGATGCGCTGCGTACAGCCGACAACCTGGCAACGTTCAAGTTCGTCGTTCGCAACGTGGCCCTCCAGCACGGCCTGCATGCGACGTTCATGCCGAAGCCCGTTTACGGCATCAACGGGTCGGGCATGCACACACACCAATCGCTGTTCAAGGGGACCCGCAACGCATTCTACGAGGCGAACGCGCCGGACCAGATCTCGCGGCCCATGCGTTGGTACGTCGGAGGTCTACTGCGGCACGCGAGGAGCTTCGCGGCCGTGACGAACCCGCTGGTCAACAGCTACAAGCGGCTGGTTCCGGGATTCGAGGCGCCGGTGAATGTGGCGTGGTCGCACCATAATCGATCTCCGATGGTGCGAGTCCCCGCGCGCCGCGGGGATGGGACGCGGCTCGAGTTGCGCATGCCCGACCCCTCGGCCAACCCGTACCTGGCCCTGGCCGTGCAGCTCGGCGCGGGACTCGATGGCGTGCGTCGCAAGAGCGAGCCGCCGGAGCCCGTTGACAAGAACATCTTCGCATTGTCCGTGCGCGAGCGCCGCAAGTACAAGATTCAGGAGCTGCCGCGGGATCTCGGCGAGGCGATCACGGTGATGCGTAAGAGCGCGCTGATGAAGGATGTGCTGGGCCAGCACATCTTCGAGCACTTCATCGCGGCCAAGGAGCAGGAATGGGAGGCGTACAGCTCGCGCGTCCACGATTGGGAGGTCGAGCGATACCTCGCCAGCTACTGAAGCGCGGACTCCGGCTGCTGATCCGTCAGCTGCGGTCGCAGTGGGAACTGAATCGTCACGCGGGTCCCGGGACGCGCGTCGACGATCTCCAGCTTTCCTTCCAGCTCACCATGCGTGAGGGCGTCGACGATGGACTCACCGCTGCCGAGCGCGCTGGGCTGGCCCGCATTTCTGCCGATGCCGTCATCGGCCACATCCAGGCGGAGGCCGGCGCCGGCGTGGACACAGCTCACACGGACGAGGCCGCCGCCATTGGGAAACGCATGCCGCAGCGCATTGGAGATCAGCTCATTGGCGACGAGCGCGAGGGCGAAGCCCTGACGCTCCGAGAGGTGGACGCTGCCGCACTGGATCTGCAGGCGGATCCGTTCATCGGGATCGTAGCGGCCGCGCAGGCGCTGCGCGATCCGCTCGAGTAAGGGACGCAACGGAATGCCCCGGTAGTTTTCCGCCCTGAACGCCTCGTGCACGAGCACGAAAGCGCGCAGCCGGTTCTCGAGACTGGCCAGCGCCTCGTCGGGTGAGCGGTCGGCGAGGCGCGTACGCTCCATCGTGACCAGGCCGAGGATCACCGACAAATTATTGCGAACGCGGTGGTCGAGCTCATGGAGTAGTGCGGCGCGTTCGTCGGCGTCCTGCCGCGCGCGCTCGTAGAGCGCATAATTCTGCTCTGCGAGCTGGCGGAACCGACGATTTGCTTCCTGCAATGCCAGCTCCGTGCTGTGTGCCCGCAGCCGCGTTCTGATGCGTGCGAGCAGCTCGGTCGTGTTGAACGGCTTGGCGATATAATCGTCGGCCCCAGACTCGAAGGTGCGCACGACATCTTCGGGTGAGGTCCGCGCGGTCACCATGAGGATCGGCAGCAACGGATTGATCTGCTTGATTTCACGGCAGATGACCCAGCCATCGCGACCCGGTAACATGCCGTCGAGCAGGATCAGATCCGCGTCGTCGAGAATGCGAAAGGCTTCTTCGCCCGATGCTGCGGTGAGCACCTCGAAGCCATCGGCCTCGAGCAGATCGCGCAGCGTTTCGCGGACGATCGGCTCGTCATCGACGACGAGCAGCCGAGCCGGCCGCTCGAGATGGCGTTCCGCTAGGCCCGGCGTTGCTTCAGCTGGAGCGTCCTGCCGCAGCATTACAGGCAGCCGACTACTGATTCTGGTGTTGCAACAACGAAGCCGCGAGCACGATCTTGCGGGCTAGGTCGACCATGGGCGTGTTGCGATCCTGGCTCGTCTTCTGAAGGAATCGGTAGGCCTCCTGCTCGCTGAATCCACGGCTATCCATGAGCAGGCCCTTGGCGCGCTCGATTACCTTGCGCTCGTCGAGCTTGGTCTGCAGCGTCTCGCGCTCCTGTCGAGCGCGCCGCCACTCGGAGAAGCGCGCGCGAGCAACGGCGATGGCCGGACCGAGGTCTGCGCGATCGACGGGTTTCACGAGGTAATGAAATACCGGAGCGCGCGTCGCCTGATCGACCGTGCGCTGGTCGCTGAACGCCGAGAGAATAATGATCGGGATCGGATGCGCGGACGTGATCTGATGCGCGGCCTCCGGCCCGGTCATGACGGGCATGCGGATGTCGAGGATCGCGATATCGGGCTCGTGTTCATCGGCAAGGCGGACAGCCTCGCGACCATTTGTCGCAGTGGCGACGACCTGGTGGCCGAGCGCCTCGAGATGGCTGGTCAGCGACAGGTTGTGGATGGTTTCGTCATCCGCGATGAGAATGCGAAGCGACTCTCCCATGCTCGAATCTCCGGCCGTTGGACGACGGCTCCGTAGCCGCGGGTCGGCGGCTGCGTGGCCGTTTGGAACGTGAAAACGGCGCTCTCCGCTCGCGGATGCGCCGTCGCCCGACATCTCGATCGCGCCCGGCTCGGACGCTGTATGCCGCGTCCCAAGGTGTCACCGGGCGTCGATCACCGCAAGCACTTTCGAGCGGCGGTCCGACTTTCAGGCTTCCAGCATAACCTGCGCCAGCGCGAGCGCGTGGGTATGCGAGAGGGAGACGTGCCAGCGGCGCGCGCCGCAGGAACGCGCGCGCTCGGCGGCGCGCCCATCGATACGCAGTTCAGGGCGACCCCGCGAGTCACGAACGACGGAGACGTCGGTCCAGGTGCCGCCTAAGCCCCAGCCGGTGCCGATGGCCTTGAAGAACGCCTCCTTCGCCGCGAACCTGGCGGCCAGCGAGGCGGCGGGCCGTGCCAGGCCGAGGCAGTATTCGAGTTCATCGGGGGTGAATACGCGACGCAGGCCGGGCTCGCCATGCCGCTCGCGAAAGCGCTCGATGCGCGGGATGCTGACCGCGTCGATGCCGATACCGATGATCATGCGGCAAGATAGGCGTGGCCGGTGCGCGGCGCGAGACGCGAGCTGGCCTTCCTCTTGCACGTCGAGCTCGTGCCGATGACCTGCAGAATGCTTTGATTCCAGACTCAGCTCGCATGCGCCGCGGGACCGTCGCCGCCACCCTGATGTGCCTGGCCGGGGGGGCGTCGCTTGCTCTGGCGCGGCCAGCGATCACGACCGCGCCGCGCGCGCCGGACCGAGCGGACGTGCAGGCGGCGGCGCTCGCCATGGTCGACATCCCGGCCGAGGCGGCGACGACGACGCAGACTCAGCAGCTGGGCGCCGAGTTGAGTCGTCTGATCGCGAGCCCCGGGTGGCGGAATGCCGCTTGGAGTGTCCTGGTGGTGTCGCTGGAAACCGGCGACACGCTGTTCGCGTACGACGCCGATCGGTCGCTCGCGCCGGCGTCGAACATGAAGCTGTTCACATCGGCCGCCGGCCTGTACTACCTGGGCGAACATTTCCGCTACATCACCTACCTCGTTGCGCGCGGCCGCGTCGTCGATGGCGTGCTGGACGGTGACCTGATCGTGTACGGGACGGGCGACCCGACGTTGTCGGACCGGATGGGGGGCACCAAGCTGGATGTCTGGAACGAGTTCGCGGCGGCGGTGAAATCGGCGGGCATCCGCGAAGTACGCGGTGCGGTGATCGGCGACGCGAGCTACTTCACCGGGCCGGGGAGCGGCACGGGCTGGAAGCTGGACTACGTTCACCAATGGTACGCGGCGCCGGCCAGCGCGTTGTCGTTTGCCGAAAACGTCGTGACACTACGGATCACGCCGGCTGCTGAAGCGGGCTGGCGACCGGACGTACTGCTGGTTCCGGGAGGGCGTGGCATCGCGCTGCTGAATCAGGCTGTGACGGTGGCGGCGGGCCGGACGAATCTCGAGGTCACGCGGCCGGCGTACGATGCACCGATCCTCGTCACGGGCCGGATGGCGCGCGGCGCGGCCGCCGTCTGGCGCGCCGTGCCGGTCGCGAGCCCGGGCCATTATGCGGCCGCCGCGTTCGTGGAAGTGCTTCAGCGCGCGGGCATCGCCGTGCGGGGCGGCATCGGCGCGACCGAGAACGCGACCACATCGCCGATCACGACGCAACGGGTATTTGCGCCGAGCTTCACGGAAGGCCCGCCGCTGCAGGTGCTGACGCTGCGACGCTCACCGCCGCTGGTGGACATGCTCGCGATCGTCAACAAGCGCAGCCACAATCTTTACGCGGAGCAGGTCCTGCGCACGGTGGGACGCGTGGTATCCGGCCAGGGCAGCGCAGCCGCGGGCGCGGAGGCGGTGCACGCGATGTTGGAGCGCGAGCTCGGACACCCAGTGACTGGCCTGGACATTGACGACGGTTCCGGTCTTTCCGTACAGAACCGCGCCGCCGCCGGCACGATCGTGGCCCTGCTCGCCGCCGTGCGGCGCACGCCGGTCTGGGCGGCGTATCTGCGGACGCTGCCGGAAGCGGGCGAACGTGGGCTCCGCCGCATGGGCAACTCCGCCGCGATCGGCAATTTGCGCGCGAAGACCGGCACCATCGACAGCGTGTCGGCACTCTCCGGGTACGTCACAGCGACGAACGGCGAAACGCTCGCCTTCAGCATTCTGAGCAACAATGTGCCGTCGACGTTCCGCGCCAAGCGGATCGAGGATGCGATCGGAACGCGCCTGGCAGGATTCACCCGACCGTGGTCGAGCCGCCTCGCTCGGGGAGCGGAGGATCGCGCAGAGGGGGAAGTGAGCGCGCCGCAGGAGCAGACGGAAACGACGGGACCGATCGCGAGTCCGGCGACGCCAGGGGAAACGCCCACAGCGGCCAGTGACCCGGCTGCCGCGGACGCGGCCGATGCGACCTACGTCATCCAGTCCGGCGACACCATGGACGCGATCGCGCGGCGCCACGGCATCAGTGTCACGGCACTGCAGCAGGCGAATCCGGGCGTGAACCCGCGGCGACTGCAGATCGGGCAGCGAATCCGTCTACCAGGCTGACGAGCTCAGCTGTCGGGCAACAAACGACGTATGGCAACGAGGCCGCTGCGGAGCTGCTGTTCCAGCGTACGGTCGCCCTGCAGATCGTTCAGGTCGACGCAGCCGTTGCTGACCGCAGAGTGCAGGATGTGCGCGCGCCCGAGGGACAGCGCAACGTGCGTGATTCGTTCCTCGGCTTCCGTGAAGAAGAGCAGGTCACCGGCACGCGGGGCGTCCAGCGAATCGTCAATGTCAATCGTCTGACCGAGGCGAGCCTGCTGATCGGAATCGCGCGGCAACGCGACACCGTGCATCCAGTAGATGGATTGGACGAAGCCGGAGCAATCGACGCCGGCCGGAGTGGTGCCTCCCCACAGGTACGGTATGCCGAGCCAGCGGCGGGCGGTGCGGGCCACGCTCACGCCGCGGGGCGGAAAACGGTCGAGCAGCCGGTCGACGGCCACGACCTCGCCAGCGGCAAGGCGGCCGCGACGACCGTCGGGCAGGCGCAGGCGACTGGGCGCCTCCGCGACAATGCGAGCGCCCCACGGAAGTCGCGCGAAGGTGTTGCCCAGATCGTCCTGAAGTTCCGCTCCCAATGAGACCACGGGCTCACCGTCCTCCCCGCGCTCCCACCGCTGCGCCCAGGCACGCGTGCCGAGCTCGAGGTAGCCGGCATGCGTCCATCCCAGGTAGCCATCTTCACCGCGGACGCGCAGCCAGGCGTCACGCTTCTCGAGCACGTCCAGCCGGTGTCCCAGCACATACTGCGAGATGTGCGGGCCGGCCAATGAAGGCGCGCGGTACAGCGGCGCCAGGGCCACGCGGACCAGCGCGGCGGACCGGTCGCCCATCTCGGCCGGTAGTCGAACGATGCGATCGATGACGCGTGTGATGCCGTTCAGCGCGCGGGCACGCTCGACCAGCGCGCTGGCCGCCTCGGTGTGGGAGGCGGTGCCACGCAGCGTCAACGTCGATCCCTTCAGCTCGGTCTCGACATCGAAGACGACAGCGCGGGCGTCGGGGACGAATTCGGCCCTGATCGAGTCGATCAGGGCCTGGACCGCCTCCATCAACGGGTCAGGGGCTTGTCACGCGCGGAGGACTGCAGTCGCAAAGCGCCGTAGTCGTGTCAGCCGCACCCGATCGGAGGTCTCATAGACGCATGGGTGGTAGCGCCGGCAGTCGCGACACTCGAGGTCGTAGCCGTCGACGCTCGGCGGCAGCATCGCGCGAAGCCTGGTGCTGGGCTGAGCCTCGAGGGCTTGGTTGCAACAGGGGCAACGCGGCCGTGCCCCGACCTGGAGCTGGGAGAGCACGAGCTCGAGGTCGACGCCGTCGAAGGCGAGCCAGTCGCCTGCGGCGAGGTTCACCCCTGCGTCTCCGTCGCGGCGTCCATCAGAAGCGGCTGCGTCTGCGTCGCGGCGAGGGGCAGGTGGCCGTCGGGTCGTGCCCGGTCCTGAACCCAGGCGATCCGCCGCTGTAGCTCCCAGTCGGCCATCGCGCGAATCGTGCGCTCGGCGGTCGCGCGCGTCTGCCAGCGCACGTCCGGCTGTGCGAGCACGCGGCCCGGTTCGTCGGCCGGATGGAACGCCAGATACCAGCGGCCGTGGTGCCGCGGCGTCCGCTCCTCCAGAGCGGTCGCGATCCATTCCTTGCCCTTCACGTCCCTGAATCGTCTCATCCGTGACTGTGGTTGGCTCCGTCTTCACGCTCGCGCGCTCCCTGGTTCGGGCCAGCAGATCAAGGTCGCCACCTCGGGACGGCCCGCGGACCGCCTCACGATCGCGGCTTACCGTAAGATGTAGGAATCGGGCCAGCCTTGCAAAACCCCCCGCGGAGCGACAGCCTACGAAGCCCCCGAAGGAGCAGACGCATGCAGGAAAACATCCTCGACCGGCTGGAAGAGGGGATCGTCCAGATCTTCGCGTTTCTGCCGCAGATCGCCGCCGGGCTCGGCATTCTGATTGTCGGCTATGCGATCGCCAAGATGGTCGAGCGCGGTACTGACGCCGCGCTGCACCGGATCGGTTTCGAGCGCTGGATGCGCGACGGCGGCGTATCGGAGGCCCTCGAGCGCACCGGCACTCGTTTCGATGCGTCGACGGTGCTGGCCAAGCTGGTCTTCTGGGCGGTGATGCTGCTGGTGATTCTGCTAGTGGCCAGCGCTCTGGGACTCACCGTGGTCAGCGCGCTGTTCGGCGAGATGCTGGCCTACATCCCGAATGTCATCGCGGCCGTCATCATCCTGTTCCTGGGCCTGGTGCTCGGCGAATTCGTCAAGGATCTGGTTCTGGCTTCGGCGGGCGGCATCTCGGGGATGCCGACGTTGGCCCGCGCGGCGAAGGCGGTGGTGGTGATCCTGTCGGTTTTCATGGCGCTGGAGCAGCTCGACATCGCCGAGGACATCGTGCTGGTCGCCTTCATAGCGATCGTGGGGGCGGCGTCGCTGGCGGCAGGGATCGCCTTCGGGCTGGGCGGCCGCGACATCGCGGCGGAGATCGCGCGCGGCTGGTACGACCGCTCCGTCGCGGCGGAGCGGTTCCTGGGCAGCGAGCCGGAGCCCGCCGAGCGGGATGTCACGCGAGCTGGTCCAGCAGAGCCGCGGGACACCGCGACACGCGATACCCCCGACACTGGCGACACCACGTCGATGAGCTGACGGCAGGGGGCTGCTACTCGAACATGTCGTAGGCCTTCTCGAGGTCGCCGCGGGAGTAAACGCGGAACGCCATCAGCGTGTGCGTTCGTTCGATTCCCTCCACCGCAGCGATCTTCTCGGTCACCACGGTTGCGATCTGCTCCCACTCGGGCACACGCACGATCGCGACCAGGTCCCAATCACCGGACACAGAGTAGACCTCGGCGATCCCGTCGATCGCCGCGAGCGACTGCCCGGCGAGCGGAATCCGGTCCCGGGTCGCACGAATCAGAACAACCGCCGCAACCATGGCTCGTGCTCCGTGGGCTGGTGGTCGGCGCACGCGACGACGCTGCGCTCGCGACCGGCAAGGTATGTAGGCGCCGCCTTGCGCGTCCAGCGAAGCGGCGGGAGCTTGCGCGCGCCATGGCGACCGCTCGAGACCCGAATCCGGCCCCCAGCGCGCGACTCACACCGCGCCAGAGCGACACCCGGGCGACGTATGCGCTGCTCCTCCTGCTCGTTCTGCTCTGGGCGGTAAACTTTTCGGTGATCAAGGTCGCGCTCGAGGACCTCGAGCCGATGGCCTTCAATCCGCTGCGCTTCCTGCTCGCGAGCGTCGTCGTCTGGGCGGTGCTGCGGCGCCGCGGGCGCGTGCCGCTGCCGGCCCGTGCGGACCTGCCGCGGATCATCGCCCTCGGAATCATCGGCAATGTCGTCTATCAGCTCCTTTTCATCCACGCTATGGACCACACACGCGCCGGCAATGCCAGCCTGCTGCTCGCCGGCACGCCGATGCTGACTGCGCTGTTGTCGGCGGCGCTCGGTCACGAGCGCGTACGGCCGCTGATGTGGCTCGGCGTGAGTGCGACCGTGGCCGGAATGGTGCTCGTGGTCGTGGGCTCGGCGGCGGAGCTCGGCATCGACAGCGACACGCTGCGCGGCGACCTGCTCATGATCGCTGCGTCGGCGGCATGGGCGATGTACACGGTGGGTGCCCGCGCGCCGATTCGACGCTACGGCTCGGTGGCGGTCACGGCGTGGACGATGTGGATCGGTACCGCAGGGCTGTTCCTGCTCGGCATCCCCTGGCTGCTCGCGCTCGGCATCGATCGGATCGGCGAGGGCACCTGGCTGGCCGTGCTCTACAGCGGCGCCTTCGGCATCGGCGTCGCCTACATGCTCTGGTATCACGGCGTGCGCACGATCGGCAACACGCGGACGGCCAGCTATTCCAACCTGGTTCCGGTATTCGCGCTGGCGATCGCGTGGGCCTGGCTCGACGAAGTGCCGACGCCGACGCAGCTGATCGGTGCCGCCGTCATCATCGGCGGGGTCACGCTCGCGAACACGCCGGCAACCGCCCGGGCAGAAAGTGATCGGCGCCGAGGGTCGTCAGCGGAGCCGTAGCACCGCGATCTGCGGCTTGGCGTTCTGCGGAAACTGGCCGGCGCCGGACGCACTCATCTGCAGGTTGAGGGTGGCGCTCGTGTTGCCTGCATCCACGATCAGGTAATACGGCGCGGCGGCCTTGATGATCGCGCCGACTGCGAAATCAGCAAAACCCTGGATCGGCGGCTGCAGCGCGAAGCCGCCTCGCGAGGGGGAGAAGAGCGCTGTCCGCAGGTCGATATCGGGAAAGGTATACTCCGCGGCAACGACAGCGCCGGCCAGCTCTGGAGCATCATCGGCGTAGAGCGCGACGGACCAGTCGTTGAACGTGGCCGACCACGCCTCGCCGGTTCGTTCCGAGACGTTGTCAGTGCTGGTCAGCGTGGTGCGCGTCAGCTCGCCGAGAATCGTCTGGCCGTGGTGGCCGGCGAGGTACTTGAGCACGAGCCAGGCTGCGCCGCGCTGCTCGAGTGTGCCGAAGCCGCCCTCGGCTAGGAGACTGATTTCGTGGGACGCCTCCGGCGATTCGTTCGGCGTACCGAGATAGAAGAACGCACGAGTGTAGTTGGCGCGCTCGAATTGATCGGCCACGGCGAGATCGCCGCGCTGCGCGAAGACGGCGCCGACCACGTCCTCGGCCATGTGGGCCAACCCCTCCGACAACCAGAGCGCCTCACCGGCGAACGCACCGAGAATCAGGTGCCGCTGGTTGAAGTGGATCATGTGCTGGAACTCATGGGCCAGGGTCGGTGGCACGGTACGCAGAATGTCATCACGAGAGCGCGGGTCACTGTGCACGCCGTCGGGGTCCGGAACGAGTGTGTAGAAGATCTCGCCGCGATTCGCATCCGCACAGCTGCTGGAGAAGACCGCGAGGTCGCAGCCGTAAAAGTAGCCAGCGACGAACCCTTGAGTGCCTCGCTCGGTCAGCTCGTTGACGACAGGCGTGAAGAGAATGATGATGCGGTCATTGTCATCAATGTCGGACGGCTCGCCGAAGACGGACACGTCCGTTGGAAAAATCGGATCGTCGAACTGTGCGGCGAACTGAACGAAGTCGGCGGTGGTCAGTCCAGCGGCGGGCGCGTCCAGGTCCTGATACAGGACGGCGTGCTGGCTGACATGCATCACCTCAGCCGTCACAGCCGTGAACGTGTTCTGCTCGTTCAGCACGTTGAAGCTGCGCCGGTCACCGACGGCCGGCACGGCTTGGGGCTGAGCCCGGGCGCGGGCCTGCGGCCATGGGATCGACTGTCGAACGCCGCGGATCTGCTCGCGCTCGAGTCTGCGCAACCGGTTCTCCCAGAGCTGCTGTGGCGGCAGCGGTGTGGTGCGCGTGTCGGACGGCAGCGCGGCCCGCGCGGGACCGGCCGACTCCGCCGTCGTCGTCACTCCGCTGGCCAGCCCGACCAACTCAAAGGGTAGTTCCGCACCTGCCACGGTCGTGGCATTCTGGAGCACCAGCAGAAACCGCGTACCGGATTGCTGCGGTGCAAGGCTGATGCAGCCGAGGTCAGCAGGCTCGGCGAAGACCTGAACGCCCCCAATCGGCAACATGAGCGGCCCGGCAGTGCCAGCGGACACGGTGATCGAGACAGCAGGGGAAGTCCGTGAGCCTATGGTGATGTCGACTGGCACCGTTCGCGCCGGCAGGCACGAGGGCACGGCCACCCGCAGCTCGGTATCGGTGCCGGCGACGACGACGCCGCGCAGCCCGTTGAACCGGACGATGACATCGTCCGGCGAGGATCCGAATCCGGTGCCGGTGACCGTGACCGTGTCGCCGGCCTGGACCGGATCCGGCTCGATGCTCGTGATGACGGGGTCACCGACGACCGCGCGCGCGGTGAAGACGACGGGATCGTTCGTGCCATTGGTGACGCGCGCTTCCACACGGTACGTGCCGGCGGCCGGCCCCAGCCGCAGGCGAGTCGCGGCGACGCCAGCCGAGTCCGTGGTCGAGCTCGTGGGCTGAAGGGTCGCGCCCGTGCCGCTGACGACACTCCAGGACACCGCAACGCCGGCAGCGGGCTGTTCGGTGACCTCCTCAGAAACGATGACCTGGAGCGGCTGCGGCAGCTCGGTGGCCGGCGAACCGGTCTGCTGGTCGCCACCCTGGATCGCGATCGCATGGGTCGCAGCCGGAGGCTCGACGGGACCGCCGCCGTTGCCGCCGTCACACGCAGCCAGCGACAGCAAGCCGGCGATCAGGCTCAAACGCTGAAGCTTCATGCGAGTCGACGCTCGAAGGTCTACGTCCGGGCCGGCCGGCGCGGGACGGTACACCCCGGACGTGCAGAATTCGCACCGCGGCAGCGCGGTGTGGCCGGTGCTCGGGAGGACGCAAAGGTCGTGGACGGCTTCATCCGGAACTCCCGGGTGCGATCGGTGATAGGCGGTGCGAGGAACGAGCGGGACGCGGATGGTAGGCGAGCGCGTCGGTGGGCGTCAAGAAGCGCGCAGCGACTTGCCGGACCGTTGAACCTGCATCTACGTTGCGCGCTCGATTTTCTGGCCCATCGACTCGTGAACATGCGACCCTTGATTCAGCCGCGGCCGCGGCCGCTGATGCTCGCCTTTACGCTCCTGCTCGCGTTGCCGGCCGCCGCTGCTGGACAGTCGGTGAGCTCGCCCTACCGGTTCGTCGAGTCGCGTCATCACGTCTCCGCCTTTGCCGGTCACATCTGGACCGATGAAGGTGCGCTGAATCTCGGCCCGGCCTCGGGCACGCTCGGCGGCCTGCGTTGGGATTTTCGCCTCAGCGGTCCGTTCAATATCGAGGCCGGCGTGTCGGCATTCCCCACGACACGTGCCGTGATGGACACGGTGCCGCAGGACACCGGGTTCACGCAGGTCGGTGAGGCGGAGACCGTGCTGGCGATCGTCGACGCGGGGCTGCGTTTCGACCTCACGGGCCCGCGTACCTGGTACCGTTTGGCGCCGTACGTGGTGGCCGGCGCCGGGCTGGTGGTCCACACCGGCGACTCGGAACCGAACGAGCAGGTCGAGCCATCGTTCCGTTATGATCCCGGCACGAGTTTCGCCGGACAAGTCGGTGCGGGCATCGAGTGGTTCGCCACCCCACGGTTCACGGTGCGCCTCGACGCCCGCGACTACCTATGGCAGATCGAAGCACCGCGCGGCTTCCCGGAACGCGACGTGACGGTGCCGACGAGCCAATGGCTGCAAAACGTTGCCGTGACGCTCGGCGCAGGCTTTCGCTTCTGAGGCTGCTCGCACGGCGCCCCGAGACCGGAGACGGGTGAATGCGGCGAGACTACGAGAACATCGACGATATCGGCAACCTCGATGACGACGATCTGCGTGAGGTGGTGATCGAGCGGCTGCGCGAGCGTCCTGAAATCGACCCGGACGACTTCGATGTCGAGGTGGCCGGCGGGAAGGTCAGAGTCTCCGGGCGCGTCGGCACCGAGGAAGAGGTCCAGGAGGTCGATCAGGTGCTCGGCGACCTGCTGGGTGTCGCCACCTACAGCAATGATCTGATCGTCGACGAGACGCGCCGCGCCGAACGCGCAGAGGCGGCCGACGACGCTCGCGTCGAGGACGACGCAGTCGAGGACGAGCTGGGCGAGTCCGGAAATCTGACGGAATCGTCGGCCGAACACCTCCTAGGCGACGAGGAGGGGGAGCTGTACGGCACGCAGGACATGCAGCGGGCGATCGAGCGGGGCGAGGCCTACACGCCGCCGGACCGTCCACCCCAGCTCGGCACGGAATCGCGCGAGAACCACTGAGCCGTCGGCAGCCTGTTCGCAAGCGACACGCGCTGGCGGGCGTGCCCGGCTGCGGTCGACTGGGCCGAGCCGGGAACGTTGGCGCGCTGCTGGCTGCCGTCGCCTGCGGTGGCTCACTGGGTGAGCGATCGACCCTGGGCGCCACGACCACGCTCGAGGATTCCGGACTCCTCGACCTGCTGATCGAAGGCTTCGCGAACGCCGGCGGTGCCCGACCGCGGGTGATCGTCGGCGGAACGGGCGACATCCTGGCCATGCTCGAGCGTGGCGACATCGACGTCGCTCTGACTCATGACTCCGTCGCAGAGACACGGCTGGTCGAGCGCGGCAGCGCAACCGAGCGCCACACGGTGATGCGCAGCACGTATCAGATCGTCGGTCCGCCAGCAGATCCCGCGGGGGTGAGTGAGGCGGGCGACGCCATCGACGCCTTTCGACGCATTGCCGACGCGGGCGCCCCATTCGTCTCACGGGGCGACGACAGCGGCACGCACCGTCGCGAGCTGGCGCTGTGGCGCGGGGCGGGCGTCGAGCTGCAGCGTGGTGGCGCGACCCCGCACTGGTATATCGAGGCTGGCATCGGCATGGCGGACGCCCTGCGGCTGGCCATGGAACGCGACGCGTACGCGCTGGCGGACCGGCCGACGTGGCTACGGACCGGCGCGGCCCAGCCCGCGCTGTTCACCGACGACCGCCGGCTGGCCAATCCGTACGGCCTGACGATATCCAAGCGAGCCGCGCAATCGGTGCCGGCGCGCCGGCTCGCCGACTGGCTGCGCTCCGCCGATGCCGCACGTAGGATTCGCACCTTCGGCGGCGGCACCGAAGGCAGACCGTTGTTCGTTCCTGCGCGGGATCACTCAGCTCACTGAGCCGCCGTTACCGGCCGGAGCCGTGGACCTTCTTCTGGATGCGCTCGCCGCCGCGATCCACCTGATCTTCGCGGCGGACCGCTACCTGCTCGACATCGTCGCCCGGTCGCTGGCCATCTCCGGCAGTGCCGTTCTGCTCGGTGTGGTGCTGGGACTGCCCGTCGGCATCGCCGTGGGTATCGGTCGCTTCAGGGGCCGCCGCGTCGCGATCACGCTGATCCACACGGGGTTCGCGCTGCCACCCGTGGTGGTGGGGCTGTTCGTGTACCTGATGCTGTCCCGGCAGGGGCCATTGGGCGGGCTGGGCTGGCTCTTCACACCGGCGGCGATGATCACCGCTCAAGCGCTGCTGGCCGCGCCGTACGTCGCCGGCATCACACTCGCCGCCGTGCAGGCCGTGCCGCCGGATGTGCGCTGGCAGGCGCGGGCGCTCGGGGCCTCGCGACTCCGCGCACTGTGGGTCCACGTACGGGAGGCGCGGCTCGGCCTGGTCGCGGCCGTGGTCGCCGGCTTCGGCGCCGTGATCTCCGAGGTCGGCGCCGTGATGATGGTCGGCGGCAACATCGTCGGCGAAACGCGGGTCATGACGACGGCGATCGTGCTGGAGACCCGGCGTGGCAACTTCGGCCTGGCCCTCGCCCTGGGCGGCATTCTGCTGCTCCTCGCCTTCGTGGTGAACCTGCTGCTCACCAGGGCCCAACAGGGCGCGACAGACTCGTCTCTGGACCGGCCCTGGGCGTGACCTCACTGCTCGAAGCGCGTGGCCTGCGGCGGCACTACGGCGAGCGGCTGGTCGTTGACATCGAGACGCTCACGCTGGCACGCGGCGAGATCGTGGCGCTGCTGGGCCCCAATGGTGCCGGCAAGTCGACGCTGTTCCGGATTCTGTTGCGGCTGGAGTCGGTTAGCCGAGGCGAAGTCCGCCTCAACGGCGAGCCGCTCCGCGTCGGCGACCCGAAGGCGAGAGGCAGGCTGGCCGGCGTCTTCCAGCGACCGCACCTGTTCGCCGGCACGGTCTTCGACAACCTTGCCTTCGCGTTACGCGCCGCCGGACGCTCGCGGCGCGACATCGACGTGCGAGTGCGAGAGCTGGCGCAGCTGCTCGGCGTGAGCCAGCAGCTCTCGCGCTCGGTCGGTAGCCTGTCGGGCGGTGAGGCCCAGCGGGTGGCGCTCGGGCGGGCTCTGGCGACGTCGCCCGACGTATTGCTGTTGGACGAGCCGATGGCGAATCTCGATCCAGCGACGCGCGACCGGCTGCGCGAAGACGTCGAACGGCTCGCGCGAGCCCAGGCGGGCGCGGTCCTGCTGATCACGCACGATCCCCTCGATGCGTTCGGCCTGGCGGATCGGGTGGTCGTCATGGAGCAGGGCCGGATCGTCCAGCACGGCACACCGGACGAGCTCGTGTTGGAGCCGGTCACGCCGTTCGTAGCTGCGATCACGGGTGCTCAGCTCCTGCTGGACGGCCAGGTCGAGCGGATCGAACAGGGTATCACGGCCGTTCGGTTGCGCGGCGGAGCGCGCCTGGAAATCGTGCACACGGCCGGGCAGGCTCTCGATCCCGGCACGCCGGTTCATGTGGCGTACCGACCGGAGGACGTGGTGGTCGCACCGCCGCAGGCGCCGGCGACGAGCGCGCGCAATCGCTTTGACGTGCGTGTGACAGCGGTCATCCCGATGGCCGGTGTGGTGCGTGTGAAGCTGATGGGCGACATTGCGCTCGTCGCCACCGTCACACGCCAGAGTGCGAGCGAGCTGGAGCTGCGGCCGGGCGCGTCGGCAACGGCGCAATTGAAGGCGGCAGCGTTGCGGATCTTTCCTGCCGGCAGCGGTATGGCCGGAGTACGCGGCAGTAGTCCCTGAACGCGGGAGCAACACGATGAACGTCGTTGCGCGACGCTCGCTGGTCGAGCGCATGGTCGGCGCCGCAAGGCTGGACATCAGCGTGTACGAGGAGGTCGAGGCCGACACCACCGCGACGAGCCAAGCGGCCGGGGTGGTGGCGATCGTCAGCATCTGCGCGGCGATCGGTGGCGCTGCACAGGGCAGCGGCGGGTTCATCGCCGCATTGATCGGCGCTTTCCTCGGGTGGTTGATCTGGTCCGGCGTCACCTACCTGATCGGCGACAAGCTGTTGGGGGGCACGGCGACCTGGGGCGAGCTGCTACGCACGATCGGGTTCGCGCAATCGCCGGGCGTGCTCTACCTGCTGGGAATCGTGCCGCTGCTCGGCTGGATCGCGCGGGTCGTGGTGGGGGTGTGGATCCTGGTCGCCGGCATCATCGCGATCCGGCAGGCGCTCGATTTCAGCACCGGCCGTGCCATCGGCACTGCGCTGCTGGGCTGGTTCGCATACCTGCTGGTCGCGCTGCTCGCGGCCTGGATCCTCGGCATCGATCCGCGAATGAGCTGATGCGCGAGACCGCGGCAGTCGAGGAGCGGCCCTTTCGGCTGGAGCTGTGTGGGCGCATTCACGTCTGGAGCTGGACCCCGGGTCGTGCGGACGCGCTCGCCGCCGGGTGGTTACTCGCGAGCGGCGCGATCGATGGCACCGCGGATCTCGTGGCCCTCGAGCTGGATGTCGGCCGCGGCCGGGCGGATCGCGTACGCGTGCAACTCACGACCGAGGCGGAGCAGCGTGCGCGCGCTCACAGCGCGCACGCGGCCCTGCAGGGGTGTGGCGCGCGCCACTTTCTCGATTGTGAACCCGAGCGCCTGCGCGGGCGCGCCGGAGGCGACTCGCCGCCCACACGGGAGCGGCTCAGCGAGCTGTTCGGCGAGCTGTACACGCGGGCCGCGCGCTATCAGGCAACCGGCGGACTGCACACGGCTGCGCTGGTCCTCGCCGGGCGCATCGTCGAGCACGCCGAGGACGTCGGTCGCCACAACGCGGCGGACATCGTGATCGGGGGCGCGCTACTCGCAGGCCTGCCACTCGGGCACTGCGGCCTGGTCATCTCCTCGCGGGTCAGTGCAGGCATCGCGCTCAAGGCCGGGCGCGCCGGTCTGGCGTGGCTGGCCAGCCGCTCGGTGCCGACGAGCCTCGCGCTCGAGCTCGCCGGCCTGTCGGGCCTGCCACTGCTGGCGCGGGCGACGGGGGCGCAGCCGAAGCTGTTCGCACCCACCCCGGCGGCCCATGCGGCGGATGCCTGACGCCGATACGCTGGTCGGCGCCATTCTGGCTGGCGGTCGCAGCCGCCGCTATGGCTCGCCGAAGGCCTTCGCCAGCGTCGGTGGCGTGCGTCTGATCGAGCGCGTGATCCGCGCCGTCGCCGAGGCCGCCGAACCGATCGTCGTCATTGCGAACGAGCCAGAGGCTTACGCCGCGCTCGGCTTTCCGGTGCGATCCGATGCGCTCATCGGGACCGGCGTGTTGGGGGGGATCCATGCTGCACTGTCGTACGCGCGCGAGATCGGGGCGGTCGGTGCGTTGGTCGTTGCCTGCGACATGCCGTTCATCGAGCCGCGGCTGCTCCTGCGTCTGCGGCGGCTGCGTGAGGACGCCGGCGGTCCGGCGGGCTCGCCAGACATCGTGGCTCCGGAAAGCTCCGGGCGACGCGGCGTCGAGCCCCTCTGCGCCATCTACGGCCGTGGCTGCATTGGCCCGATCGAGGCCGCGGCGGCGCGCGGCGATCGCCGCGCGATCGCGTTCTGGCCGGAAGTCCGGGTGCAGCGCCTGCCGCTCGCGGAGGTGTCCCTTTACGGCGCTCCGGAACGCCTTTTCATGAACGTCAACACGCCCGCGGAGCGGGCCGTTGCAGACGCGACACTCGGCGAGTCCGGGCGGTGATGCCTCGCGCTGCCGACTGGTTGACTGCCGGCGTGGCCATGCGCCGTATCGTCGAGCTCATGACGCCGCTCGCGCCGATCGAGCTGCCGCTCCTGGATGCCGTGGGCCTCGTGCTCGCGGAAGACGTGGTCTCCGCCGTCGCGCACCCGCCGTGGGACAACAGCGCGATGGACGGCTTTGCTGCGCGGGCGGCGGACGTGCGCGCCGCGAGCGAGACTGCGCCGGTGACACTGCAGGTGATCGAGGAGGTCCCGGCGGGCGCCGTGCCGTCGCGCGAGCTGCGGCGCGGCGTTGCAGCACGTGTGATGACGGGGGCGCCGATTCCGGCGGGCGCAGACACCGTGATCCGACTCGAGCACACCGACCTGGCGGGCACGAGCGGTGGCGAGCCGCCCTACGCAGTCCGGATCCTGCGCGCCGACGACGCGGGACGCAACGTGCGACGCGCGGGTGAGGACATTACGCCGGGCGCACGCGTGGTGACGGCCGGCCGGCGGCTGCGCGCCGCCGAGATCGGTGTGCTCGCGGCCATCGGCCGCACCCGCGTTGGCGTGCACCCTGCGCCCCGCGTGGCGGTGCTGTCGAATGGCGATGAGCTGGTCGCGCCCGATGCGCTCGACGAGCTCGTCAGCGGCCGCCGCATCGCCGACTCGAACAGCTACGCACTGGCCGCCGCGCTGCGTGGCGCCGGCTGCGTGCCGGTGCCGCTGGGGATCGCGGCCGATGCCGATACAGCGATCGCGGCGGCCGTCGAGCGCGGCCTCGACTGCGACGTCCTGATCACCACGGCCGGCGCGAGCGTCGGCGATCACGATCGCATGAAGGACGTCCTCGAACGGCTGGGGTTTCGCTTCGATTTCTGGCGGGTCAGGATGCGCCCTGGCAGTCCATTGTCATTCGGCCTGCTCGAGCGCGAGCGCGCCGCACCGATCTACGTGTTCGGACTGCCGGGCAACCCGGTGTCGGCGCTGGTCACGTTCGAGGTCATGGCCAAGCCCGGGCTGCGCCGCCTGCTCGGCCGCGAGGACGTGTTCCCCGCGACCGTCCGCGTCCGCCTCGCCGAGAGGGTCGACTCCAGGCGCGGTATGACACAGTTCCTGCGGGTCCGGATCGAGACGCGCGCCGGCGAGGTAGTGGCCCGGCTTACCGGGCCGCAGGGATCCGGCATGCTCAGTTCAATGGTGGCGGCCGACGCGCTCCTCATCGTGCCGGAGTCAGCCGAGTCACTCGCAGCGGGCGACGTCGCCGAAGCGATTCCGTTGCTCTCCGCGGATCCTGGCACGGCCGAGATCCCGGCCGCGCTGGCAGAGCAACCTTGATGCCAGAGGATTCACCGCGGAGCTCGCAGAGAGCGCAGAGCAAAACCAAAAAAATGATGTGGCTGCAGCGGCATGCCTCGGTATGCCGGCGAACCCTCGGCGATCTCTGCGTACTCTGCGGTCGACACTCTAGCTGACCGGGGACGCTCATGGCCGAAGCAACTGACGGGCGAACGATCGTACCGGCCGACCATCAGCCGCCGCTGCCGCGCGAGCGGCTCGTCGTAGCGGAATCGCCGGGCGAGGAGGCGGTCGAGGTGGATGTGGTGTTCGTGGGTGGCGGACCGGCGGGGCTGGCAGGCGCGATCGAACTGGCGAGGCTCGCGCGGCAGGACGCCGAGGCGGGCGGCTCGGTCGGGCCGCTCTCGATCGCCGTGCTCGAGAAATCGGCAGGTCTGGGCGAACACTGCCTGTCCGGGGCGGTGGTGAACCCGACCGTGTTCGCCGAGCTGTTCCCCGATCTCGATCCTGGAAGCCTGCCACTGCGCGAGCCGGTCGACGAGGAAGCCGTGTATGTGCTGACCGAGCGACGCGCCCTGCGGCTGCCTACACCGCCGACCATGCGGAACGAGGGCAATCGGCTCGCCTCGATCTGCGAGATCGTGCGCTGGCTCGGTGAACGAGCCGAGGCGCTCGGCGTCGACATCTTCACCGGCTTCCCGGCCGCCTCGCTGCTGGTCGCGGGTGATCGCGTTCGCGGCGTACGCACTGTGCCCGCGGGGCTGGATCGGTCCGGCAATCCTTCGAGTGCGAGCACGCCGGCCACGGACATCGTGGCCCGGGTCACGGCGCTGGCGGAAGGCACGCGCGGCTCGCTGTCACAGGCATTCTACGAGTGGCAAGGAATCGGCGCGGCCAATCCGCAGATCTACGCGCTCGGGGTGAAGGAGCTATGGGAGACCCGAACGCCACTGGACCGCGTCATTCATACGCTCGGCTGGCCGGTCCCGCGCGACGCGTTCGGTGGCAGCTTCATGTACCCGCTCGAGCCGAACCTCGTCGCGCTCGGTCTCGTGGTCGGACTGGACTATCGAGATGCGAATCTCGACGTCCATGTCCTGCTGCAACGGATGAAGCGGCATCCCCTGTTCCGGCAGTACCTCGAGGGTGGTGAGCTCGTCGAGTGGGGTGCGAAGACGATCCCCGAAGGCGGGTATTATGCACTCCCCGAGCGACGCCACGGCAACGGGATCGTCGTGCTCGGCGATGCCGCCGGCTTCGTCGAGGTGGCATCGCTCAAGGGCATCCACTACGCGATGCAATCTGGAATCTACGCGGGCCGCGCGATCTTCGACGCGCTGAAACGAGGCGACACGAGCGCGGCGGCGCTCGCCGGCTACGATCGCATGGTGGACGACAGCTACATCATCCGCGACCTGCGAGCGCGGCGAAACATGCGCCTCGTCTTCAAGGATGGGTTCTTCGCCGGCGGCGCCAAGGCCAGCATGCTGACCCTGACGGGCGGCCGTCTTCCGGGTTCGCGCGTCGACATCGAGCCGGATGCCGCCGAGCCGCGTCGCAGCGCTGGCGGCGAGCCGTTCACGCCGGATGGCGTACTCACGTTCCGGAAGCTGGATGCGGTCTTCAAGTCGGGAAACCAGACGCGTGACGACATTCCCTCGCACCTCGTGGTGGGCCGCGACGTCCCGCCGGAGGTCGCCGATTTCTACGCGGGCATGTGCCCGGCCGGCGTCTATGAACGGCAGGGTGAGCGCCTGATCGTCAACGCGCCGAACTGTATCGACTGCAAGGCCACCGACGTACTGGGGCCGCGCTGGACGCCACGTGAAGGCGGGAGCGGGCCGAAGTACCGGCGCATGTAGTCCGGGTCGAACCCTCACGGGTTCGCCGGCAGTGCAGTCGCGATTACGCGCCGTCCAGGACAACGGCCTCGAGCGCAGGATCCCGCGTGCGCGCCGTCAGAATGCGGTGGTTGTTGGTGTCAGCGACGTAGAGCCGATCGCCGGCGATCGCCACGCCGCCCGGTTCGTCGAGGCGGCTGCCATCGGCGGCGCTCGCCGCCCACGTGATGACTCTGCGAGTCGCCGGATCGAGCACCTTGATGCTGCCGTTGTACGTGTCCGCCAGATAGAGCAGGCGCTGCACCTCATCCCAGGCCACCCCGAGCGGATGCTGCAGCCGCACGTCGTCGCCCGCTCCGTCGCGGTCGCCGAAGTCGAAGAGGCCCGTGCCGACGAGGGTCCGGACCTCGCGCTCCACGAAGTCGGCTGCACGGATCGCGCTGGACTCGCTGTCCGCGAAGAAGAGGCGTTGGCCGTCGCTGGCGAGGCCGCTGGGCTGGGCCAGGGTGGCGGTACGAAGCGGCCCATCGGTGATCGCCTCGGCGCCGCTTCCGGCCCAGGGCCGCGCCTCCCCGGTCTCCGGATCGACCGACCAGATCTGATGGAAGCCGGCCATGGCAGCGTACACCATGCCGTCGTGGTGCAGCAGATCCCAGGGCGAGCTGAGCGCCACTTCCCTGCCTCTTCCGGGCATGTTGAAGTGGCGGCCCTGCTCGCCGGTACCGACCAACGTCGTCAGCGCACCTGCCTGCAGGTCAGCCAGCCGGATCGCGTGGTTCTCGGTATCGGCAATCAGCAGGCGTTGCTCGTCGAGCCATGCCAGGCCGTGCGGCGCGCGCAAGCGCGCGACCGCAAAGCTACCGTCGGCGAAGCCGGCCTCGCCGTGGCCGATGACGTGGCGCAGGCGCGCGTGACGGGCGTCGTCGCCGCTCTCCAGCACGAGCACCCGGTGGTGCCTCGTGTCGGCGACCACGATGCGGCCGGCTTCATCGGCGATCACCTTGCCCGGAAATGCCAGCGTCGCCGGCGGCTCGGGTAGCGGATCGACCGGCCAGTGGCGTGGCGCACGCTCCAGCGCGTCGCCGGCATCGGCGATGAGCCGCTCGATCAGCGGCTCGAGCTGGTCGGCCGTGAGCTCCCCAGCCTGCTGCGCGGCGACATTTCCTGCCGCATCGATCAGCGTCAGCGTCGGCCACGCCCGCACGGCATAGTCACGCCAGACCCGGAAATGGCGGTCGTTCACGATCGGATGCAGCGCGTCCTCGCGGTAGGAGGCACGCAGGATGTTGGCGGTGTGGCGCTCATGCGGAAACTTGCCGGCGTGCACGCCGATGATCACCAGCTCGCCCGGGTAGCGCCGTTCCAGCTCCCGCAACTGCGGGAGTACGTGCAGGCAGTTGATTCAGCCGTAGGTCCAGAAGTCGAGGAGCACGACCTTGCCACGAAGCTCGTGCAGCGTGAGCGGCCGCCCGCCCGTGTGCAGCCATTCCAGGGCCGGGCGGAATTCTGGCGCGTGGACCATGCGACCTCGACGTTGAGGTTGACGTTGATTTCGACGTAGACGCCATCTAGCGACCCGGCCGCGGGCGGGAAAGGTCGCGGTGGAGAGCGCTGCAGCGTACCCCGAACCGGCCAAGTGGTAGCGCGGGAGCCGACCCGGCCGCGGTGCATTTGACGGGCGGCCGGTGGCTGGCGACTTTGCCGCCAGACGCCACTCCTACGCAGATCCGGTAGCAGGGATAGGACCATGAGAGATGCCCGATGGTTGGGACGCGGCAGCCTGGCGTTGGCGTGCGCGCTGACGCTCCCTGCGCCGGCCGTCGCCCAGTTCACCGAGCCGCCAGCGCCGGCCGCATATGCGCTGAGCGGCGTGACAGTCGTGTATGCCGATGGGCGGCAGGCGACAGATCAGACCGTGCTCGTGCGCGGCGATTTCATCGAGGCGATCGGCCCGGGCGCGAGCGTGCCTGGCGATGCGCAACTGCTCGAGGGCGACTCGCTGTACGTCTATCCCGGGCTGGTGGACGCCAATGGCACGGTGAAGTTCGAGTTCGTACAGGATTCGATCGACCGCTCGACCGTCGAATCGTGGAATCCACCACGCCAGCTGCAGGGGTTCATGCCGAGCCGGCGTGTGGTCGATGCGCTCGAGGCGACCGGCGAGGATGGAGCGGCGCAACGCAAGAAGGGCATCGTCGCGGTCGCGGTACACCCTTCGAATGCGCTGATGGCGGGTCAGGGCACGCTGCTGCTGCTGCGCAGGGATGCGGAGCGGCCGGCCGAGCTCGTGCTCGACCCCGCACTCGGGGCATCGCTCTCGTTCCGCGGCGGTCGCGGCACGTACCCGGGCACGCTGTTCGGAGCGATCGCCTGGCTCCGTCAGACATTCATGGACACGCAGCGGCGCGGCCAGCTCATTCAGGCCGCGAACCGCGATCCCCGCGGCATCACCCGACCGTCGTTCGATCCTGATTATATGGCCGTGCAGCAGATCCTTGCTGGCGAAAGCGACGTCTACTTCGCAGCCAATGATGTGGAAGACATCCGGCGCGTGCTGCGGCTTGCAGACGAGTTCGGCTTCCGGCCAGTGATCGTCGGCGGCGCCGAGGCGTGGCTGATCGCCGACGAGCTCGAGGCGCGCGGTGTACCGGTGCTCGTCTCGCTCGATTTCCCAAAGCCGCGCCGCTGGAAGCCCGACGCGAAGCCTGACTCGGCGGCGACGGAGCCACCGGCACCCGCGGCGGCACGCGAGCAGCGCGAGCTGGAAGCAGTATACGCGAATGCCGGCCGTCTGATCCGCGCCGGCGTCCAGGTCGCACTGACCAGTGGGGAGGGTCGGGCGGACCTGCGCGAAGGCGCTCGTAAGGTCATCGAGTACGGGCTCGGTGAGGCGGACGCGCTGCGCGCGCTTACGACGACGCCGGCGGCGCTGCTGGGCGCGCCGAATCTGGTGCGCGTCGAAGCCGGATTTCCGGCCAACCTGGTCGTGAGCGACGGACCATTGTTCGAGGAGGACACGCGGATCGTATACACGTTCGTGGAAGGCGCGCTCGAGAAGGGAGCAGCGCCCGGCGCCCGCGGCAACGCGGTGGCCGCAGATGGCGCCGCTGGAGCTGCCGCCGCCGTTGCCGGAACCTGGCAGATCGAGTTGAACATGGGCGGCGAAACGCGCACCGGCACCATGCGCCTGAGCGCCGAAGGCGACACCTTCACGGGCACACTCGAGACGCCCGACGTGGGCACCGTCAGCATCTTCGGTGGCTCGTTGACCGGTGACGCGCTCACCTTCCGCGGCACGGTGGACGCCGACGGCGAGACGATCACGATCGACTTCGCCGGCACGCTCGAAGGCGAAACCGCCCGGGGCACGGCCACTGGTCCGTTCGGCACACTCGACTGGACGGCGACGCGTACGTCGCCGGGAGGCGATCGCCCATGAGCAGACCGACACTCGACTCGGGCCGCGCGCGTAGCGTGCGCGGCGTCCCCGCTCGCATCCGAACGACGACCATGAACGCACGACTCGGCACTCTGCTGCTCGGCGCGCTGCTGGGCGCGGCCTTCGCGCCCGCAGCAGCGGCGCAGGAAATCCAGACCCAGACCGAAGGCGAGCGGGTCCAGCCGCCCCGCGGCACCCTGCTCATCCGCGACCTGGACGTTCTGTGGACTGCCACGGGCGAGGTGCTCGACAACGTCTCCGTGCTCGTGCGTGACGGCGTGATCCGCGAAATCGGAGCCGACCTGTCCGCTCCGTCCGGCGCGACCGTCATCGAGGGTCGCGGCCTCACCGGCATGCCCGGTATCGTCGATGAGCACTCGCACGTTGCCATGGCGAGCACGAACGAGGGCACGGCGCCCATCGTGCCGGAGGTCCGCGTCATCGACGGCCTGGATCCGGACGATTTCGGCATCTACCGAGCCCTGTCGGGAGGCGTTACTGCCGCCCAGCTCCTCCATGGCAGCTCGAATCCGATCGGCGGCCAGAGTGCGATCATCAAGATGCGCTGGGGCATGGACGACGCGCACAAGCTGCTCATCGCCGACGCGCCGCGCACCGTGAAATTCGCGCTGGGTGAGAACGTCACGCGCAAGAACCGGTTCGGTCCGTCGAACGCGCCGGACCGATTCCCGATGTCGCGGGAAGGCGTCGAAGCCCTGTACGTGCAGGCGTTCACGGCAGCGCAGGAGTACGAGCGTGCATGGGCGGAGTACCGTCGCGATCCGGAGGCCGTGCGCGTGCCGCCGCGGCGCGACCTGCGCCTGGAGGCGCTGGTCGACATCATGCAGGGTCGCATCCGCGTACACGCTCACTCGTATCGCGCCGACGAGATCCTGATGCTGATGCGTGTGGCCGAGCGGTTCGGCTTCCGGATCGACGCCTTCACCCATGTGCTCGAAGGGTACAAGGTGGCCGATGAGATGGCCGAGCACGGCGCCGGGGGCTCGACATTTTCCGACTGGTGGATGTACAAGCTCGAGGCGTTCGACGCGATTCCGTACAATGCCGCGGTGATGCACGAGCACGGTGTGCTGACATCGTTGAACTCCGACATCCCGTGGTTGCAGTCGTTCATGGTGTACGAGATGATCAAGCCGGTGAAATACGGCGGCATCTCGAAGCAGGACGCGATGCAGATGCTCACGCTGAATCCGGCCAAGCAGCTGCGGCTCGAGCATCGGATCGGCAGCATCGAGATCGGCAAGGACGGCGATTTCGTGCTGCTGAACGGGGATCCGTTCGACACGTATACGCGGGTCGAAAAGACGATCGTCGATGGACTCGTGTACTACGACCGCGAACGCGAGGAGGACACGCGTGGCGAGCCGGTGCGCGGCTTTCCGGTCATCACGGACGTCGCCGCCGCGCCTGGTACGAACGGCTATCCGGGCGGCAATGGCGGAAACGGCGAGGCGGCCGCTCCGCGTGCGCTCGACTCACAGGAGCGCGTGACCGCGCTGGTCGGCGCGACCGTGCATCCGGTATCCGGCCCCACGATCGAATCCGGCGTCGTGTTGCTTCAGGGCGACCGCATCGCTGCCGTCGGGTCGAGTGCGACGGTCGAGATTCCCGCGGGCGCCGAGCGCATCGAGCTCACCGGCAAGCACGTGTACCCGGGATTGATCGATCCCCACACGCAGCTCGGACTGGTGGAGATCGGATCGTGGAACGCGGCTCGTGACGATCGTGAGGTGGGACGCTACAACCCTCACGTGCGCGCGCTGTTCGGCATCAACCCGCACAGCGAGGCGATCCCCGTGGCGCGAGCGAACGGCATCACGAGTGTGGTCACCGTGCCGGCCTCGGGGGTCGTACGCGGAGCCGGCTCGCTGGTACAGCTGGCCGGCGACACTCCGGAGATCATGGAGATCGAGGACCGCGCGGCGCTGTTCGTCGATTTTCCGGCCGCTCAGGGTGAGGCGTGGGATGAGCCGAAACTCGAGGGCGAGCGCCTCGAGGAGCTGCTCGCGCTGTTCGAGCGGGCGCGGCTCTACGCGGAGCGGCCGAGCACGTCGGAGGATCCGACGCGGCCATTCGAGGCGAACACGGACGCGAGCGACCAGATCCTGCTGGAAAGCATGGTCCCGGCAATGGCCGGGCAGATGCCGGTCTTCTTCCTGACCCGGCGCGAGCGCGACATCCGCACGCTTCTCATGTTCCTGGACGAGTTCCCGACGCTTCGTGCCGTGATCGTCGGCGGTGACCAGGCCTTTCGCGTGGCGCCGGAACTCGCCAGGCGCAACATCGCCGTGATCGTCGGCTCGGCACTCAGACCGGCCATGGACCGCGACGACCCGGTCACCGCCGGCTGGCGCAATGCCTCCATCCTGCACGACGCCGGCGTAACTGTGGCATTCACGACTGGCGATGTCGCCGATGTGCGTAACCTGCCGTACCACGCCGCGCGCGCCATCTCCTTCGGCTTGCCGCCGGAGGTCGGCCTGCGGGCCGTGACACTGTCGACCGCGGAGATTCTCGGCCTCGCCGGCGAGCTGGGCAGCCTCGACGCCGGCAAGCGGGCCGACCTGATCGTCACCACCGGCGATCCGCTCCAGATCACGACGCAGGTCGAACGTGCGTTCATCGCCGGTCAGGAGGTCCCGCTGACATCGCGGCACACACGGCTGTACGAGCAGTTCCGCGACCGCCGGTCGGCCGTCACCGCGACGACGAATCGGTAAGCGGGGAACAGGCACCTCGCGTGCGGCGCATCATTCCTTCAGCCGGCGGATCTCCTCGCTGAGGCGCGGAACGACCTCGAATGCGTCGCCGACAATACCGTAATCGGCAAGCTTGAAGATGGGCGCGTCGGGGTCCTTGTTGATCGCCACGATGGTGCGCGCCGTGCGCATGCCCGCAAGGTGCTGGATGGCACCACTGATGCCGATCGCGAAGTAGAGCTGTGGCGCGACGGTCTTGCCGGTCTGGCCGACCTGCTCGGCGTGCGGCCGCCAGCCGGCATCGACCACGGCGCGCGAGGCGCCCAGTGCTGCGGTAGGCCCGAGCGCGTCGCGCAGCGTCTCGAGCACTGCCCATTTCTCGGGCCCCTGCATGCCACGTCCGCCACTGACGATGATGGATGCCTCGGCGACGTCAACCGCGCCGCCCTCCGCCTGCCGCGTTTCGCGCACGCGTATCTTCCAGGACGAAGGGTCGACGCGCACGGCAACCGACTCGAGCTGCGGCTCGGCGGGAGCCTCCTGAGGAGTGAACACATTCGGCCGGAGCGTGATCAGGCGCGGTGCGGCATTGAGCACGACCGTAGCGAACGCCTTGCCGGAGTACATTGGCCGGCGCACGAGCAGGTCACCGTCCTCAATGCTCAGCTCGGTGGCATCGGTCGCCAGCGGCGCATCGAGCCGTACGGCGACGCGAGGCGCGAGATCGCGGCCCGCGCTGGTCCCAGCGATCAGCACGGCGAAGTAGCCGGCGTCCCCCACGACGTCGGTGACGACCCGGGCGTAGCCTTCGGGGTGGTACTCGGAAAGCGCGTCATGCTCGGCCACGCGCACCATCCGGGCACCGAACCGGCCCGCAGATCGAGCGGCAGCCTCGGCGTCGCCGGGCGCGCCGATCACCAGCGCGTGCGGCTCGCCGCCAATGGCGTCCGCCACCTGCCGCGCCGCGGTGATCAGCTCGTGGGAGACGCGCCGCAACGAGCCGCTGCGCTGCTCCAGCACCGCCAGTACATTGTTGTCCGCCATGTGCGCTCGGGTGTGCGTTTCGATCTTCAGAGCACCTTGGCTTCGTCGCGCAGCAGGCGGACCAGCTCCGCCACCGCATCGGCACCTTCGCCGACCACGCGGCCCGCCGGGCGTTCCGGCGGACTCGCAAGGGCCCGCAGCTCGATGCGCGACTCGCCCAACTGTGCAGTCTTTTCCTCGAGCGGCTTCTTCTTGGCCGCCATGATGCCCTTGAGGGATGGGTAGCGTGGCTCGTGGGGGCCCTTGGTCGTGGTCACGACCGCCGGCAATGGCGCCTCGACGATCTCGGTGCCGCCCTCGACCTCGCGCTGGCATACGACGCCGCCGCCCTCGAGCTGCAGCTCGGCGACGGCGGTCACGCAGGGTAGCTCGAGCAGCTCGGCCAGCATCGGTCCGACCTGCTGCTGGTCGTCGTCGGCAGCCTTCATGCCGAGCAGGACCAGATCGGCGCCGGCCTGTTTGACCTCATCGGCCAGCGCGCGGGCGGTGGCGAGGCCATCGAGCGTCGTCTGTCCCTGGAGCAGCACGGCGGCATCGGCGCCCATGGCCAGTGCGGCACGCAGCTGCTCGGCGGCGTCGGCCTGCCCCACGGTCATGGCCAGGATCTCCCCGCCCTGCCCTGCCTCCTTCAAGCGTAGCGCCGCCTCGAGTGCGAACTCGTCGTACGGGCTGATCACGTACTTCATGCCGGCTGGATCGATCGTACGGCCGTCGCTCGAGATCTTGATGCGTGCGGCCGTATCCGGCACACGCTTGATGCAGACGATGATCTTCACGTCGATCGTTCAGTCAATGCGATGTTCGGCCTCTGTCGGGCGCGCAATGTATGCACGTCGCCGCAGTTGGCAACCTGAAACCGCGTCGCGCCCTGGTCCGTAGGGCGGCTCGGTGTCCCGCCCCCTATTGGCTTCCGCCCGCGAGGAGAGGCATGCGTCTCGCCACCGTCGCCCGGCCTGGCTTCGTTCCGCTTTCCCTCGTGTTACTGCACGCGGCGCCGCTCCCAGCACAGGAGAGTGCGGCCGCATCCCGCGTCGTCGAGGTCGAGGTTCCTGCGCCGTCGCTCGAGCACAACCGCGTTGGCACGCCGGCAGTACAGGGAGCGGCAATCTACCTGCCACCGGGCTACGGCGCGGCGGCCGGCGGCCGCTACCCGACGATCTACATGCTGCACGGCATCTTCGACGACTACGGCGTCTGGCTCGAGTACTTCGACGTGCCTGCCCTCCTGGACCGGCTGATCGCGTCGCGCACGATTCCGCCGGTGATCGTCGTCATGCCGAACGGCGGCAATCGGTACGGCGGCGGCTTCTACCGAGACTCGCCGGTGACGGGCGACTGGTCGGGTTTCGTGACGAACGATCTCGTAACTTTCGTCGACGCCGGGTTTCGCACGATCCCACGCGCGGGAGGCCGCGCGATCATCGGTCACTCGATGGGCGGCTATGGCGCGATCCACCTCGCCATGGAGCGGCCGGGCGTATTCGCCGTCGCCTACGCGATGAGCCCCTGCTGCCTGGCGCCCGTCGACGACCTCGGCTTCGGCAACAGCTCCTGGATCGACGCCCGCACGCTCTCCGATCTCGCGGAGCTCGAGCGCGCGATCCAGCGCCGCGACTTCTACGTCGTCGCCGCCATTGGCGTACTCTCCGCCTTCGCTCCCGACACGCTGAACCCGCCGTTCTTCGTCGACTTCCCTTTCGAGGTCGAGCGCGGCGAGCTGGTCCTCGATGAGGCCGAGTACCTGGCGTACCTGGAGCGGTTTCCGATCGAGCGTGTGGGCGAGCGTCACATCGCGCTGCGCGCGCTGCGCGCGCTCGCGCTCGACTACGGCACGCGCGACCAGTTCGCGCACATCCCGGCCGCAACGCTCGCGTTCTCACGAAGGCTGGGAGAGCTGCGCGTGCCGCACCGACTCGAGGTCTACAGCGGCGACCATCGAGAGCAGATCAGAGACCGGCTCGAGCGGCTCGTGCTGCCCTATGCGACGTCGTTTCTCGATACCGAGCAGTCGGGCGCTCGCTCGCGGCCGCGTTGAACCCGCGCGCGCGATCGGAGGTGCCGCTGCATGACCTGGGATCGGCGGGTGAGACCCGGCAGGAGTGAGGTGCGCGGAGCTACGTGGACGGGCTGTCGTCGTACTCGTCGTGGCGGCGCCACCACTCATACGGCCGGCCTTGCGGGTATCCCTCCGGTGAGTCCTCCCATTCTTCCTGCCGGCCGAGCGGTGTCAGGTCGAGGAACGTCCACACGCTCCCGAGCGCCTCGACTCCGCGCCCGGTCGTGAAGTAGGTGCGGAATACGGCGATCAGGGTTACTCAGCGGCCTTGCGTGCTACCGTTCGCACGCGGTGCGGCCGTAGACGAAGTCGATGCCTTGCGACCTGCCCCGCCGATCACCCTCGATGCGGGCGTGCAGCGAGTCACCACTCGTGTGACGATAGATGATCCGCTGCGGAAAATCGTGTTCGGGATTGTCGAACACCGCGACGCTGTCGGTCAGCTGTACGGCCCTGAATTCGACGCTGCTCGCGCCCTGAGGCTGCGCCAGGAACACGACGCCGGACAGACGAGCCTCGATGCGCATGAACTCCCAGGCGGCCGCAAGACCGCCGCGCAACGTTCGGCTGGTGCCCGGCATGAGCCCACCACGCGGGCGCATCCACTGCTCCTCGATCACCGTGCCGCCGGCGGCGTGCTCCCAGCAGCCCGCCAGCCAGGCAAGGTGGTGCAGCGGCGCCTCCTGGGCGCGGGAGCCGTCGGCGGCCACGGCCGCGAAGGTGAATGCGAGAAGTATCGACCTCATGAGTTCGGCTCTGTCCGTCCCGACCGTGAGCAGCAGCAACGCTAAAGATAGCAGCGCGAGAAGCATGATTGGAAGGCACGGTTGCGAGCACCGGCTGAAGCTGAACATCATGCGGGCGCTGGAGATCCGACCGTCGCAACCCGGGAGAATCCGATCATGCAACGTTTCATTCAGGTCGATGCGTTCACGGATGAGCCGTTCCGCGGCAATCCGGCCGCCGTCCTCGTGCTCGACCAGGCCGTATCCGGGGCTTGGATGCAGGCGGTGGCGCGTGAGATGAACCTGTCGGAAACGGCGTTCCTGCGCCGCCGCGACAATGGCTGGCAGCTTCGCTGGTTCACGCCGACCGTCGAAGTGGACCTCTGCGGCCATGCCACGCTCGCCAGCGCGCACGCGCTGTGGGAGGAAGGGCACGCGGCGGCCGAGGCAGAGCTCCGCTTCGAGACGCGCTCGGGGCCGCTGGCCGCGAGGCGGACGGGCGACTGGATCGAGTTGGATTTTCCGGCTGAGCCCGCGACGGCGTGCGAGGCGCCGGCCGGGCTGGCCGAAGCACTCGGCGCACGCCCGGTCAGCGTCGCCCGTAACCGCTTCGATCTGCTGGTTCTGCTCGATTCCGAGACCGAGCTGAACGAGCTTGCGCCCGATTTCCGAGCGCTGCGCGCCGTCGCCAACCGCGGTGTGATCGTCACGTCGCGCACCGAGCGCGGCGAGGCCGACTTCGTATCCCGCTTCTTCGCGCCTGCCGTCGGCATCGACGAGGATCCGGTAACCGGCTCGGTGCACTGCTGCCTGGCCCCGTTCTGGGCGGAGCGGCTCGGTCGTGATGAGCTCACCGGGTATCAGGCCTCGGCGCGGGGCGGCACGGTTCGGGTTGCCGTGCGCGGCGCGCGCGTCCTCCTGTTCGGCCAGGCGATCACCGTGTTGCGGGGGGAGCTGAGCCGGGCCGCGCTGCCGGCCGAGGCAGCGTCGAGCATCGAGGCCTGACGCGCAAGGTTTGCGCTGCCTGCTGCCGTGAGCCCTCAGGCGGCCACGGCCTGACCGGCGCCCGTACCCTCGCCGGTGTTCCGCCAGGCCGTCATCCAGCCGATGTACTGATCGAGCAGCCGCGGGAACAGGAAATTGCGGCGGACGGTGTCGCGGCCGCGTCGGCCGAAGCGACGCGCGTCGTGAGCCTGCTCGAGGAGCAGCAGGACGCGCTCGGCGCACTCGTCGACGCTCGCGACCAGAAAGCCGTTCCAGCCATCCCGCACCTGGTAGCGGATGCCGCCGACGTTGCCGGCCACGACGGCGCGACG
Source organism: Longimicrobiales bacterium (assembly GCA_050732635.1). GTDB lineage: Bacteria > Gemmatimonadota > Gemmatimonadetes > Longimicrobiales > RSA9 > JBOHRE01. The sequence goes on along the minus strand of JBOHRE010000014.1, from coordinate 2,119 downwards.
CTTCCACATCGCTTCGGCGACGGTCAGGCCGAAGCCTTCACGCAGCGACTTCTGGAGCACGATGCTCGCGCCGCGCTGGAGCGCATTGACCTCGCGCGCATTGTCAGACACGCGATCCAGGGGAACGTCGAGCGCGAGCAGATGGACATCGGGATCGCCGGCCGCGGCTCGACGCATACGGCGGTAGACCGTGGCGCCTTCAGGGTCATCCGCCGCCATTGACGCCATGTACACGAGCTGCATCCGGGGGTGGTGCGTCTTCACCCGACGGTAGACCTCGAGCACGCCCAGCGGGTCCTTCCACGGATCGAAGCGGGAGACCTGCAGAAGGTATGGTCGCTGCGGATCGATGCCGTACTGGCGCAGGATGGGCGCGACCGACGCCCGGCGCAGCGGCGCGTTCTTGGGCCGGAACGGATCGATACAGGGTAGCGCCGTGGCAACCGGTGTGGTGAGGCCGGGCGGGATGTACTCCGGCGTCGAAAAGATGGCCAGATCGTACGGATCCAGGAACGGCGCCAGCGCGTTCCACGCGCGCGCATGCGGCGCCGTCAGATCGATGTGACAGCGCCAGATCCAGCGGGCCTTGCCGCTCAGGTATGCGCGCAGCGCGAGCGGCTGCGGGTCGTGAATGACGACGACGTCGTAGGCGCCAACGTGACGAGCCAGACGCTTCGCCGCGGCCGCGTTCCCCGTCCTGTACGTTGCCATCAACCGCTCCGACCAGCGCACGGGCTGACCCTGGAGCGCGTTGTGGAACGTCTTCGTCACCTGGTAAAACGCTTCGGGCAGCCGCGGAACGTACCAGTCGGCAGCAATGCCGGCGTCGCGCATCAACGGCACCAGGCTGAGCAGCATCTCGGCAACGCCGCCGCCCACCGCCGTCGCATTGACATGCAGCAGCCGCGCGCCGCGCAAGGGTGCCGCACGCTCGCGGATCCGCTGCACGGCGTTCGGCCCGATCAGCGGGGCGTAATCGTTCAGCGTCGCGTCGGAGTACGGCGCGCGGGTGACGAACATCCGTTCCTCCCGGGCTGTAGCCTGGAGCTGCGATGAGCTTCTCTACACCGGTCGGCCAGAGCCGTGCCCTTCTGGCCCAGGGGTGGGCAGCCTGGTCCAAGTCATTGTGCAGGAGCGGGATGGAGCGTGCCGCGACCGGGCCGCGCCCGATCCGGTGCGCACCTCAGCGCTGCGTGTATGCAACGGTTGGGTATCCCACGCGTCGCACACGAGTCGTCATCGCGGGCACGCCTCGGCTCAGCGCGAGACGCAGGGATTGCCGGCGAGGTAGAAGCGCAGCGGCCAGTCGGCGGCGCGGGTGACGCCGATGCGCGGGCCGATGGCCGGTGAGGCCGGGATCGCAGCCCGGTGAGGCCGGAGGAGGAGCAGCGGTTCGCCATCGAGCCGATGGCCATCGAGGGCACTGGTAACACCGAGCGCCTGCGCGACGCGGCCCGGACCACCGGTGAGGACGCGGCCTGCCGCGTCGGTGCCGCGCCGCTGGCGCATGATGTCCGAGCCACTCATCGGCTCGATCGCGCGCACCAGCACTGCGGCAGGGTGGTCGGCATCGCCCGTGACCACGTTGATGCACCAGTGGACGCCGTAGATGCGATAGACGTAGGCGATCCCTGGCGGCCCGAACATGGAGGCGTTGCGGCGGGTGCGGCCGATGCGCGCGGCCGCATGCGAGGCTGGATCCTCAGGGCCGGTGTACGCCTCGGTTTCGACGATTCGACCCGCCGTCAGCCGTCCACCGACCGTCGACGCCAGCACCATTCCCAGAAGTGCTGGAGCCACCTCGCGCGCGGGCCGCGCACAGAAGGTGGCTCCGAGCGGCTCGCCCAGCTCCTGCCACTGGCTCAGCGTCGTTGTCAGGCGGATCCGTCCTCCGTACGCGGCTCGGATGTCGAGCCGGCGCCCTCGGTGGCGTCGCCACCACCAGCGCCTGGAGCGGACTCGGGCTTCGGCGCCTGCCCGACGCTCGGCTTGCTGCCGTCCCTGACCTGGACGACCTGCCCTTCGAGCAGCGGCGGCGGACCCTCCGCGGCGCGACCACGCCGGACGCCCCAGGTCGGCCGGCGCCGCTCCGTCGGGGCCGTGGGGGCGAGGGCGGGCG
>JBOHRE010000013.1:0-48226 GCA_050732635.1 Longimicrobiales bacterium | reverse complement strand
AGCCAGCGCGGCGCGGCGGCCACCGCGCGCCGAGCGCGCGGTGCCGCGCAGCCCGGCGCGGTCCGTTCCACTGCAGCGGACGCGACCAAGCCGGATGACTTCTTCTTGAGCCGCGAGAAGATCGCGTGGGACTGGCCGTACCTCGGAGAGATCGCCGCGGAGGAGCCGAGCTGACGAATGGCGATCAAGGGGAGCCTCAAGGAAGCGAGCCTGGCGGATGTCTGTCAGCTTCTGGCGCTGGGTGGCAAGACGGGGTGCCTGTCGATCACGGACCGGGCGAACTTCGGCCAGATCTACTTCGACCGTGGCCGGGTGACCTACGCGAGGATCGTGAATCGCCGCGATCGGTTGGGCGATCTTCTCGTCCGTGAAGGTGTGCTGAGTCGTGCGCAGCTGGATGAGGGGATCGAGGCACAGGCCCGCAGCCCGGACGAGCCGCTGGGACAGATCCTGGTACGGCACGGCTATCTCGATCCCGTGAAGCTGGAGCAGGTGATTCGCCGGCAGATCGAGGAGGCTGTCTACTACCTGTTCACCTGGTCGCGCGGCAGCTTCTTCTTCGAGGCGGGCAAGCAGCCCGAAGACACGGACATTCTGGTCTCGATCAACCCCGAGAATCTGTTGCTCGAGGGCGCCCGGCGCGTCGACGAGTGGAGCCTGATCGAGCAGCGGATCACCTCGCTGGACTTGATCTTCCGCGTCGATCGCGAGCGGGTCCAGCTCAGCGGCGTCGACATCACGTCGGAGCAAAAACGGGTGCTGCCGCTGCTGGATGGATCGCTATCGCTGCGCGAGATCGCCGAGCGCACCGGCCTCGTCGAGTTCGACGTCGGCAAGGCCGTCTACGGGCTGCTCCAGGCCGGCTTCGCGCACCAGGTGGGCCGGCGCGAGACGGAGCTACCGCCACGCCTGCGCGAAGCGGAAGTCGGCGAGCACCGTAACCTGGGCGTCGCCTTCTACCAGACCGGCATCATGAAGGATGCCGCCCGCGAGTTCGACAAGGTGCTCGAGCTGGATCCGACAAATCTCGCCGCGCGCTTCTATCTAGGCCTGATCGCGCTACGCGTGCGGGACTACGCAGAGGCCGCTCGCCGCTTCGGCGCGATCCTCGAGGGGTCGGGCGCGCGCTACGAGGCACTGCTCAACATGGGATACGCGCTGGCGCAGCTGCACGAAACCGACGATGCCCTGAGCGTGCTCGCCGAAGCCGAGGAGCTGCGGCCGCGAGCCCCACAGCCCGCGTTGCTGCGCGCCGCAGTGCTGCTCGAAGCCGGCCGACTCGAGGACGCCGAGAGCGCGCTCGGCGAATACCGCACCCGCATCGGCGGCGCTGCGCCGACCCCGGCCTACTACCACTATCGTGCGCTCAGCGCCGCCGTCGCCGGCCGGCTCGAGGATGCCGAGGCAGTTCTGCGCGCCGGTCTCGCGACGGCGGGCGAATCGCCGCCGCTGCTGTTGCTGGCCAGCGCGATCGCCGAGCGGCGTGGGGACCACGATCAGGCTCAGGCCCACGCGCGCCGCGCCGCAGAGTCCGATACCAATCTACCTCAGGCCCACAAGCAGCTCGGCGATCACGCCTATCGGCGCGGCCTGCACGACGAAGCGATCGAGCACTACGAACGCGCGCTCCAACTCGCGCCGGATCTCGGCGACGACATCTACACGAAGCTCGGCAACATCCACTTCAAGCGAAACGAGCGCGACCGCGCGATGGAGCGCTGGCGCCGCGCGCTCGAGCTGAATCCGGCGAACCGCGTCGTGCGCAGCAACCTCGAGGTGGCGACGCATGCCGGCGACTGAGCCCTGCGACCGGCCTGGCCGGGATCGCATCGGCGGCGGCGCCACACCCGGTCTCGCATTGCACATTGCACAGGGCGAGTTGAGCGAGCAGGAGCAGGAGATCGTGTTGCAGATAAAGCGCCGCGTGCATGAGCGGGTCGGCCTCTTCTGCGAGGGCTACAAGCAGCGGTGCTTCCGGCGGCGGCTCGCAGTGAGGCTGCGCGCCAGCCGCGCACGCACGCTCGACGAGTACCTCGCATTGCTCGATCGCGACGACGCCGAGTACGCGCGCCTGGTAGCCGCCGTGATGATCAACGTCAGCAAGTTCTTTCGGAATCCAGAAGTCTGGCAGGTGCTGCGGGACCGGACGCTGCCCGACCTGCTCGATCGCTTCAGCGGCGGCCTGCGCCTCTGGAGCGCCGGCTGCGCGGGCGGCGAAGAGGCGTATTCGTTGGCCATCGTCCTGCTCGAGCTCGCGACAGAGCGAGGGGAGGCTGCTGCCGCGGCCCAGCACACCATCCTGGCCACCGATCTGGAACCTGCGGTTCTCGCGCATGCCCGCGAGGCACGCTTCGATGAAGCGGCGCTCAGCGAGACGGAGGCGGCGGTGCGGCGGCGCTGGTTCACGCCTGGGCCGCCGTTCGTTCTCGATCCGGCGGCGCAGGCACTCGTGCGCTTCGAGGAGCGAGACCTGATTCGCGATCGGCCACCTCAGCGCCAGCACCTGATCCTCTGCCGCAACGTACTCATCTACCTGGAACGGCCCATCCAGGAAGCGCTCTTCGAGGCATTCCGAGAATCACTGCATCCCGGCGGCTACCTCGTGCTCGGCAAGGTCGAGACACTGACCGGGGCCCGCGTCGCCGGCTTCGAGACCGTGGTCGCGCGCGAGCGCATCTACCGCAGAGTGTGAGCGGCCGGCGACTGCACGTTCGCGTCGGCGAGCTGCGCGTGGTCGATCAGGGCGCAACGCTCTTCACGCCGGGCATCGGCTCCTGCGTCGCTGTTGCATTGCGCGATCGCACTGCGCCGATCGGCGGCCTTGCGCACGCGCTGCTGCCGGAGCCACGGACCGCGGCCGAGCCGGAGCGCGCGGGACGCTATGTGACGACCGCGGTCCGTGCCACCATCGAGCGGCTCGAGGGCGCGGGCGTCGATCCGGCGCGGCTGGTCGCCTGGATTGCCGGCGGCGCCACAATGTTCCGCGGCCTGGCCGGCTCCGGGCCGAGTATCGGCGATCGCAATGTGGCCGCGGCGCGTGCCACCTTGACGGCCGCGGGGATCCCGATCCTGGGCGAGGCGGTCGGTGGCGAGTTCGGCCGCTCGCTCCAGTTCGACGTTGCGGCCGGAACGGTCCGCGTCAGTACCGCACTCCGTGGCCATGTCATCCTCGGTCTCTGAGGCGCAGCGTCCCCGCGTCCTGGTCGTGGACGACAATGTGCTGCTGCGCACGCTGGTTACCGATATCCTGGTCGAGTCCGGCGAATTCCAGATCGCGGGCGAGGCGGCGAGCGGCTACGAAGCGATCCGCGAGGTGCACGCGCAGCGTCCCGATGTGATCACACTGGATCTCGAGATGCCGGGGCTCGGCGGTCTGGACGCGCTGGCGTACATCATGAACGAGCGGCCGACACCGGTGGTGATTCTGTCGGCCCACAGTGCCGCGGGCGCCGAGCCGACACTGCGCGCGCTCGAGCTCGGTGCGGTCGAGTTCGTGCTGAAGCCGAGCGGCGGCGCCGCAGGTTCGAGCGCGCTTCGTGAGCCGTTACTGCATGCGCTGCGCGCGGCGGCGATCGCGCGCGTCACCAAACCGGAGGAGGTGAGCAGGGCCGCGCCGGCGCCTCGCGAGCGAGCGGCGGAGAGCACGGCCGCGAGCTTCGTGGTAGCGGTCGGCGCGTCGACCGGAGGCCCGCGCGCGCTGCTGGCGCTCGTGCCGCGGCTCCCGGCCGGCTTTCCGGGCGCATTGCTGATCGCGCAGCACATGCCCGCAGGCTTCACCCGCTCGCTGGCCGCGCGCCTCGACGCCGCCAGCGCGATCGCGGTGAAGGAAGCGGTCGATGGCGAGCCGGTCCGTGGAGCGCACGCGTATGTGGCGCCCGGCGGCGTGCACCTCCGTGTAGCCCGAGGGGCAGGCGGCCTCTCGCTCGTCACGGAGAGCGGGCCGACCGTCTGGGGCGTACGGCCGGCCGCCGATCCGCTGTTCGGCTCGGTCGCCAGTCACTACGGCCCGCGCAGCATCGCCGTCGTGCTGACCGGGATGGGTCGCGACGGCGCCGCCGGTGCCCGCGCCGTACGCGACGTCGGCGGCTGGGTCATCACGCAGGACGAAGGCAGCGCGGTGATCTTCGGGATGCCGCGGGCGGCTGCGCCGTTCGCCGATCAGGTGCTGCCGGTCACGGACATCGCGCTCGCGATTGCCGCACGCGGCGCTGTGCTCGGGGGTGGCAGCGACCCGGGCGCGGCCTGAGCACGATGAGCGCGCTGCTCCTCCTCGTGCTCGCGGGCCTGCAGGTGAGCGGGCCGCGTGCGACGTCGCCCGTCTACGATACGCTGCGCGCCGACGGACTCCGGTTCCACTACGTCCCGCGGCAGCGGCGACTCGCCGAGGGCCTGGCCGCGTCACCCGCCGCTGCACGTCTGCCGGGGCTGTCCGCTCGAGCAGCGGACCGGCCGATCGATGTCGTCCTCGCACCGGACGAGGCCGCCTTCGTTCAGTTCGCCGGACGCTCGCTCCCCGATTGGAGCGCGGGCTATGCAGTGCCCGCGCGCGCTCTCGTGGTGCTGCCGGCCTTTGCCTCGGAGCGTGCAGCGCCGGCGCAGCTGCGCACCACGCTGCGCCACGAGCTCGCACATGTGCGACTGCACCGCTACCTCGCGCCGGTCGTACCGCCGCGCTGGTTCGACGAAGGGTATGCGCGCTACGCAGCCGGTGAGTGGGACGCCGATGCAGCATGGCAGCTCCGGCTCGCCTTTGCGCTCGGACGCGTGCCGCCGCTGGACTCGATCGCACTCGGCTGGCCCGCCCGCGAGATCGACGCCCGCCTGGCCTACATGCTGGCGACCACCGTGGTCCAGTACCTCGTCGAGTCCAGTGGACCCGAGGGGCTTGCGATCCTGTTCCGCAACTGGCGCGAGCTCGGCAACCTCGATCGTGCCGTGCGCGCAACCTACGGCGTCACGCTGTCACAGCTCGAGGAGGACTGGCGCGGCTTCGTGCGCCGCCGCTACGGTTGGGCTCTCTTCCTCTCGCACGCCGCCATCTTCTGGTTCTTCGGCGCGCTACTGCTGGTCCTGCTGTTCTGGAAGCGGCGCCAGCGCGATGCCGAGAAGCTCGAGCGCCTGCGCGCGACCGAGCCGCCCGATACGCCGGTGTATTGGGGCGGGGGCGAGGGCGGAGGCGGGGGCGACCAGGAGTAATAGCTGGGGCTGGGGCTGAGGCTGGGGCTGGGGCATCGAGGGTTGACCGGGTCGCGGTCAGGGCCGAGCTTTGCCGCCATGGCCACCCGATCGACCCGGCGCGCCACCGCGCCCTCGCTGCGCTTCTCGCGCATCAACTGGATCCTGCTCGCCGCCGGGCTCGTCTGCATGGCGGCGGGGTACCTGCTTCTGGCGAGAGGTTCGATCGTGGTTGCGCCGCTCTTGCTCGTTCTCGGATATGCCGTCCTGATCCCGCTCGGCATCATCCGCTAGTGCGGGGCGCTTAGCTCAGCTGGTCGAGAGCGTCTGCCTTACAAGCAGAAGGTCGCTGGTTCGAATCCAGCAGCGCCCATGCGATTCTCCCCTTCAGCCAGTGCCGCGTCGCGCGCGCGATGCGGGGGGAGCGCGCGGCCTGATTCCGCGTGCCCCGCGCAGGCCGAACAAACCCCGTTAGCTTGACGCTGAGAGGCGCGGCGTGAAAGCCTACCTCACTCGCATCGTTCGCCGCCGGATCGCCAGCCGATCGAAGGCCGCCGGAGCCGGTCCTGCCGCAGCCGCCAACGAGACGGAGCCCAGTGGCGCGCGCACAGACGCTTTCCCGTCGATGGAGGCTCTCCCCATGCTGACACGTAGTCCATTCCAGGAACCCGGTCCGGGTTTCGGCCGCGGCGGTGATGATGGCGCCGACGGCAACGCCCTGCTGTCTGTCATGGGCGAGCGCGCGAAGATCGAGGGCAAGTTCGAGATCACGCACTCGCTGCACGTCGAGTGCGAGATCGGCGGCGAGCTGGAGGTCGGCGGACGACTCGTGATCGGTGAACGCGGCGTCGTGCGGGCAGACGTGCGCACGGTCGACGCTCTGGTCATGGGTACGTACGAGGGCAGCATGGTCGCCAGCGGTGACGTCGAGATCGCGGCCACGGGTCGCGTCCTCGGCAATGTCGAGACGGACTCGCTGGTCATTGAGAAGGGCGGCTTCTTCAACGGCACGGTCGCCAAGCTGGAGCGTTCGGCACGAGCGGACCTCGCTGAGAAAAAAGACGCGTCCCCGGCGAGCGTTGGCGCGTCCAGTGGCGAGGCGGAGGAGCCGGATGAGGAGGTGGTTGTGGGGCAGGCGGCCGCGCGGGATGTCGCCGGGGCCCGCGTCGGCCGGGAACGGCCGCGCACCTATGCGAGCCGGACCGAGTTTCTGCGATCCGGTGCGGAAAGCGCAGTGCGAAGCGACTGACCCGGTGCGCAACGCGACAGATCGCGGTTGCGCCGCGCTCGACCTCGAGCAGTTCGATCGCGCGTCGTGAGCCTGCGTAACGGCTCGCGACGCGCGTTCGTTTCGCCAAACTAGGACGTCGACGGCGACGGGAGCTGAAGGTCTACCAAAGATGAACCTCTTCCATGCGATTCGACGTTGGCCCGCGCTGCGGCAGCTGGCGGGCGAGGCCGTCAACGAGGCGGCGACCACTGATCGCACGGCGCAGCTGCGCTCGCGGCTGGCGGATGTGCGCACAGTCCCGAGTATCTGCCCCTACTGCGCCGTCGGCTGCGCGACGCTGATCCACGTGAAGGATCGCCAGATCGTCGACATCGAGGGCGATCCCGAGAGTCCGATCAATGAGGGCACGCTCTGCCCGAAGGGGGCGGGGATCTTCCAGTACACGGTGAACCCGCGACGGGTGACGAAGGCGCTGTATCGGGAGCCGTACGGGACCACGTGGCATGAGGTCGAGCTGGACTGGGCGATGGACCAGATCGCCCAGCGGTTTCAGGAAACGCGCGAGCGGACTTGGCAGGACCGCGATGAGGACGGACGGCCGGTGCGCCACACGCAATCGATCGGCTTCCTGGGCGGCGCGGCGCTCGACAACGAAGAGAACTACCTGATCAAGAAGTTCTGCGTGGCCACCGGCATCGTCTTCGTCGAGAATCAAGCGCGCATATGACACAGTGCCACGGTCCCCGGTCTGGGGACGCCATTGGGCCGCGGCGGCGCCACCACCTTCCAGATGGACCTCGCCAACGCGGACTGCATTCTGATCATGGGGTCCAATTTCGCCGAGGCGCATCCGGTCGGCTATCGCTTCGTCATGCGCGCGCGTGAGCGCGGCGCGACCATCATCCACGTCGACCCGCGCTTCACGCGTACGTCGGCCTCGGCGAGCCGGTACGCGCAGATCCGGGCGGGAACCGACATCGCATTCCTGGGCGGCCTGATCCGCCATGTGCTGCACAGCGAGCGCTGGCAGGCCGATCCGTTCTTCCGCGAGTACGTGCTGCATTACACGAATGCGGCCACGCTCGTCAGTGAGGAGTTTCGCGACGTCGATGAGCTCGGCGGACTTTTTTCCGGCTGGGATCCGGAAGCGCAGCAGTACCACTCCGACAGCTGGCAGTTCGAGGGCGAGGCGCGGCGGCCGACGGCGATGCCGGAGGAGCAAGCGTCGGGCGAGAGCGAGGACGCGTTGACCACGGAGGCGCTCGGGCCGCGTTCCGGTCGAACCTTCGGCCGACCGCCGCAGGACACGACGCTCGAGCACCCACGCTGCGTGCTGCAGGTGCTGAAGCGGCATTTCGCGCGCTACACGCCGGAGATGGTCGAGCAGATCACGGGCGTGGCGGCAGCGACTGTGGTCGACATCGCCGAGACGATGCTGGCGAACTCCGGTCGCGAGCGGACCAGCGCGATCGCCTATGCCGTTGGCTGGACGCAGCACACGACCGGACCGCAGGTGATCGCGTCCGCGGCGATCCTGCAACTGCTGCTGGGCAACATCGGCCGGCCAGGCGGCGGGATTCAGGCACTCCGCGGACACGCGACGATTCAGGGTTCGACAGACATCCCCACCCTGTACGACCTGTTACCCGGCTACCTGCGCATGCCATCCAACCTGCCAGTGCATGGATCGCTCGAGCGGTACGTAGCGAACGAGCGGGCCTCGACTGGGTTGTGGGCGCACACGGATCGCTTCATGATCTCGCTGCTGAAGGCGTGGTTCGGTCCAGCAGCGACGCCGGAAACCGATCGTGGTTACGCGCTGCTGCCGCGCATCACGGGCAACCACTCGCACCTGCCGATGTTCATACGCATGCGCGCGGGCGGCGTCGAGGGGTTGTTCCTCATGGGCCAGAATCCCGCGGTCGGTGGCCAGAACGCAGGACTCCAACGCGAGGCGCTCGGCAAGCTGAAGTGGCTCGTGGTGCGCGACATTTTTCCGACCGAAAGCGCCACCTTCTGGGCGGACTCGCCGGAGGTGCTGCGCGGTGATGTACGGCCCGAAGACATCGGCACCGAAGTCTTCCTGCTTCCGGCGGCGACGGTCCCGGAGAAGGACGGCAGCTTCACGAACACGCAGCGGCTGATCCAGTATCACCGCAAGGCTGTCGAGCCGCCGGCGGACGCGCGCTCGGACGCCTGGTTCATGCACCACCTGATGCTGCGCCTGAAACGTGCGTACGCAGGCTCGTCGGCCCCGAAGGATCGGCCGCTGCTGGCCGTGCGGTGGGACTACCCGGAGGCCGGGGCCGACGGCGAGCCGGAGATCGACTACGTGCTGCGCGAGATCAACGGCTACGAGGAGGCGAGCTCCGGCGCCGGATCCAGCGACACGCTGCCCGGCGTGGCCGCCGACCCGCGAGCGCTCTGGGCCGCGCGCCGGCAGCTCCGTGGCTACCGCGAGCTGCGTGATGACGGCACCACGGCGTGCGGCTGCTGGATCTACATCGGTGTCCACAACGGGCGCAACCGCGCCGCCTCGCGCGACCGCGGCGATGGCTACATCGCGTCGGATTGGGGCTTCTCCTGGCCCAACAACGTGAGGCTGCTGTACAACCGCTGCGCCGCCGACTCGAACGGGCGCCCGTGGTCTGAGAGGAAGCGCTATCTTTGGTGGGATGACGCCCAGCAGCGCTGGGTCGGTGCTGACACGCCCGACTTCGTGCCCGACCGGCCGCCGAGTTATCGCGCTGCCGCGGACGCGGAGGGAATGGACGCGATCAACGGTGATTCGCCGTTCGTGTTGAAGGCGTACGGCAAAGCCTGGCTGTTCTTTCCGTCCGGCATGAAGGACGGCCCGCTGCCCACCCACTACGAGCCGTGGGGGACGCCGTCGCCCAATGCGCTGTACCCCGAGCAGGAGCGCAATCCTGCGACCCGGTCCTGGGACGTGGCCGGGAACCCGTATCACGCGATCGCCGATCCGCGATTCCCGCATGTGCTGACGACGTACCGGCTGACCGAGCACCACACGGCTGGCGGGATGACCCGCTGGAATAGCTGGCTCGCCGAGCTGCAGCCTGGCGCGTTCGTCGAGATCAGCCCGGAGCTGGCGGCCGAGAAAGGCATCCACAACGGCGGCTGGCTGACCGTGAGCACCGCCCGGGGCGAGGCCGAGGCGCGGGCACTGGTCACGCGCCGCATGCGACCGCTGCGGGTCGCCGGGCGGACCGTGCATCAGGTCGGCTTCCCCTGGCACTTCGGCTATGGCGGCATAGCGACGGGCGCCGCGGCGAACGATCTGGTCTCGATCGTGGCCGAACCGAACGTCAGCATTCACGAGGGCAAGGCCCTGACCTGCGACGTCCGTGCCGGACGGCGCCGGCAATGAGCCACGACACGGGCGGCGGTCCGCTGGGCGAGGCCGCGAAGACGGCAGGTGTGCGCGTCGAGCCGGGCCGCAGCTACGGCTTCTTCACCGACACCACGCTGTGCATCGGCTGCAAGGCGTGCGAGGTCGCGTGCAAACAGTGGAACCAGTTACCCGCCGAGCCGCAGGAGTCGACGGGCCAGTCCTACGACAACACGCGTCAGTTCAGTGCCACCACATGGCGACACGTGCGCTTCATCGAGCAGTTCGACGCCGATCGGTTCGGTAGCGCCGATCAGGAGCGTCGCATCCGCGACGCCGCGCTGCGTGTAGCAGAGCGGCGGCAGCCGGTCGAAGGCGAGCCGCCGGTCGAAGGCCAGACGCAGCGGGACCTGCCGGCCGCGGTCCAGCCGTGGGGACACTGGGTGGCCGGCGAGGCGTGGGCCGATCCGGCAGCGCGCTGGCTGCTCATGTCCGATGTGTGCAAGCACTGCGTGCACGCACCGTGTCTGGAGGCCTGCCCGACCGGCTCTCTGATTCGTACCGAGTTCGATTCGGTGTTCATCCAACAGGACGTCTGCAATGGCTGTGGCTACTGCCAGAGCGCGTGTCCGTTCGGCGTCATCGAGGTCGACAAGCAGGGCGATGGGAAGGCGCACAAATGTACGCTCTGTTATGACCGGCTGAAGGATGGGCTCGAGCCGGCGTGCGCCAAGTCGTGCCCGACCGACTCGATCCAGTTCGGGCCCGTGGACGAGCTGCTCGAGCGCGCCTCGCGGCGTGTGACCGAGCTGCGAGCCCGCGGTGTGCCCGCCTACCTGTATGGCAGCGGCGGAATCCACGAGGACGCCTGCGACACGTCCGCGCTGGGTGGACTGAACTGCTTCTTCCTGTTGATCGATGAGCCCGAGGTGTACAACCTGCCGCCGTTAGCGCGCCGTCCCTCCGAGCGAACGGCCGGCAGCCTGCTCGGCGGGCTGCTGAGCGCGGCCGGTCTGGCCGCGGCAACGTACTTCGCGCTCGGGGGCGACGACGCATGAGGGAGCGCCGCGACTACGACGGCGTGCCACCGGTGAAGCGGGCGCCATTCGATGCGCAATACATCCCACCCTACTTCTGGATTGGCGGCATCGCGGCCGGCAGTTGGCTGGTCGCCACATTGGAGAGCGTCGGCCGGGCCGACCGCGACGTCATCCGCAGCGCGCGCTACATCAGCCTGGGGTCGTTGCTCCTCGGGACCGGCATGCTGATCCTCGACCTCGGCCGCCCGGAGCGCTTCCTCAACATGCTGCGGATCGTGCGACCGGGTTCGCCCATGAGCCTGGGCTCGTGGGCCCTGGCCGGGTTCGGCGCGCCGGCAGGCCTGGCGACGCTCATACAGCTGGCCGAGGACGGCGCATTCGGCCGGCGCGCTGCGCTCGTGGCGCGAAGTCGCGCAGCGACCGCACGTGCCGTGCACCTGGCCGGACTACCGGCGGCGTTGTTCGTGAGCAGCTATACCGGGTCGCTGCTCGCGACCACATCGAACCCGAGCTGGGCCGTCCGCTCGCGCACGCTTCCGGCGCTCTTCGCCGCCTCTGCCGTGTCGAGCGGCATCGCGGCGGTGAGTGCCGTGCTGGAAGCCAGCGGCACGGCACCACACGCCCGCCAACGGCTGGCGCGCGCGCAACTCCTGGCGCTGACCGCGGAGATCGCTCTGCACCTGGCCGACGAGCGCCGTGCTGGCCGTCTGCCTTCCGCGGCCGCAGCGCCCGCAACGCTACGTGTAGCGCGCCTGGCGACGCTGCTCGGCGGTATGGTCGCTCCGCTCGCCCTCGCCGCCAGCGCGTCGCGCTCGCCGCGCCGCCGGCACCAGGGTCGAGCCGCTGCGCAGGATGGGGCGACGTCGTGCCCCGATCGCTCCCGCGCCACCGCGCTCGCCGCAGGCCTGACGCTCGCCGGCTCGCTGGCGCTCCGCTTTCTCACCGTGCATGAAGGCGATCGCTCGGCCCGTGAGCCCGCCGACACCTGGGCGTACGCCGCGGGCGCCACGAGTGGCAAGCCACTGCGCTCCGCAGCCGGCCAACCGGCGCTCAGGCAGGAGAACGGCGGCCGCAGCCGCGTCCGCGCGCCCTGGCACCGTCGGGCCGTAGAGTGATGGGCCGCAGGTCGAGCGGCCGATCCCATGAGGACACGCTCGTGGACGGCGTTGCCATCGGGCGGATCACCATCGTCCAGGAAGACCGCTTCCGACTCATCGACGCCGCCGGCCGCGGCTACCTCTTCATCACCGGCAAGCGGGTGGCGTCCGCGGAACAGCTCGATCGCTGGCGCCAGAACGGAGTCTCGGTGCAGGTGAGGTTCACCGGCCACCCGGATCGTGGCGCCGTCGCCCGGCGCATCACCCCCGCCGGCAACGACTGAAACGGCTGCGCGCGCAGCCGCGTAGGGCGTGCGGAGCCGGCGCACCCGTGCCGGGACCCGTAACGGAGCACGACATGCCCGAGCTGATCCCGATAACGCTGTTCCTGTCCGTCGCGCTCGTCGCCATACTCCGTCCCATCAGCCGGCCGCTCGGCCGCCTGCTGGAATCCATGGCAAGCGAGCGGCAGCCCCGCCGAACGCACTCGAACGCGGCCGATGACGTCCACCTCGCCCGCATTGCAGACCTGCTCGAGCAGATCAGCACCAGAGTCGACCTCATGGAGGACCGCATGCAGTTCGTCGAGCGCCTCGTCGAGAGCAAGGACAGTCGGCGCAGCCGTCTGACCACGGCCGCCAGCTCACCCGCCGACTGAGTCCCGGTCACTGTCCGTTTCTGGGACGGTCGATCCCGTCAGCGGTCACCAGCCGCCCCGAGCCGAGTCCTTGGGATCTTGCTAACTCGTTGTCCAATATTCATTTATGACAATCCTGTGGCGCGGCACGAGGCTTCCGTTGTACAGCGTACCCGAGCCTCGTGTCGGCGGCCCGGGGCCAAAAAGCCTTTCGGGCTCATCACGGGACGCGACTTTCACCTGCTGACTACAGATTTTCGACGATGCTACGAAGTACGATCATGGCGCTCTGTGGAGTGGCTGCGCTGCTGCCGGGCTGGCCGACGGCCGCGCGGGCGCAGGAGAGGTCCCTGACGTTGGAAGAGGCGATTGCGTTGGCCGGCGGCCACAACCCGAGTTACCAAGCGGTGTTGAACGATCCGGGCCAAGCGGCCTGGCGGCTGCGAGCGGCATACGGCTCACTGCTGCCCAATGCATCGACGAGTTTGGGCCTTCTGTATCAGGCCTCCGGCACTCCTGTGTTCGGCTCGTTCACCGCAGAGGACGTGGGCGTCGGTCGCACGCCCGAGTATTACTTCTCGGACTACTCTCTGGCGCTCAGCTATCAGTTCGACGGCGGCACACTGTTCCGGATCTGGCAGGAACGCGCCAACCGCCGGGCGGTCGACGCGCGCGTCGATGCGGCCGGTTTCACGCTGGCCAGTGACGTGACCCGGCAGTACCTGGCGGCGCTGCGGGCGCAGGCAGGCCGCGAGCTGGCGGAGCAGGACCTGGCGCGAGCGGACGAGAACTACCGCCTGGCACAGGCGCGTGTGGAGGTCGGCGCCGCGAGCCCGATCGATTCGATGCAGGCGGCGGTCGAGCGCGGTCGCACGGAAGTCGCACTGCTGCGTGCCGACGCGGGGCTCGAGACGGAGCGGTTACGGCTCGAGGAGCAGGTCGGGCGCACGCTGCCGGACAGCGTGCGATTGACCACGCAGCTACCCGTCTTCGAGCCGAGCTGGACGCGCGATGCGCTGGTCGCCCTGGCGGTGCAGAATAACCCGGAACTGGAGTCCAGCCGTGCGGCGGCAGCGTCGGCGCGCGCGTCGGCCCGCGCGGCGCGCGCGTCGTACCTGCCGAACCTCAGTCTCAGTGCGGTCTGGTCGGGGTTCGCGCGTGAGTCGGGCGACCCCGATGCGCTGTTGAGTCAGGCACAGGCGAACGCCCAGAGCCGCTTCGAGAGCTGCGAGCTGATGAACCGGATCTCAGCGGGGCTGAGCGAACCGCTGCCCGACCGGCCGGAGAGCTGCGGGGATCCCCTGCTCACGGATGCACAGCGACAGAGGATCCTGTCCCGTAACCAGGTCTTCCCGTTCGAGTTCGCCGACCAGCCGCTGCGAGTGATGCTACGGGTGTCACTGCCGATCTTCCAGGGGTTCTCGCGTGAGCGCGATACGCAGGCGGCGCAGGCGACCGCGGCGGACGCGGCGTTCGCGTCCCGGGCCACCGAGTTGCG
Organism: Longimicrobiales bacterium; assembly: GCA_050732635.1. Lineage (GTDB taxonomy): Bacteria > Gemmatimonadota > Gemmatimonadetes > Longimicrobiales > RSA9 > JBOHRE01. The sequence continues at coordinate 34,199 of JBOHRE010000013.1, read as the reverse complement.
AATCCGCACGGAAGTGGCCGCAGCGCTCGAGGCGCTTTCGTCCGGCTACCGCGCAGTCAGGATCGAGACGCGCAACCGGGAGCTTGCGGAGACACAGTTCCGGCTCGCGCAGGAGCGGTATCGGTTGGGCGCCGCGCCGTATCTCGAGCTGCGCCAGGCGGAGACCGAGGTGGCACGCGCGAATCAGGCCCACCTCGATGCCGTCTACGGCTTCCAGGAGGCGCTGGTCACGCTGGAATCGCTGGTTGGACGGCAGCTCCGTCCGTGACTGGCGCGCGCGACGACGAACGACTCATGAGGAACGGCGGCTAACGTGGATATCCGACGCGAGAAGAAGAAGAATCACAAGCGCTACGTGTACATCGGCCTCGGAGTCGCGGTCGTGGCGCTGGTGACGGTCGGCATCTCGCGGCTGGAGCCGGCGGCACCGACCGTGGATGGCGCCACGGTGTGGCGGGACACGGTACGCGAGGGAACGATGGTGCGGCAGGTGCGCGGACCGGGGACGCTGGTTCCCGAGCGGATCCGCTGGATCTCGGCGGTGACGGCGGGACGCGTGGAGCGCGTGAACCTCGAACCGGGCACGCCCGTCGAGCCGACCACCGTGCTGTTGGAGATGAGCAACCCGGATGTGCAGCTCGAGCTGCTCGAGGCGCAGCGACAGCTCACGCAGGCCCAGTCGGAGCTGGTGAATCTGCGCGCGACGCTGGAAGCGCAGCGGCTGAACCAGCGCGCAGTGGTCGCCTCGGCGTACCAGCAGCTTCAGGAAGCGAACCGCACGCTGCAGACGAACCGCGAGCTGCAGCAACGCAACCTTGTGGCTGCGAACGATGTCAAAACGGCTGAGGAGCGAGCGGAGGAACTGGCTACGCGCTACGAGGTGGAGCAGGATCGGCTGCGCGTCATGACGGAGGCCATGCAGGCGCAGCTCGCGGTTCAGCAAGCACAGATCGAGCGTCTCCACAGCATCGTCGCGTTTCGCCGCGATCAGGTCGGGTCCATGGTCGTACGCGCGGGCGCCGAGGGCGTGCTCCAGGACCTTCCCATGGAGGTCGGCCAGTGGGTAACACCGGGGATCGTGCTCGCCCGTATTGTCGAGCCTGGCCGACTGAAGGCCGTGATCCGCGTACCGGAAACACAGGCGCCGGAGGTACAGCTCGGTCAGCGCGCGTCGATCGATACGCGGAACGGCGTGGTCGAAGGCACCGTCGTGCGTATGGACCCGTCGGTCCAGAACGGCACCGTTCAGGTCGACGTCCGCATCGACGGTGACCTGCCGCCGGGTTCACGGCCGGACCTGAGCGTCGACGGCACGATCGAGATCGAACGGCTGGAGGACGTGAATTACGTCGGCCGTCCGGCCTATGGCCAGGCCAACAGTACGGTCGGTCTGTTCAAGCTGGTCGAGAACGGCACGGCGGCGATTCGCGTGAACGTGCGGCTCGGGCGCAGCTCGGTGAACACCATCGAGGTGGTCAATGGCCTGGCGCCGGGCGATGTGGTGATCCTGTCGGACATGTCCGCGTGGGACCACGTGGATCGGGTGCGGCTCCGCTAGGCTCGGGGCGAAGCATCGGGCTTCAACAATCCAGGAGAGACACTATGGCATCGGTGCAGGAGCCGCTGATCAGGCTCGACGGCGTGAAGAAGGTCTTCTTTACGGATGAGGTCGAGACGCACGCGCTGTCGAGCATCCACCTCGAGATCCGGCGTGGCGAATACCTGTCGATTGCCGGCCCTTCGGGATGCGGCAAGACGACGCTGCTGTCGATCCTGGGGTTGCTCGACACGCCGACGGACGGTGAGTACGTGTTGAACAGTCACGAAACGGCGGACCTGTCCGCCTCCGATCGGGCACGCATCCGCAACCGCGAGATCGGCTTCATCTTCCAGGCGTTCAACCTGATCGGCGATCTGACGGTCTACGAGAACGTCGAGCTGCCACTGACCTACCGCGGCATGTCGGGCAGCGAGCGCAAGAAGCGGGTGCAGGAAGCGCTCGAGCGTGTCGGCATGTCGCACCGGATGAAGCACTACCCCTCACAGCTCTCGGGTGGCCAGCAGCAGCGCGTGGCGGTCGCGCGTGCGATCGTCGGCCGCCCCTCGATCCTGCTCGCCGACGAGCCGACCGGTAACCTGGACTCGAAGAACGGCGAGGCGGTCATGGACCTGATGCGCGAGCTGCACCGCGATGGTGCCACGATCTGCATGGTGACGCACGACCCGCGCTACGCCAAGTACGCCGAACGCACGGTGCATCTGTTCGACGGTCAGATCGTGCGCGACGAGGCGCAGCAGCCGCACGCCACCGAGGAGCTCGAGGAGAGCGGCTTCGACGTGCATTGACGGGTCGCGCCGGGCGGCGCGGCGGTACGCAAGTCGTCGTTACGAGCAGGCTGGGCGTCCGACCCGTGAGGGCCGGCAGCGTTGCCTGGTGGGTCGGGCGCTCAGCTTTCTGCCGTCGTCCCCTCTCCCGGGAGTCACCCCCTACTCATGGAAGCTCTGCGGCAGGATCTGCGCTACGCGCTCCGGTCGCTGACGAAAGCGCCTGGCTTCGCCGTCATCGTCGTTCTGACACTGGCGCTCGGCATCGGCGCGAACAGCGCCATCTTCACCGTGATCAACACCGTGCTGTTGCGGCCGCTGGACTATCGTGATCCCGAGCGGCTGGTCTACATCCACAGTCAGTTTCCGACGCTCGGCTTCGACGAGTTCTGGATCTCGCCGCCCGAGTATCGCGATCTCCAGGAGCACATCCGGTCGTTCGCCGATATCGGCGCCTGGCGCACCGGCACGGTGAGCCTGTCGGGCACCGACAGCCCGCTGCGAGTGACCTCGGCGATCGCGAGCGCGGAGCTGCTCTCGACGCTCGGGGTTTCACCGCTGCTCGGGCGCACCTACACGCGCGAGGAGGACGCCGAAGGCGCCGATGCCGTGCTGCTGATCTCGGAGCGGTTGTGGCGCTCGGCGTTCGGCGCCGATGCGGCTGTGGTCGGTCGCAGTCTCGACGTCAATGGCACGCAGCGGACGATCGTCGGCATCATGCCCGAGCGCTTCGACCTGGAGGATGCGGGTATCGACGTCTGGCTACCGCTCGGCCTGCCGCCGAATCCGACGAACCGCGGCTCGCACTACCTGAACCTGATCGGCCGGCTGGCGCCCGGGACCAGCCTGGAGCAGGCGCGCAGCGAAGTGCAGGGACTGCTGAGCCGCTGGGACGAGCTGGCCGGCGGGACTCATGCACCGAACGACTCGACTCACCGCATCGTCGTGGAGAGCCTGAGTGAGCAGACGGTCGGCGAGGTGCGGCCCGCGTTGCTGATCCTGCTCGGCGCGGTCGCGCTGGTGCTGCTGATCGCCTGCGCGAACGTCGCCAACCTGCTGCTGGCCCGATCCGAGACTCGCCGCAACGAGATCGCGGTTCGCGCCTCGCTCGGCGCCGGCCGAGCACGGTTGATCCGGCAGTTCATGACGGAGAGCCTGGTGCTGACGCTGGCCGGCGGCGCGCTTGGACTGTTGCTCGGCAACTGGGGCCTGCATGCCCTGGTCGCGACCAATCCGGAGAGCCTGCCGCGCACATCGGCGCTCGAGCTGGACTCGACCGTATTGGTCTTCACGCTCGGCTTGTGTGTGCTCACCGGCATCGCGTTCGGCCTGGCGCCACTGCTGCATGTATCGGATCGCCGACTGGGCACGGCGCTGCGCGAGCGCGGACAACGTTCGGGATCGGCCGGCGGGCGTTCGCGGGTGCGCCGCCTGCTGGTCACCGCCGAAGTCGCGCTGGCCGTTGTGCTCGTCATCGGATCCGGCCTCCTGCTGCGCAGCTTCGATGCGCTGCAGCGGGTCGATCCGGGCTTCGAGCCGGATGGCATGCTGAGCTTCGGTCTCTATCTGCCGCCGAGCACGTATCCGGAGCCGGCGAACCAGACGGCCTTCTTCGAGGGACTCATCGAGCGGCTCGAATCGCTGCCGGGCGTCGCGAACGCCGCCGTCGTCAACGGGCTGCCGCCAGTGCGTGACGTCAACGCCAACGACACCGAATTCGAGGGCATTGCACCGACGCCGGATGGCCCAGCGCAGAACGTCGACTACTATCAGGTGGTCGGCGGGGAATACTTCGAGACCATGCGCATCCCGATCGTCGCCGGGCGGGGCTTTCAGAGCTCGGACGATGCCGCTGCGACGCCCGTCGCGGTCATCAACGAACGTCTTGCCAGTGTCTTCTACGCTGGCGAGAACCCGATCGGTCGGCGTATCCGGCCGAGCTGGGTCGAGCCGTGGATGACGATCGTGGGCGTTGCCGCCGACGTGAAGCAGAGCGGGCTCGCCGAGCAGACCGGCACGGAACTCTACTTTCATTATCCTCAGCTGGCCACGGTCCTGGGCGGTGGTGGCCGCAGCATGAACGTCGTGATCCGCTCGGCGCGCGACCTGGCGGCACTGGGCGAAGAAGCCAGAACGGTGGTGTGGAGCATGGATCGCTCCCTGCCGCTGGCCGATCTCCAGTCGATGGAAGCGACGATCGCGGGGTCGGTGAGTCGGCCGCGGTTCATCACGCTGCTGCTCGGCATCTTTGCCGGGCTGGCACTCGCGCTCGCAGCCATCGGCACGTACGGCGTGCTGTCCTATTCGGTCGCGGAGCGCAACAAGGAGATCGGTATTCGCATGGCCATGGGCGCAGAGCCCGGCAACGTGATCGGCATGGTGCTCCGGGATGGATTGTCCCTGACCGCGATCGGCCTGGTGCTCGGCATCGGCGGCGCACTGCTGGGCACGCGGCTGCTCAGCTCGCTGCTGTTCGGTGTGAGCAGCACGGATCCGTTCACGTTCGCGACGGCGCCGGCCGTGCTCGCGCTCGTGGCACTCGCCGCCTGCCTGATTCCCGCGCGCCGCGCAACGCGAGTCGATCCGCTGACGGCGCTCCGCACGGAATGAGCCCGGCAAGCGCCATCCCGTCCGAGTGAGGATTCGATGATCTTCGACGGTTTGCTGCAGGACCTGCGCTATGCGGCGCGCGGCCTTCAGCGGAATCCCAGCTTCAGCATCGTGGCGGCACTGACGATCGCGCTCGGCATCGGCGCAACGACGTCGATCTTCAGCGTCGTCTATGCGGTACTGCTGCGGCCGCTCCCAGTGCCGGAACCGGAGGGGCTGGTGAGTGTGCACACGCAGCGTGAGGATCGATCGCTCACAGCGTCGATCTCACTTCCGGACTACCTCGACTACGCGGCGGCCGACGCGTTCAGCGGTGTTGCCGCACATCACCTGAGCGACATCACGCTGAGCGCGGGTGGCGAGGCCCAGATCGGGCTTGGGCTGGACGTGTCCGGCAACTACTTCGACGTACTCGGGCTGCGGCCCGCAATCGGCCGGTTCTTCGACGCCTCGGAGGCGCGCGATCGTGATGCGCCGCGGGTCGTGGTGATCAGTCACGCGCTGTGGCAGCGGAGCTATGGCGGAGTGGTGGAGGCCGTGGGCGCCACCGTCCGTGTGAATGGCGAGCCGCTCACGATCATTGGCGTCGCGCCCGGAGGATTTCACGGCACCATGATCGGCGCTCATGTGGACGCATGGCTTCCGCTCGGCCTGTACGCCACGCTGAATCCCGGCCGCGATCCGTATCGACGCGCCAACATGCAATGGCTCCAGATGTTCGGCCGTCTGCGAGGGGGCGTCGAACTTCAGCAGGCGGAGGTATCGATCGCAACCATCGGATCGAGGCTAGCTGCGGCCCACGAGTACTTCGAAGGCGAGGAACCGTCCGGCGCGCGGGTGGAGCCGTTCAGCTCGATTCCGCCCATGTTCCGCGCAGGCGTGGCCGGGTTCATGGTGCTGCTCTTGACCACGTCGCTGCTGGTGCTGCTGATCGCGGCCGTCAACGTTGCCGGGATGCTCCTCGCGCGGGCGACCGTGCGAAAGCGCGAGGTGGCGGTCCGTCTGGCGATCGGCGCTGGACGCCCGCGACTGGTCCGGCAGCTGCTCACCGAGAGCGTGCTGCTCGCCGTGGTCGGCGGCAGTGCCGGCGTGCTCCTGGCGTATTGGGCAGTCGACCTGCTCGAGCGGATACGCCCGCCGTTCGCGGCATCGTTCCGCATCGAGTTCGGCGTCGAGCCGCTGGTGCTCGGATTCGCGGTCGGCATCTCGCTGCTCACGGGCGTACTGTTCGGTCTCGCGCCCGCGTTCCAGTCGACAGGGCTGCGTGTGTCTGCCGCACTGCGTGAAGCGGCGGCGGCCGGCGGCACGCGGAACCGGCTGCGCAGCACGCTCGTCGGCGCGCAGGTCGCGATCTCCGTGGTTCTGCTGATCGCGACGGGACTGTTCGTGCGCACGCTGCGCGAAGCAATGCGAACGGATTTCGGACTCGACGCGACCAACGTGATCGGCGTCGAGCTAGATCTGCGGCTGAACGGGTACGACGAAGTGCGTGGCCGCGCGCTATACGAGACGCTCGAGGAGCGCGTCCGCGCGTTTCCGGGGGTGGAGTCGGCAGCGCTCGCACAGGCGATCCCGCTGGGTTTTTCGTGGGATCAGACGCGAATCAGCGTTGCGGGCCATGAGCCACCGCCCGGCACGGCGGGATTCGAAGTCGGCTACAATATCGTGACGCCCGGCTATTTCGAGACCGTGCGCATGCCGCTGATCGCGGGGCGCGACTTCACGCCGGCGGACCGGTCGAATCGCGCGAAGGTCCTGGTCGTGAACGAAACCTTCGCCCAGCGCTTCTGGCCGGACGGATCAGCTGTCGGCCAGATCGTGCGGAGCGGCGGCGAGGACTACGAGATCATTGGCGTGGCGCCGGCGGGCGTATACGAGGAGTATGGTGAGGAGCCGAGGTTGTACGCGTATCGTCCGTTCGGCCAGTCCTACGCGGCGTCGATGTGGCTGCACGTACGGACGCGCGGCGGGGATTTCGGGCCCGTGCTCGCGGGCGTACGCCGCGAGCTGCGCGCCCTGGATCCGAACGTGCCGCCGATCTCCGTGCAGCCGATCGAAGACGTGTTGGGAGCCTCGCTGTTCGCGCAGCGATTGGCGGCAGGGCTCGTCGGCAGCTTCGGCGTGCTCGGCCTGGTGCTGGCCGGGGTCGGGCTCTTTGGCGCACTATCCTACTCTGTCGCGCAGCGGACTCCGGAAATGGGCGTGCGCGCGGCACTGGGCGCACGGCGTTGGGATCTCATCGTGCTGATTCTCCGACAGGGCTTGGTGATCGTCGCTGCGGGCATCTCGGTCGGACTCGTGTCGGCGGCCGGCGTGACGCGGCTGCTCGGCGACCTGTTGTACCGTGTCAGTCCGACGGATCCCGTCACCTTCATCGTGGTGCCGCTGGTGCTCACGGTCAGCGCGCTCGGAGCGGCGCTGCTTCCGGCGCGTCGCGCGGCCTTGGTGGATCCGGTTCGCGCCATCCGATCCGAGTAACGCGTGCAGGAGAGGAGGGAACGACGTCAGATGCTGCTCGAGCTGATCCGTGAGTCGAGGGTGGCCGTACGCGCGTTGCTGCGCGCGCCGGGCTATGCGGCCGTGGCGGTGCTCACGCTGGCATTGGGGATCGCCGCCACCACGTCGATGTACGCGATCCTGGAGCGGGTCGTTCTGGATCCGCTGCCGTACCCGCAGGCGGAGCGGCTGGTGCGGCTGAAGAGCGCGGTGCCCAGTGTGGGTCCGGACGTCGAGTGGGATGTCTCGGAAGGCGCCTGGTGGTTCTTCCGCGCCGAGGCGCGCAGCGTCGAGACGCTGGGCGGGTATGGTGCCGGCGGCGCGAACGTGCTCGGGCCGGAGGGGCCGGAACGCGCGCGTATTGCAGTGCTGACCGCCAGCACGCTGCGGCTGCTGGGGGCGCGGGCGGCCGTGGGTCGGCTGATCGACGATCAGGATGACGGTCCCGGAGCGCCACGCGTCGTGGTGCTATCGTACGGCTTCTGGCAGCGCCAGTTCGGCGCTAATCCAGCCGTGATCGGCGAGGTCCTCGACATCAACGAGCAGCCGGCCGAGATCATCGGCGTCATGGAGCGTGGCGTCGAGCTGCCGCCGGAGCTGGGTGTGCCCGCGCAGCTCGTGGGGACCGACCTGTGGCTGCCGCTTCGGTTGAACCCGGCGGGTCCGTTCATGCACGCGCACACGCAGTTCCGCACGATCGCCCGACTTCAGCCGGGTGTGACCGTCGAAGCCGCGCAGGCGGAATTCGAGCGATTGACCGCGAGACTGCCGGACGCCGTGCCGAGCGTCTATGCTGGCGAACGCGGGGCGATCGAGAGTGGCGGCTTTGCGACGCGCGTGTACTCGCTCAAGGAATACGCGGTCGGCGAGATCTCATCTCATCTGTGGATCCTCTTCGGCGCGGTCGGGCTCGTGCTGCTGATCGCCTGCGCGAACGTCGCGAATCTGTTCCTCGTGCGCATCGAGGCGCGTCGTCAGGAAGTCGCGATCCGATCGGCGCTCGGCGCCGGCAGGGTCGCGATCGTGCGGCACTTCCTGGCCGAGACCCTGGTGCTGGCGCTGTCGGCCGGCGTGCTTGCGCTGCTCTTCGCATTCTGGGGCGTGGATTGGCTGGTGACGCTCGCGCCGGACGGTGTGCCGCGGCTGCAGGGCGTGCGCCCGGATGGCAGCGTGGGCGCGTTCGCGTTCGGGCTTGTGCTCGTGATTGCGCTCGTGCTCGGGCTGCTGCCTGCGTTGCGCTACGGGGGCGCGGCCGAGGCTGGCGAGCTGGCGGAGGGCGGGCGCCGCGCGACGGCCGGTCGCCAACGGCAGCGCGCGCGCTCGGGGCTCGTGGTCGGGCAGGTTGCGCTCGCGCTCGTGCTCCTGGTCGCCGCCGGGCTGCTGATCGAGAGCTTCCGCCGCCTCCGTGCGGTCGATCCCGGTATCCGACCGGAGGGCGTCGTCGCCATGCAGGTGTATCTGCCGTTCGCGCGTTATGATGAGATCCCCGGGATGTGGGCCTTTTACGACGCTGCGCTGCAGCGGATCCGCGCAGTACCGGGTGTGGCTGCGGCCGGCTTCGCGCAGGAGCTGCCATTCAACGATGGCTACGGCTGCACGGTGCAGGGTTTCGAGGACCAGCGTGTTTACGAGCGGCTGAGCCAAGCCGAGCTGACCACGTGCGCGGGCCAGGTATCGACGTCGCCCGGCTACTTCGAGGCGCTGGGCATTCCGCTCGTGCAGGGCCGACTGTTCGCCGACGCGGACAATCACGAGCCGGCGCGCGGCGCCGTGATCGTGAGCAGGGCGTTCGCGGCCCGGTTCTGGCCGGGCGAGGATCCTATCGGGAAGGGCGTCGCGCCCAATGGCATGACGACTCAGGGCTTCTACCGCGTGGTCGGCGTCGTCGGCGACGTTTACTCCAGCTCGGTGCTCGAGGAGTCGGCGGTCGCGATCTACTATCCGGTGGTGCGACGGCCGGAGACAACCGGCTGGTGGCCGAATCCAATGTGGCTCACGGCACGCACGTCGGCCGCCAGCCCGATCGCAATGGTGGAAGGCATTCAACGCGCGATCCAGCAGGTCGATCCGTCCATTCCCGTGGCGTATGCGCAGGAGATGCAGACCATCGTCGATCGCTCGATGGCCCGGCTCTCGTTCATGATGGCGCTCATCGCGATTGCGGGCTCGCTCGCACTGCTGCTCGCCGCGATCGGTCTGTACGGCGTGATCTCGTACCTCGTGACCCGGCGCACGAACGAGATCGGTGTGCGCATGGCGCTGGGCGCGCGGCCGACGCAGGTCGAGCGGCTGGTCGTGACCGGCTCGATCAGGCTCGCGGCGCTCGGGCTCGCGCTCGGTGTCCTCGCCGCGGTCGCGCTCACGCGCCTGCTTGCCGGCATGCTGTACGGCGTGCAGCCGACCCATCCGGCCGCGTATCTTGGAGGGGCCGTGCTACTGTCAGCGGTCGCCGCAGTGGCCGCATGGATTCCGGCGCGGCGCGCGGCGCGGATCGACCCGGTCGACGCGCTGCGCGTGGAATGACCGGCAACGCCAGCTCTCATTGACCCAATGGAGACGCACATGATCCGGCTCAGGAACCTCGAGCGATACTACGAGTCGAAGGCGGGCCGCACGTACGTCCTGCGCAATGTGAACCTGGACATCGGTCAGGGCGAGTTCGTGACGATCATGGGACCGTCCGGCGCCGGCAAGACGACGATGCTCAGTATCCTGGGCATGCTCGACCACGGGTGGGGCGGCGAGTACCACTTTTTCGAGCACGAGGTGCATCGACTGAGCCCGAAGAAGCGCGCGGACCTGAACCGACAGTACGTCGGCTTCGTGTTCCAGCAGTATCACCTGCTGGACAATCTGACGGTGGCGGAGAACCTCGACATCCCGCTGTCGTACCGGAACGTGCCCCGCAGCGAGCGGCAGGCCCGCGTAGCCGAGACCCTGGATCGCTTCCAGATCGTGGCGAAGAAGGACCTGTTCCCCAGCCAGCTCTCGGGCGGCCAGCAGCAGCTGGTCGGCGTGGCCCGGGCCATCATCGCCAATCCCAAGATCATCCTGGCCGATGAACCGACCGGGAACCTGCACTCGGCTCAGGGGCGCGAGATCATGGAGCTGTTCCGCCGACTCAACGACGAGGGCACGACGATCGTACAGGTCACGCACTCCGAGGAGAACGCCTCCTACGGGCGGCGCATCATCGAGCTGAAGGACGGCTGGGTCACCAGCGAACGCGAGACCGGGCCCCTCGCCGCGTCCGGTGGCGCATAGCGGCTCCGCGCGGTCCCACCGTGAACCGCCGAGAACGCTGAGGGCGCGGAGTCAAACAACAGAAATAGATGTTGGCGCACCGACGTTCCGCGGTATGCCGGTGAAGCACTCTGCGTGCTCGGCGTTCTCGGCGGTTGCTCGAGGCAGGTGCACGGGGGTCTACGCGACTCATCACCTGCGGAGCCCTATATTCTCCGATGATGCGAACCGTGCCCGCGATTCTGATCGCCGACGACCAGCCCGACGTGCTCGAGGCGCTGCGCCTGCTGCTGAAGGGCGAGGGGTGGAGCATTACCACCGCGAGCTCGCCAGCTGGCGTGCTGCAGGAGGTCGAGGAAGGCGATTTCGACACGCTGTTGATCGACCTGAACTACACGCGCGATACGACGTCGGGCCGCGAGGGGCTCGACCTGCTGTCGAAGCTGCACGCGCTGGACAGCACGCTGCCGGTCGTCGTCATGACGGCGTGGGGCAGTGTGGAGGGGGCGGTCGAAGCGATGCGACGCGGCGCACGGGACTACGTCGAGAAGCCATGGGACAACGAACGTCTCATCGCGACACTGCGCACACAGCTCGAGCTTGGTAATGCGCTGCGCCGAACGCAGCAGCTCGAGAGCGAGAACCGCATGCTGCGGCGGGAGGGTCTGCCGGAGCTGATCGCCAGCTCGCGTGCGATGCAGCCGGTGCTCCGTCTGCTCGAGAAGGTGGGACCGTCGGAGGCCAACGTTCTGATCCTGGGCGAGCACGGCACGGGCAAGGAGGTCGTCGCCCGCTGGCTGCATGCGTCGTCTCCGCGCGCGAAGAAACCGCTCATCACGGTCAATGCGGGCGGGCTCTCGGAGGGCGTGTTCGAGAGCGAGCTGTTCGGACACGTCAAGGGCGCGTTCACAGACGCGAAGACGGACCGGGTCGGCTACTTCGAACTGGCCGACCAGGGCACACTGTTTCTGGACGAGATCGGCAACATGCCCGGGCAGCAGCAGGCAAAGCTGCTGCGCGCCATCCAGACCGGAGAGTTTCAGCGCGTGGGCTCGTCGAAGACGCGTCGCTCGGACGTGCGCGTGATCACAGCGACGAACGTGGACATCCGGCGCGAGGTCGGCGCGGGCCGCTTCCGGGAGGACCTGCTGTACCGGCTGAACACGGTCGAGATCCAACTGCCACCGCTGCGTGAGCGTCCGGAGGACATTCCGCGACTTGCTACACACTTCCTGGAGCGTCAGGCGACGAACTATCGAAAGAAGCTCAGCGGCCTGGAGACGGAGGCGCTCCAGGCGCTGCTCGAGCATTCGTGGCCGGGGAACGTGCGCGAGCTCGAGCACGTCATCGAGCGCGCCGTGCTGCTGACGCAGGGGCCGAAGGTGCAGTCCGATGATCTGGCATTGCGGCGGCGCATGGATGGTGCGGCGCGCCTGGAGGAGATGACACTGGACGATGCCGAGCGGCACCTGATTCGACGCGCGCTCGAGCGTCATCAGGGCAATGTGAGCCGGACCGCCGACGCGCTCGGCCTGAGCCGCAGTGCGCTTTACCGTCGGCTGCAACAGTATGGTATTTCCCCCTGAGTCCACCCGGTCGCGGCAGCGACTCTCATACGAGCATCGGATTCTGCTGCTCGCGCTGCTCGCCGGTGTGCCGGGCAGCGCACTGGCGCTGGTGCTGCTCTGGGGTGGTGCGTTCGAGCCGCGGCTGCAATGGACGCTCACCATCTTCCTGATCGTCTTCTGGTGGGGTACTGCGTTCGCATTGCGCGAACGCGTGATCCGCCCGCTGCAGGCACTGTCGAATCTGCTGGCGGCGTTGCGCGAGGGTGACTATTCGTTCCGTTCGCGCCGCAGCTCGCCCGACGATTCCCTCGGCCTCGCGCTGGAAGAGGCGAATGCGCTTGCCGATACCTTGCGTGAGCAGCGACTCGGGGCTGTCGAAGCCACCGCACTGCTGCGCAAGGTCATGGAGGAGATCGATGTGGCGATCTTCGCCTTCGACGAGACCGGCCGGCTGCGACTGGTGAACCGCGCGACGGAGCGGCTGCTCGGCCGGCCATCGGAGCGGCTGCTCGGTTCGACAGCTGCGGAACTGGGGTTGGAGCCGTGTCTGCGTGGCGACGACGGCCCGCGCACGATCGAGGCGGCATTCGCCGGCGGCACTGGACGCTGGGAGCTGCGGCGGGGCGGCTTTCGGCAGGGTGGACTGCCCCACACGTTGCTGGTGCTGACGGACCTCAGTCGCGCACTGCGCGAGGAGGAGCGACAGGCGTGGCAACGGCTGGTCCGCGTGCTCGGCCACGAGATCAACAACTCGCTGGCACCCATCAAATCGATCGCCTCGAGCCTTCGCAATCTGGCCGGGCGCGATCACGCGGCCGCTGATCTGGAGCAGGATCTCGAGCGCGGCCTCGATGTCATTGCCGGCCGGGCCGAAGCGCTGAGTCGGTTCATGAACTCGTACGCCAAGCTGGCGCGCCTGCCGCCGCCGCGACCCAGCAGCATCGACGTCCCCGCATGGGTCGAGCGCGTCGTCGCACTGGAGACTCGCCTGCCGGTGCACATCGAGGGCGGCCCGCCCTTGTCGATCCGCGCCGACGCCGATCAGCTCGAACAGGTGCTCATCAACCTGATCACGAACGCGGTGGATGCGTCGATCGAGACGCAGGGCGCGGTCAGTGTAGGGTGGGAGCGACGCGACGGCGCACTCGATGTCTGGGTCCGTGACGAAGGGCCGGGGCTGCCGGACACCCACAACCTGTTCGTGCCGTTCTTCACAACGAAGCCGAGGGGAACCGGCATCGGCCTGGTGCTGAGCCGCCAGATCGCCGAGGCGCACGGCGGCACGATCCGGCTCGCAAACCGGCCGGTGCGCGGCTGTGAGGCGCGACTCACGCTGCCGCTTTGAGGTGAAGCAGTCACCGTCGAAGCGCTGGGAGCAGGAGCACGTGTGAGTGTCAAGCGACGTGTCAGGGTGGCCGGCGGCGCGGCCGCGCCTTAGCTTCGCGAGCCCGAGCCCGAGCCCGAGCCCGAGCCCGAGCCCGAGCCCGAGCCCGAGCCCAAACCGTACCGGTCGCATGCGAACCAGTGTAAAGCTTGCGCTCATTGGCCTGATCACGGTGCCTCTGCTCGGCGGCGTCGTGCTGCTGCAGGCGCGCCAGGATGTGCAGGGTGCGCGCCTGTTCGAGGAGGTGTTGTCGCGAGTGGCGCGCGAGGCTGTCGACTCGGCGGCGGTCGCGGAGCTCTACGAGCAGGCGGCACGTGGCCTCATCGATGGCATCGATGATCCGTACGCCGACCTGTTCTCGCCCGAGCAGCTGGCGGACTTCTCACGGCAGACGCTCGGCAACGCGTACGGCGGCGTCGGCATGCAGATCGAGGACCAGCAGGGGGCTGTCACGGTTACGCGCGTCTTCCCGGATACGCCGGCCGAGCGGGGCGGCGTGCGCGCCGGCGACCGCATCATGGCGGTCAACGGACACGCGGTTCGCGGCTGGCGGCTCGATGAGGTCTCCGACAGTCTGGTCGGCCAGACCGGCACCGTCGTCGCGGTCTCGTTCAGGCGACCGCGTGTGCAGCAGCCCATCGAGACCAGCTTCGCACGCGCGGTGATCCACGTACCGGCGGTGCCGTTCGCGCTCAGCCTCGCTGAAGGCATCGGCTACGTGCCACTTCAGCGCTTCAACGATACGGCGGCAGAAGAGGTTCGCGATGCGGTGGCGCGGCTGCAAGGCGACGGCGCGCGGGCGTTCATCATCGATCTGCGTGGCAATCCTGGCGGCAGCCTCGAGCAGGCGCTGCGGCTCGCCGACCTGTTCCTGGGCGAGGAGCAACAGATCGCAAGCGTGCGGTACCGCAATCAGCCGGCGGACGTCTATGACGCCGGGCCAGGTGACATCGCAGGCGAGGCACCGCTGGTGATCCTGACCGATGGCTACTCGGCATCCGCCGCGGAGATCGTGGCGGGAGCGCTGCAGGATCACGATCGCGCGCTGATCGTGGGAGCACCGACCTTCGGCAAGGGCCTGGTGCAGACGATGTTCCCGCTGTCGTCGGGTTGGGCCCTGAAGCTGACGACGGGCAAGTGGTACACGCCGAGCGGTCGCTCGATCCAGCGCGCGGATACGCCCGCGCACGCGGACGCGCGTGCGCCGCTGCCAGACACGCGCCGAGCCGACAGACCGAGGTTCCGCTCCGCGGCCGGCCGCACGGTGTACGGCGGTGGCGGCATCGTCCCCGACCTGGTCGTGCTGGCAGACACGCTGTCGGCGGCGGAGCACGCCCTGTTCAGCGCGCTGGCTCCGGCTGCCCAGGCGAGCTATGTGGCATTGTACGAGCTCGGTCTCGAGCTGAAGGACAGCGTCGCAGGCGACTTTCGCGTCGAGCCCGCATGGCGAGCGTCCTACTACGAGCGTCTGCGCCGGACCGGCGTGCGTGTGGACCGCCCGCTGTTCGATGCGGGCGCGCCGCTGGTCGATCGCTGGATCGAGCAGCGCGTGGCGGGGCTGGCCTTCGGCGATTCGCTCGCATTCCGCCGAGGCGTGGCACGCGACCGGCCGCTCATGCGAGCGCTGCAGCTGCTGCGACAGGCACGCACGACCCAGCAGCTCTTCGCGCTGGCGGCCCGCATCGGCGGCGCAAGCTGAGCCGCGGCGCGAGCTTCCCGACACGGGCGCCCGAGGCCGTCACGCCTAACGAAGCCGTGCCCTCACCGCGTATGGCGCCGCCGTTCGCGGAGCACGTCGACCTTGTCGGCCTCATCGAACCAGCGCAGGAAATCGTGCGCTGCAGCGATCGCGGAAACGATGGGCTGTCCACCCGCGCGGCTGATCCGCTCCGCTTCGATGGGGTCGAAGACGCGCACAATCGTGGGTACTCCACGCGCGCGCTCGAGCACCACGAGGTTGTCGACGGTCCTTCGGACGGTCGAGATGATCAGCCGCGCGCGCGCAATGCGGGCCTGGTCGAGTACTGCGGGATCGGAGGCATCACCGCGAACGCAGTCGATACCACCCTCGACCAGGCGTTGTGTGATGGCCGCGTCGTCGTCGACGACGAGCAGCGCCTCGCCGCTGGCGAGCAGAGTCTCGAGCAACGGCATCCCTGTCTCGCCGCACCCGAGGAGCACGACGTGGTTGGCCGGGCGCGCCTCGGTCAATGCGTGAGCCCGGCTGGGATGAAGTCGCATGAGGCGCCAGGTCATCGCATCCGTACCGATCAGCGGCGTGAGAATCATCGTAACCATCGTGACCAGCGCGATCACGGTGAACACCTCGTTGCTGATGTGGCCGGCCAGTAGGCCGGACAGACCGACCACCAGCGAGAACTCGCTGGTCTGAGCGAGCAGCAGGCCACTCTCGATGCCGGCTCGCGCGGACAGGCCCGCCCGCTCCGCGAGCACAGTGACGAGCGGCGGTGTGAGCAGGACCACGGCGGCCGTGAGTACAGCCGCAGCAACGAGGGCATGGGTGCTCGGCGAGCCGATCAGACCGCCCAAGGCAGTGAAGAAAACGGCCAGGAAGAAATCGCCGATCGGCGCGAGCTGCGAACGCACGATCCCGTCGGCGGGGAACGAGGCGAGGGAGACACCGGCGAGGAACGCGCCGACGATAACGGGCAGGCCGAGGATGCGGCTGGCGCCGATAAAGGTGAATAGCAGGCCCAGCACGACGATCAGGAGCAGCTCCTGGTCGGATTCGAGCCGGGACACAATGCGCGGCGACACGCGGCGCAGACCCAACATCGAGACCGCCACGAGGATCGCGACCGCGGCGGTGCCGAGCGCGGCATTTCCGAAGCCGTCGGGTGCGCGGGTCAAAGCGGGCACCAACAGGGTCACGAACAGGTCCTGCAGGAGCAGGACGCCGAGCACGAGGCGGGCGAAGGGCTCGAACATCTGGCCGCGCTCGCGCAGGATACGGACGACCACGAGCGTCGAGCTGGCGGTCAGTGCAAGGCCGAGATACGCCGCGGCCGTCCAGGGGAACGCCAGCAGGCGGGCCAGGAACAAGCCGACGCCGCCCAGGGCCAGGAATTGAATGATCGCGATGCGCGCCGCGGCGCGGCCCTGCGCGCCAACCCGACGTGGATTCAGCTCCAGGCCGGCGATGAAGAGCAGAAAGGCGACTCCCAGGATCAGTGCATTCTGCAGCAGCGCGGGTGGAGTCAGGCCCGATGCATTCAAGGCGATGCCGCCGAGGATCAGCAGCGGCGGGGCGGGCAGTCGCGTCCAGCGGGCGAGCGCATGGGCCGCCGCCGCGGCGGCGAGCAGCATCGCGATTGCGCTCATGATGCTCCCCGCGACGCTATCATGATAGCACCTGCCGCTCACGGAGTGCCTGCGCGATGAGACGTACGCCCAGGTGTTTGGAAAGCATCACGTGGTTCGCGCCAAGCTCCTCGAGTGTCGGGACCACACTCGTGTCGAACGCATGGACGCTGATGGGAATGCCGGCGCGCCGGCAGCGATACGTGAGCAGGTTGTTCGTGTCCTCGATCTGCAGCGCCGAGACGACGAGCTTGGCGTTTGCCACGCCTGCCTTCTCGAGGACGGCGGGAGAGTCCACGCTGCCGACCATGGTCTCGACGGGCAAACCGGCCAGCTTCGCGGGGTCGGTATCAATGGCGAGCACGCGCTGATTGCGCGCGTGCAGCTCCTCGACGATCAACCGGCCCAGCGCGTTCATGCCGACAACCACGATACGTGGCGGCGTGGCGGCCTCGTCCACGACCCGGTCCTGGCTCGCTCTCGCTCGCTCGCGCCCCAACAAACGGGCGACGATCCTGTGATCATTCACGATCATGAAGGAGGAGCCCGCAATGGTGAGCAGCCCGGTCGCGGCAATCACTGCGACAGTCGTGTCATCAACCAGCCCGCGCTCTGCGGCGAGGCCGATCAGGATAAAGGAAAACTCGCTGATCTGCGCCAACACGATGCCGACCTTCAAGGTCGTCACCGCATCGTAGCCGAGGCGCAGCAACGGTAGCGCGACCGTGGCGGTTTTCAGCGCCACCATGATCAAACTCAGTGCGAGGACCGTGGGCCACTCCGCGAGCGCGGCGGCCAGGTCGATGTGCAGGCCGAGTGAGACGAAGAACACCGCGAGGAAGAAGCCGCTGAGCGGCTCGACGCGCCGGTGCAGCTCACCCGCGAGCCCACATTGCGCCAGGCTCACGCCGGCGAGGAAGGCGCCGATCTCCGCGGACAATCCGAGGCGGGCGCCGATGACCGCGAGTGCGAAGCACCAGGCGAGACTGAAGATCAGAAGCGCATCGCGTGCCCGTCCGAGCCAGTCGAGTACTCGTGGCAGTACCCAGCGCGCGGCTGCGACGGAGACGGCCAGCAGCAATGCGGTGCCGGCAAAAGCACGCAGCAATCCCGACGCGAGGCTGCCGATGTTCAGGCCGCTCGGGCCGCCGAGGCCGACGAGCACGGTGAGCGCGAGAATCACGATCAGGTCCTGCACGAGGAGGATGCCGACGGCCAGTCGCCCATGCAGCGAGCCGAGCTCCTTCTTCTGGGCGAGCAACTTGACCACGACCACGGTGCTGCTGAACGACAGGGCAATCCCGAGCATGATGGCGGGCACCGTGTCGAACCCGGCCAGCGAGACAGCCACAGCGGCCGCTGCAGCCGACAGCGCGACCTGAAGCGTGCCGGCAATGAGAACGGTGCGGCCCAGGTTGCGGATGCGCGCGAGCGTCAGCTCCAAACCGACGAGGAACAGCAGAAGCACGATGCCCGCCTCTGCGGTCAGCTCGACCGCCTCATCCGGATGGATGATGCCGGTCGCTGGTCCGAGCAGCAGCCCTGCGACCAGGTACGCGATCAGATGTGGCACGCCAAAGCGGCGTGCCGCCAGGAGCAGGAGCGCGGCGACGATCAGGATGATGCCGAGGCTGCGGAGAATCGGAAAATCGATCACGTCGGCGCGTTTCGAGGGCTTGGACCGGGCCGTTCTTTCGCCGGCTACACCGGGGAGCCTAGTTTTCTGGCCGAAATCCGCAACTAGCGCAATGCCGAAAGGCCTCGTCCGTTACGGGAAGTTCGAGCTCCAGCGCCTGCTGTTACGGGTGCTGACGCACCGGCTGCCGATGGTGGCCGCGGCGATCGTCGTCGTGCTCGGCGCCGGTGGCTGACAGCGCGCGCGTCGCCAGGACCTCGGCAGCGCTGGCCAGCGGCGTACTGGTCGCGATCGCGTGTGCGCGTGCGGTGCCGGACCCGGCGCCGGAGCTGGCGCGGGCGCAACCGTCCAGCGGCCGCCACGAGCGCTCGAGCAGCGAGCCGGTCGTGGGCGCGTTCGCCGGCGCCGACACCGTGCGGGTCGATACGATCGCGCCGGGCGTCGTGCACGTGTACGCCTGGGAGAGTCAGGGACCGTGGGCGGTTCATGTGCTGAGCGTGGAGCAGCGGCCGTGCACGCGATTCGAGGCCCGGCGTGCCGGCGCCGCACTCGCCGCGCGGGCAGGCACCAGCGAGATCGCGCGCGCTGCGACCGCCGGGGTGAACGCGGATTTCTTCGCGCTGCCGGACGGCACGCCGGTCAACGCGCACGCAACCGGTGGCGAGCTTCACATCAGCCCCTCACGCGACTGGCCGGGCGTCGGCTTCAGCGGCGCGAACGCGGTGATCGGCCGCATCGAGGTGCAGGGAGAGGTGAGATTTCGGGGCAGCAGCCAGCCGCTCGGCGCGGTGAACCGTACCGTGACGGACACTGGCAGGCTGACGCTGTTCACCGCGGCACATGGCACCAGTTTCGGCGCGGACACGGCGGCGCCCGTGCAGTCGCTTCGACTGCGCCGGCTGGATCCGGCGGGCGGTCGCGGCCGAGCCGTGGCGTCGAGCCGCGCTGCGGCTGCGACGGGGGCAACGCTCGATACGGCGGAGGTCGTGCTGGCCGCACCCATACTGCCGGCGCCGCTGGCGCAGATCACGCCGGGCGACACGCTCGAATGGCATGTCGAAGCCCAGGTCTGCGCACGCGGCCGGGTGTGCGTCGCGCCGCTCGAGATCGTCGGCGGTTTCCCCGAGCTGCTGCGTGATGGGCAGCGAGCAGCCGAACGCGACCGCGTGGCGCCCGCGTTCGGCGCTCTACGGCACCCCCGAACCGCGCTCGGCATCGACCGCGACCGCTCGGCGGTGCTACTGGTGACCGTCGATGGTCGGCAGGCGCCGTACAGTGATGGCATGACACTCGGCGAGCTCACGCGGCTGCTGCTGCGGCTCGGTGCCGACGACGCGTTGAATCTGGATGGCGGCGGCTCGACCACCATGGCCATCGGCGGGCAGGTCGTGAACCGACCGTCGGACCGGGAAGGCGAGCGCGCGGTCGGCAACGCGATCCTCGTGCACGCCGACGACTGCCGGGCCGGACCGTGAGCACCGCTGCGCTCTGGCTCGCCTTCGCGCTCGGCACGGGCACGGACTCCGTATTCATCCGCGTCAATCAGCTCGGCTATCTGCCCGATGCACCCAAGATCGCAGTGGTCTGCGCGCTGCGCCCGCTGGCTGCCGCGCCGCAGCTCGTGCTGCGCGATATCATGGGGCGCGAGCTGCTGCGGCCACGCGTGACCGAGCACGGCGACCTTGCCGGCTGCCGGGCGACATACCGCGTCGATTTCTCGGCCGCGCGCGCGGGTGACTATCACCTCGTCGGTGCGGCGGCGACGTCGCCCCGCATCCGCGTTGCGCGCGATGTCTACGAGGGCGCCGCGGATTCGCTGCTCGTCTATCTGCGCCAGCAGCGCTCCCGCTGGAACCCGCTGTTCCGGGATTCGGTGCACGCGCGCGACGCGATCCTGGTCGACCATCCGGACTCGGGCAGCTTCATTGCCGTGAGCGGCGGCTGGTTCGACGCGGCAGACTACCTGCAGTACGTGACGACATCGGCGACGGCGACGTTCATGCTGCTGCAGGCGTGGCGGGATCATGCGCACGCGTTCGGCGATGCCTACGGAGCGGAAGGGCTGCCGGGCGCCAACGGTGTTCCGGACGTGCTCGACGAGGCTCGCTGGGGACTCGACTGGCTGCTGCGCATGATGCCGCGTGACGATCTCCTGCTCCATCAGATCGCCGATGACCGCGACCACAGCTACTGGGATCTGCCGACCACCGATTCCTCCGACTACGGCTGGGGCAAGGGCGGCTACCGGCCGGTCTACCCCTGCACCGGGCACCCTCAGGGCTTGTTCGAGCGGCAGAATCGCTCGAGCGGTCTGGCATCCGCCGCCGGTAAGTTCGCGGCTGCGTTCGCGCTCGGCGCGCGCCTGTTCGGGGAACGTGGCGACGTCACCTACGCCGACTCGCTCGCGCGTAAGGCGCACGCGGCCTACGCGCTCGGCCGGTCGCATCCCGGGGTCTGCCAGACCGCGCCGGGACGCGCCGCCTACTTCTACGAGGAGGCGAACTGGGCAGACGACATGGAGCTCGCCGCCGCGCAGCTGTTGGCGCTCAGCGAGGACGCGCGGTTTGCAGAGCAGGCCATCGCCTACGCGCGCATGGAGCCGATGACGCCCTGGATGGGACGGGACACGGCGCGGCATTACGAGTTCTACCCGTGGCACAACAACGGGCATTACGAGATTTGGGCTGGGGCTGGGGCTGGGGCTGGGGGTCGGCGCGTTCGCGAGGAGGTGGCGGCGTATTACCGGGAGGGGCTGAGGCGCGTGGTGGCACGGGCTGGCAACGGCTTCGCGGTGGGCATTCCGTTCATCTGGTGCTCGAACGATCTCATGGCATCCTTCGCGACCCAGGCGCTCTTCTACCGGCGGATGACCGGCGACAGCCGCTACCGCGAGCACGAGGAGGCCGCTGTCGACTGGCTGCTCGGAACGAATCCGTGGGGCACGTCGATGATCATCGGCGTGCCGCGCTCCGGCGACTACCCGGTGGATCCGCATTCCGTGATCGCGAAAGAGCTGGGTGTGCTGCACACCGGTGCGGTGGTCGACGGTCCCGTTTACCGCACGATTTTCGAGAGCCTGGCCTATGTACGGCTCGCGGAAGAGGACGAATATGCGGCGTTCAACACGGGCCGGATCGTGTACCACGATGATGTCGGCGACTACTCGACCAACGAGCCGGTCACCGACATCACGGCCAACCTGCTGTATCTGCTGGCGGCCAGAGCCGGCGCTGCGCGCACTCGCTAGTCTCTCGTCCCTGGCTGGTGACAGGCCGGCAGGACGGGGACGCCGCACACCACAATGCCGGCCTTCCAAACGCGCGCGACGCGGTGGAGCGCGGCGATGTCGGCGCTCGGATCGCCTTCGATTGCAACCAGGTCGGCCAGGAAGCCGGGCTGCACCATACCGAGCGAGTCGGCCAGAGCGAAGAGGCGCGCGTTCACCGAGGTGGCGCTGCGGAGCGCGTCCAGCGGCGGCATGCCGTATTCGACCATGAGCTCGATCTCGCGGGCGTTTTCGCCATGAGCGTACACGCCGGCGTCGCCACCCATGCAGATCGGCACAGCGGCCGCGCGCGCGAGACGAAAGCGTTCGCGCTTCATGCGGATCCGCGCGGGCTCGGGGGCCTGGCCACTCCAGCCGCCGTAGCGCGAGATGGCGTCGACGGCTGCCAGGGTCGCGCAGTAGCCGATGCCGCGTTCGGCCATGAGCGCGAAGATCTCGGCCGTGCCGCCGTCGCCGTGCTCGATCGTGCGGACGCCAGCCCTCAGCGCGCGGCGCATGCCTTCCTCGCTCGCGGCATGCGCCACGACGGGCCGGCCACTGCTGGCCGCAACATCGACGATCGTGCGCAGCTCCCCGGACGTGAAGGTCGGCCGTGCCTCGCCAGCCGGTCCCCAGCGATAGTCGGCGTACACCTTGATCCAGTCGGCGCCGCGCCCGATCTGATCGCGCACCACGCGCGTCAACGCCTCGACGCCGTCGGCGACCTCGGCGCCGATCGGTGTCGTCGCGTGCTCGGGCGCGAAGCCTCGCGGCCCGTAACTGCCGGTGGCGACGATCGCCGGGCCCGAGATGAGGAGCCGCGGTCCGAGGATCACGCCCTCCTCGATCGCGCGCTGGATGCCGACGTCCGCGTAGCCGGCGCCTTCGGTGCCGAGGTCGCGGGCCGTGGTGAAGCCGGCGAACAGGGTTGCGCGCGCGTGATTGACGGCGCGCGCGACGCGGTAGGCGAGCGGCTCACGGAGTACCTGATCGTCCCACGGGGTTTCGTCGTACGGGTGGAGCAGCAGGTGCGTGTGGCCTTCGATCAGCCCCGGCAGGAGCGTGGTGCCCGGCAGTTCGACCACCTCCGCACCGGCCGGCGGAGCGAGGGCTGGCCCGACGGCGACGATGCGGTCGCCGGCAACCACCACGGACCAACCCTGATGCATGCGCAGCCCATCGAAGAGGCGGTCGGGCCGCAGCACGAAGGTCGCCGTCTGGGCAGCCGTCGGTGCTGGGCGTGCGAGGGTGGCGGTCGTGGCGAGCGCGGCAAGTGAAACGAACGCACGAAGCGCTGTGATCATAGGCCTCGGGTGGTTCCTGGTACGCAGTGCGCAGTCGAGGATCGACCCATGAGGATCGAGCTATAGCGGTCCGTACGCGCGCGCGAGCACGCGATAGCCACTGATCTCGGCCTGGCGGCGGGGTTCGTCCCAACCGAGACGCTCGGCCAGAATGTTGGCAGCCTCTTCGGCCGCGGCCGCGCCATGATCATCGCTGAAGAGGAGCAGCCCGAGGCGGCGGTCGAGCACGTCCTCGAGTGTCAGCGCCATCTCCTCCTCGACCGCGAGCCGAGCCTCTGCGCGCACGGCCGGCGTGCCCGGGCCGAGCGGGTGCAGCCACGCTGGGTCCTGGTCGGCGAACGCCAGCAACCGCTCGGCGCGCGAGCCGTACAGCCAGGCGATGCGGCGTGCGGCGGCCTGCTCGACACCGCGACTCACGAAACGCTCGGCCATGCGCGCCATGAAGCGGTCGGCAGCAATGCCGCGGAGCCGGCCGCCGGGCAGCGGCACATGCGCGGAGCGGTCGTCATCGAACGGTCCGTCTCCCTTGGCGTCCAGCCGGGCGAGCACACGAGCCATGACGCGGTCTGCCATCTTGCGGTACGTGGTCAGCTTGCCGCCGACCACACTGAGCAGGCCGTCGGAATGCTCCCAGATCTCGTCGCGACGCGACGTCTCGCGCGTGCTGCGACCCGCTTCGGCGATCAGGGGGCGGATGCCCGCCCAGGTGCCGCGAACGTCGGCCGTGGTCAGGTCCAGGGCGGGGAAGCAGTCGCGAGCCATCCGCAGGACGTCATCGATCGCGGCGGCGTCGGCCCTGGGATGATCGAGCGAGTCGCCGGACTCGACATCGGTGGTGCCGACGTAGACCCAGTCGCCGCGGCGGATCGCCAGCCCCTCGCGCCCCGCTGCGGTTCGCAGGTGCGCGGCGCCGGCCAGCGGCAGCCGCGCAGCGTGGAACAGCAGGTGGATGCCCTTGCTGGGCACGAGATGCTTCGGCGCCTCGATCCCGGCCAGGCGCAGTGTCCGCTCGGCCCATGCGCCGGTGGCGTTCACGATGACGCTGGCCTGCGCGGCGAGATCCAGGCCGCGCGCTATGTCGCGAATATGCACGGCACCCGCAGCTCCGCGTCCGCGCGGCAGCTCGACGACCTCGGCGTGGTTGGCGACAAGCGCGCCGTGCATGGCGGCCGACATGGCGTTCTCGAGCGTGAGCCGAGCGTCATCGGTGATGAACTCCGGATAGACGCCGGCGCCGCGGAGCTCATCGCGCAGGTCCGGCACGAGGGTGCGGGTCTCACGTGCGTCGACCATACGGTGGCGCTCGTCGCCCGCTGCACCCGCGAGGACGTCGAACAGGTGGAATCCGATCCTGTACTTCAGTCGATTCATGCCGCGGTACAGTGGATAGACGAACGCGACCGGGTGCACCAGGTGTGGCGCGATGCGGCGCAGCACCCAGCGCTCGCGCGCGGATTCCCGCACCAGCGGGATATGGCCGTACTGGAGGTAGCGTATGCCGCCGTGGATGATCTTGGTCGAGCGCGAGGAGGTGCCGAAGCCGAAGTCGGCCTTCTCGAGAAGGCCGACCCGGAGGCCGCGCAGCGCGGCGTGCCGCGCGATGCCGCATCCCGTGATGCCGCCGCCGATCACGAGTAGGTCGAGGGGTCGTGCCGCCAGTTCGGCCAGGGCGCTTGCCCGAGCGGCGGGGCTGAACGGATGGGGACTCATGGGGTCGGGAATGGTAGGCCCAGCGCGGGGTCGCCGCCAGGCGCGAGGCGTGGGCATTGATGCCGGGCCCTACTCGCCATTACATTTAATAGATAAACAGGCCCTGAATTCCGGTCCCCGGCGCGCCCGCGACGCGGGTGAGCCTCGTCTTAGCCGTCGCGCTCTCCCTTCGGAACCCGGGCAACACCCCCTCACCGCGAGCCCTGCGCGCGCAACGCGCACGCCCGACAAGGTCCAATTATGCCCGACGAGACAGGGGCGACGAACGCTTTTCGGCACGATCCGAGCGGGGCGCGCTACCGCATCCTGTTCGAGCAGTCGCGCGACGCGATCTATATCGCCGATCTACGCGGCGGCATGGTCGAGCTGAATCCATCGGGACTGCAGCTGCTGGGCTATACGGCCGAGGACCTGAAGCAGGGGCCGGTCCGGGCCTACAGCGACGAGGACGCGCTCTGGAAGCTGCTGCACGTGGTCGAGACCGAGGGCTCGGCGCGCGACTTCGAGATGCGGCTGCGGACGAAGACCGGTGAGGAGCTGAACTGCCTGCTGTCGGCCGCGCCGATGCGCGACCGCTCCGGCGACCTGATCGGTTACCTGGGCACCATCCAGGATATCACCGCGCGCAAGATCGCCGAGGAGCGGCTATGGCACGCCGCACTCCACGATCCACTCACAGGCCTGCCGAACCGTAAGGTCTTCGCGGACCGGCTGGAGCGCTCGCTCACCCGCGCCCGCAGACGCACCGACTATAACTTCGCGGTGCTCTTCCTGGACCTCGACAACTTCAAGGTGGTCAACGACACGTTCGGCCATCTGGCCGGCGATCGACTGCTGATGGCTGCGGCGCGGCGCATCGAGTCGGCGGTTCGTCCGGAGGACACGGTGGCACGCGTCGGCGGCGACGAGTTTGCGATTCTGCTGTACAACGTCGCGGATCCAGGATTCGTGCGGCACATCGCCGAGCGCGTTCAGGAGCGACTGCGGGAACGGTTCACGGTCGAAGCGGGCTCGGTCCACATCACGGCCAGCGCCGGCATCACGCTGAGCACGACGCGCTATGCCACGCCGGAGGAAGTGTTGCGCGATGCGGACATCGCCATGTATCGGGCGAAGGAGAACGGCCGCGAGCAGTACGCGTTCTTCGATCCGGAGATGGCGGTGGCGGCCGCGGCCGATTTTCCGTTGGAGCGCGAGTTGCGGCGTGCGATCGAGTTCGACGAGCTGCGCGTCGAGTACCAGCCGCTGGTCGTGCTGGAGCAGGGCCTGCTGTCCGGGTTCGAGGCGCTGGTGCGCTGGCAGCACCCCGAGCACGGCCTGATGCAGCCGGGTCGGTTCATCCCGCTCGCCGAGCGCCTCGATATCGTCGAGCAGATCGACCGCTGGGTGCTGCTCAGCGCATCCAGACAGATGCGTCAGTGGCAAAAGGAGTTCGGGCGCGAGGACCTGGTCATCAGCGTCAACTTCGCCGGAAAGACATTCCTGCAGCCGGATCTGCTGGCGCTGATCGACGAGGCGCTGGCCGAGAGCGGCCTGCCGCCGTCCACGCTGCGCATCGAGGTGACCGAGAGCGTCGTGCTCAACAACCTGCAGGCCGCCGACGCGAACTTCCGCGAGCTGCGCGAGCGGGGCGTGCAGATCTGCATCGACGATTTCGGTGGCGGCTACTCCTCGTTCTCGTACCTCACGCGTTTTCCGATCGACGTGCTGAAGATCGACCGTAATTATGTTGAGGGCATCGACGCCGAAGAGCGGAACAAGGAAGTCGTGCGTGCGATCATCCTGCTGGCGCGGAACCTGGGGCTGCAAGCGATCGCCGGCGGCACCGAGACCGCGCAGCAGCTCGATAGCCTGCGTGAGCTGGGCTCGCTGGCTGCGCAGGGATATCTGTTCTCGCGGCCGGTCGGACCGGCGATCGCCGGCGAGCTCATCAGGACGGGACTCCCCGCACTGCCGACGCCCGCGCACCGCTAATCGAGTCGCGTGCCGCTGCGCTCCAGCCAGCTACGCCTCACCAGCATCCTGATCACACTGGTCGCCGGACCGGCAGCCGGGCAGCAGAGTGCGCTCGAGCGGCTCGGCTGCGGTGCCTGCCACACCGCAGCCGGTAGCGCCGAGCACGTGCGCAACGTCGCGCCGCCGCTGGGCGGCGGGACGGCGGCGCGGTACGAGCCCGATCATCTATTCGATTACCTGCGGGATCCAGCCCCGGAACGCGCCGCCGCTGGCGCACCGCGCATGCCGGACTTCCGCCTCGATGAGCGCGAGCGGCTCGCGCTGACGCTGTTCCTCAGCGGGGGCAACGGCGGCCGCGATGCACGGGTTCGCCGCGCCCGACGGACGCACCCCGATATCGACCGCGCCCTCGGCGCCCGCATCTTCGTGGCTCTCAACTGCGCCGGCTGCCACGAGTACCCGCGTGCTCCGGTCTGGCGCAACGCGCCGCCTCTCGGGGGGCTCGGCAACCGCCTGAGGCCGGAATGGGTCCGTCGCTACCTGGCTCGGCCACACGGCGTCCGCCCGTTCGGCTTCTACGCGGGGAGTGGCAGTCGGATGCCGGACTTCCGGCTGACCGAAAGCGAGATCACTGCGCTCATGCGCGAGCTGGGATATGGCGGAGCTGCGGGCGCGCTGGCCGCACCGCCAACGGCTGACGGCGGCGGCGGCGACGCGCTACAGCCGTGGCAGCTGCACGACACACGCACGCTGCTGCAGGAACGGCTACCGTGCCTGGGCTGCCACGCGATCGACGGCGTGGGCGGCCGTATCGGTCCCGATCTCGCCGGCGTCGCCTCGCGCCTCACCGGAGACTACCTCGAACGCATCGTGCGCGAGCCGCGACGCGCGATGCTCGGAACCGTCATGCCGGCCGCCGACCTGCCGGAATCCGTGCGGCAGCGGCTCATCGCCTACCTGCGAAGTCTGGCCCAGCCCGCCGCCGCGAGCGGCGACCTCTCGCTGGCAGAGACGCCGATTCTCCTGCCGCGCCGCACGGATACGGCCGCCGGCTCGTACCGCAGACAGTGCGCGCCCTGTCACGGAGCGACGGGGCAGGGCAACGGCTACAACGCACCGTACCTGCCGGTGCCTCCGACGCGTCACGCCGATGCCGACCACATGGCCACGCGACCCGACGATACCCTCTTCGATGGGATCCACGGCGGCGGCCGCATTCTCGGCCGCAGCGCTCGCATGCCGGATTTCGGCCACAGCCTGTCGGCGGCGCACATCCGGACGCTGGTCGCGTATCTACGCGTTCTATGTGATTGCGAGCAGCCAGCTTGGGCCAGACGATAGGCCGCCGCGCGCACCTTTCTTGCAATGCGTTCGCGACCGGCGGCGGCGGCGAACGGTCCGGAACGCCCCGGGGGCGAGCCGGGTAGCGGCGGGGAGCAGCCGTCGCTCCAACGCTTGCAGCAGGAGTGCACGGTGTCTACATTTTGCATCTTGCCCGTCCCCGAATCGATATGCGCAGCGTGGCATGGCGGCCGGTCCGGCGTGCCGCCGGTGCTGGAAACATTTATGCCTGTTTGGTTTATAAAGATCGACGCGCTCCGCCCGGCGAGCCGGGCGCAGCGCGGCCGATTTTCGATATTTCGTGAGGATCCTCACTCCGGGGGCCTCGATCTGGTGTTCCCTCACAACGGAGAACCGCGGAGATGATGCAACGACTCACCCCCGTCGTGCGGCTCGTTGGCGTGCTGCCAGTACTGGCGCTCGCCGCGCTCCTCGTCCCCCAGCCGACGGCGGCCCAGGACCGCTTCGACGTGCTCGTCCCGAACCTCGAGCCGCAGGGCGGCGCCGACCGCAAGTTCGGCGAGCGCGCGGCCGACGAGCTCAAGAAGCTCATCGACGATATGGCGACGCACTCGACGGTCGACGACGACGACCTGAAGGCGGCGCTGAAGAAGTTCAGCCTGAACGAGAATCAGCTGGATTGCATCAAGGCGCGCCAGCTCGCGATCCAGATCAGTGTGGAGCTGGTGCTGTGCGGGCAGTACACCGGCAACCAGGTCGAGTCGCGGTTCGTGAGCGCGGAGACCGGCGAGGAGTTCGTCGTGCCGGCCTTCGCGGCCTCGAATCCGAAGCAGGCCGCCCAGCAGATCTTCGGGCAGTTCCAGCAGTACGTCGACGTGCTCCGCTTCGCTCAGTTCTGCGGGGATTACCTGCAGAGCCAGAACTATGCGAGCGCGCTCGAGAACTGCAACCGCGCCATCGCGATCAACCCGCGGTCGACCGGCGCGCAGTACTACCGCGGCCGCGCGTTGATGGAGATGGACTCGCTTCGTGAGTCCCTGCAGGCGTTCCGGACCGTGCTCGAGCTGAATCCGGCCCACCAGGATGCCATGCTGACGGCCGGTGTCGTGGCCGCGCGCGTCGGCGAGCGGGAACAGGCGCGCGAGCTGTTCCACAGCTACCTCGAGCTGAACCCCGGCAACGTCGACGTGCGCCTTCAGGTCGCCACCGATCTTGCCAACGCCGGTGATCCGGCCGGCGCCCTGCGGATCGCCGAGGAGGGCATCCCGCAGGACCCGAGCAATGCATCGCTGCAGCTCTATGCCGGACACTTCGCGCTCGCCGCCGCCGAGCAGGCTCGGCAGTCCGGCGCGAACGGCGAACAGGCTGCGGTCGCCGACCCTGCTGAGCTCACGCGCCTCTACGAGACCGCGCTCAAGTATTACGAGGCGGTGTTCGAGACCCACGGTGACTCCGCCGACGCGACCATGCTGAAGAACATGATCAACGTTCTGACGCAGCTCGAGCGCTACGACGAGGCGGCTGCCCTCGGTGCGCGCATCGTGGCGATCAAGTCCGATGACGCCGACATCCTGATGTCCTACGCCACCGCGCTCAATCGCGCCGGCCGCACCAACGATGCGATCGCGCAGGCCGAGCGCGCTCTCGCGATCAACCCGCAACAGTCCAACGCTCATGCCCTCATGGGCACCTGGCTGATCGATGCGGGCAGGCTGTCCGACGCCCGAGCCATGTTCTCGCGAGCCCTGGCCGCCGCCGACGGCGACCGCGACAAGCGCTCCGATGACTTTGCGCGAGTCGTCTTCGCCAAGGGCTACAACGATCTGTATCGGCGGGACAAGAATACCTCCGCCGCGCTCGATTACTGGGCGGTCGCCGAGGACTACGCGACCTCCGACATGACCCGCTCGATGATCAACTTCTGGCAGGGTTTCGCCACCTATGAGCGGGCCACCAGGGTCCAGGAGCCGAACACCGCGGCGTCCGCCCGCGAGGCGCTGCCCATGTTCCAGCGCGCCCTCCAGGAGCTGCGCGCCGGTCAGGCCTACGCCCGGACCGTGCCCTCGGTCGACTTCGCCAAGATCATCGATGCGGTGAATCAGTACATCGAGATCCAGGAGCTGTTGATCCGGCGCGGCCGCTAGCCGTTCCAACCGCCCGTGGCGGGCGCTCCGCGCCACGCCACGGGACCGCATCTCCGCGGATGCCCGAAGCCCCGACGACCTCCCGTGGTCGCCGGGGCTTCTGCGTTCCCCGGTGGGGGCTCCGAACGGTCCGCGGTGCGTGGTCCGCACCCCACGTCCACCCGAACAAACGCCGAACACGTGCCCGGTGGGGAAGAAGAGTCTTGACGCTCCGATGGGGCGCGTCCTACCTTGGGTGGCGCTTGGTGGGGGAAAGTGGGGAAGAGTGGGTTCACGGCCGGCAGCCAGGACGTGCGGTGGCAGCAGTGGCGAGCAGCAATGCGGGCCGGGGGCCGACGTTCCTCGGCAGCTACACGTATCAGCTGGACGGGAAGGGGCGCGTGGCGCTGCCCGCGGCATTCCGCCGCGAGGCTCCGGATCAGCGGTTCGTGCTGATCCAGGCGTACGCGCCGTCGCTGCAGCTGTATCCGGAGACGGAGTGGCGGGGTGTGGAGGATCGGCTGCGGGAGCTGGTTCGGCATCAACCGGACGCGCGCATGTGGGTTCTGCGCACGATGGCGAGTGCAGTCGAGGTGGCGCCGGACGCGCAGGGTCGGATCCTGATCCCGCAGCGGCTGAAGGAAGCGGCGCAACTGGCGGGGGAGGCGCTGCTGGTGGGCGCGATCGATCGAATCGAGATCTGGAATCCGCAGGACTTCGAGCGGACGGCGGAGGCGCAGGCGGAGGGCTTCGAGCGGTTCGCGTCGCAGATATTCCGGTGAGCGGGGGGCGGTTGGAGGCGGGGGCAGGAGAGGTCGGGGGTCCAGGATCCAGGCGGAGCAGGCGCGTATCGGGGAGGATGCACGCAGGTGTCGCCTGGGTCCTGGCTCCACGAAGTGGCTAATGACGTACCACACTCCGGTACTGGTGCAGGAGGTTCTGCACTACCTGGAGCCGGAGCGGGGCGGCTGGTACTTCGACGGGACGGTGGGTGGCGGCGGACATGCGGAGGCGATACTCGAGCGGGGTTCTGCGGTTCGGCTGATCGGCGCGGACCGGGACCCGGAGGCTCTGGCGGTGGCGGGAGAGCGTCTGGCGCGGTTCGGCAGCCGGGTACGGTTGGTGGAGGCGAGCTTCGCGGAGGCGGCGGCGCGGGTGGCGGAGCCGTTGACGGGAGCGTTGCTGGATCTCGGCGTGTCGTCGCACCAGATCGATGAGGCGGAGCGGGGCTTTTCCTTCCGGCCGGGTGTGCCGCTGGACATGCGGATGGCGCCTGGCGCGGCGGGTCGAACGGCTGCGGACCTGCTGAACGAGCTCAGCGAAGAGCGGCTGAGCGAAATCTTCCGAGTGTACGGAGAGGAGCCGCGCGCGCGGCGGCTGGCGCGTACGGTGGTGGAGCGCCGTCGCACGTCGGCGTTCGCGACGAGTGACGATCTGGTTGCGGCGGTGCGGCGTGCATTGGGCCCGCGGTCAGGGCCGCAGGATTTTGCGCGGATCTTCCAGGCCCTGCGGATCGTGGTCAACGACGAGCTGGAGCAGCTCGAGGGCGCGCTGGAGGAGCTGCGCGAGAAGCTGATCGCCGGCGGGGTGCTGGTGATCCTGGCGTACCACTCGCTGGAAGATCGCCGGGTGAAGAACGCGTTTCGGGAGTGGAGTCGTGCATGCGTGTGTCCGCCGGAGCTGCCGGTGTGCCGGTGTCGCGGCGTGCCACTCGGGGAAGTGTTGACGCGCAAGCCGGTGAGTGCGAGCGCGGCGGAAGTGGCAGCGAATGCGCGCGCGCGGAGCGCGCGACTGCGCGCATGGCGCAAGGCGGCGTAGATGCGGTGGGCGCGCGGGTCACTCCGGGTGGCCCTGGTTTTCGCGGCGCTGCTGGCGGCGCTGAGCGGAGTGGTGTGGCGGCAGAGTCGCGCGCTTGAGACGCTGCGGTCACTCGACGCGTTGCGGCAGGAGCGCGCGTTGGTCGAGGCGGAGAAAACGGAGCTGGTGCGCCGGATCCAGCTACTGGAAAGCCGGGCGCGGGTAGTGCGCGCTGCTCGACAGCGGTTGGGCCTGCACGTGCCGAGCAGCGACGAGATCGTGATTCTTCCGCTGACGTCGGACGCGGCGTTGACGCCGATCGCGAGCGGGATTGCGGCCGGCGCTGGGGCGGAGCAGGGTTCCGGGCGAGGCGGGGAGGCCGAGCTCGGCGGTGCGGGAGCCCGACACGTGACGACGCGTGGCGGAGAGACCTGATGAGGGAGCGCCCCGCACCGAAACTGGCGCGTCGCCGGAGCCTTCTGCTGGTGGCGCTGACGAGCGGGTTCCTGCTTACCCTGGGCAGGGGCGCGCAGCTGCAGGTGCTCGAGGCAGAGCGGTGGGCGCAGCGGGCAGGCGAGCAGCAACGCGAGCGGCTGGTCGTGCCCGCGCCCCGCGGGACGCTGTACGACCGTAATGGCGTTCCGCTGGCGGCGAGTCGCGAAGTGTACCGGGTCGCTGTGGCACCAGCGGAGGTAGGGGAGGACCGACGCGAGGCCGTGGCGGCCCGACTTCGCGGCACGCTGGGTCTGAGCCAGGCGCAGGCCCGGCGGGCGATCGACCGGCGCAGGCGCTGGGTGGTCGTGCCCGGGCTGTACGATGCCGAGGCGCGCAGCGAGCTGGACCCGCTGGCGGGCGTGTACTTCGAGCGGGTCTGGCAGCGCTTCCATCCGCGGGGCGAACTGGCCATCGAGCTGCTGGGCCGGGTCGCCGCCGACGGTCTGCCGCTGGGCGGCCTGGAGCTGCAACTGGACACGGTGCTGCGGGGCGAGCCCGGCGAGATGGTCGTGCGGCGGGACGCGTCGGGCCGGCCGATCCCCGGCGCGACACTGGAGGTGAGGCCGCCGGTCCCGGGGCGCGACGTGCGCCTCACCATCGACGCGAGCCTGCAGGAGATCGCCCACGAGGCACTGCGTGATGCGGTGCGTGAGACCGGTGCGTCCGGGGGTGACCTGGTGCTCGCCGACCCGCTGACCGGTGAGCTGCTGGCGGCGACCAGCGTGCGGCGTTCCCGGCGAGCTACGTGGGGCGCGGCGCTCGAGCCCTACGAGCCCGGCTCGACGCTCAAGCCGTTCATCGTTGCCGCGCTGCTGCAGGAAGGCCGCGTACGGATGCGCGACAGCGTCTTCGCCGAGGAGGGGCACTACGTGCTCGACGGCCGGCCGTTGAACGATGTGCACCCGTACGGCTGGCTGACGGTGCACGAGGCGCTCGAGAAGTCATCGAACGTGGCGCTGGGCAAGCTGTCGTCCAAGCTCGAGCGGACCGAACAGTATGCGTACCTGCGGGCCTTCGGGCTGGGAACACCGACCGGCGTGGAGTACCCCGCCGAGTCCTCGGGTCTGCTGCGGCGGCCGGCGGAGTGGACGCGCTTCTCGCAGCCCAGTCTGGCCATCGGCTACGAGGTGTCGGTGACGGCGCTGCAGATGGCCATGGCCTATGGTGCGCTGGCGAACGGCGGTGTGCTGATGGAGCCGCGACTGGTCCGGGACGTGCGTTCCAGAGACGGTCAGGTGGAACGATACTTCGAGCCGCGCGCGGTACGACGCGTGGTCGGCGAGCCGGTCGCGCAGCAGGTGCGGAGCGCACTGGCCGACGTCGTCACATCCGGTACCGCACAGCAGGCGGCGCTCGGCACGTTCACGGTTGCCGGTAAGACCGGCACGGCTCGCCGCGTGATCGGCGGGCGCTATGAGCAGGGCGCATACACGGCATCCTTCGCCGGCTACTTCCCCGCGGATGATCCGCAGCTCGTTTTCCTCGTGAAGATCGACGAGCCGGTCGGCCAATACTACGGCGGTCAGACGGCGGCGCCGGTGATGCGCGCGACGTTGACTGCTGCGCTCGCTGCCCACGGTGGGCCGCTCGATCTGCGCCGGCTGACCGACGCTCCGGAGGCGTTGCCGGCGGTCGAGCTGGCGACGCCGCTGCGCGGGCTGCCC
>JBOHRE010000012.1:0-51878 GCA_050732635.1 Longimicrobiales bacterium | reverse complement strand
CCCCGACCCCTCTAGCCGGCACCGTGAGACTCTCCGGCGGCGGTGACGGCGTCTCCTGCGCCGCCCCCGGCGCCGGCGGCGCGAGCAGGATCCCGAGCACCAGAAGCCGGCGCACCCCAGCCCCAGCCCGAGCCCCAGCCCTAGCTCTCGACTTCACCACCATCCCCGGTGTGGCACGTCCGTCGGCCGGAGCTTGACGTGCCGTCGCTTGGCGCGGACCAGGATCGCATTCCGGAAGAAGGGGATCAGCACGGCACCGGCGACGAAGCCGCCGATGTGCGCGCCGTACGCGACGCCGCCGCCGGTCGTCGCCGGCTCCATTGCGCTCGCCAGAAACTGCAACACAAACCACTCGAGCAGCACGAACCACGCGGGAATCGGAATGATGCGGACGAATACGAAGAGCACGAACAGCGTGTCGACGCGCACGCGCGGGTAGAGCAGCAGGTACGCGCCCATCACCCCGCTGATCGCG
Organism: Longimicrobiales bacterium; assembly: GCA_050732635.1. Taxonomy (GTDB): domain Bacteria; phylum Gemmatimonadota; class Gemmatimonadetes; order Longimicrobiales; family RSA9; genus JBOHRE01. The sequence goes on along the minus strand of JBOHRE010000012.1, from coordinate 51,403 downwards.
CCCGAAGCACCAACCGTGGGCACCGGCGAATCCGGATTGAACCAGATGTGAGCCGCGGTCGCCGCCAGGCCGACCAGGAGATAGAAAACCAGGTAGCGGCCGTGACCCATCGAGTCCTCGACGTTGTTCCCGAAGAGCCACAGGAACCACATGTTGCCGAGCAGGTGCAGCCAGCTGCCGTGCAGGAACATGCTGGTCAACGCAGCGCTCCGGGTCAGACCGCCGAACGCGCACACCGCACCCGGACCGAGTTGCACGCCCGCCGCAGCGCCCGTCTGGCCCGTTACTTCTGCGGGGATCACGCCGAACGCGCACACCGATTGCACCAGCTGCGCTTCGTTCATGCCCGCGCCCTGCACATAGATCCACACCGCGACATTGGCCAGGATGAATGCCACGGTCACGACCGGCGTCAGCTCGGTGGGATTCTCGTCACGGATGGGGAACAAGCAGTCTCCTGGTAGGCGCGCGCCAGAATAGGCCGCGCCCTTGCGCAGTGTCAACGCCGCTCGAGCCCGAGTCCTGTCAGCCTGACATGAGCGCGGCCTGATCCGGCCGAAATGGCGTGGTCCTGCGCACCTTGCCCGGCATGCGCGTTGCACGCGCGAGGCTGCGGCGAGCGTCTTTTCTCTTTGAGCCGAGGATGAACGATGGCGAAGGTGATCGGAATAGACCTGGGCACGACGAATTCAGTGGTCGCGGTGATGGAAGGGGGCGACCCGGTGGTGATCCCGAACGCGGAGGGCGGCCGTACGACGCCGTCGGTGGTCGCGTTCACGAAGGACGGCGAGCGCCTGGTGGGGCAGGTGGCGCGGCGCCAGGCGATCACGAATCCGCGGAACACGGTCTTCTCGATCAAGCGGTTCATGGGTCGCAAGTGCTCGGAGGTCGAGGCGGAGCGGAGCCGCGTGCCGTACGAGGTCGAATGCGACGCTCAGGACCGCGTGCTGGTGTCGGTGGCGAACGCGGACAAGTCGTTCACACCGCCGGAAATCTCGGCGATGATCCTGCAGAAGATGAGGCAGACGGCCGAGGACTACCTCGGGCACGAGGTCAAGCAGGCGGTGGTCACGGTACCGGCGTACTTCAACGACGCCCAGCGGCAGGCGACGAAGGATGCGGGCAAGATCGCGGGTCTGGACGTGCTGCGCATCATCAACGAGCCGACCGCCGCGGCGCTCGCGTATGGGCTGGACAAGAAGAAGGACGAGGTGATCGCGGTGTACGACCTGGGCGGCGGCACGTACGACATCTCGATCCTGGAGCTGGGCGATGGCGTGTTCGAGGTGAAGGCGACGAATGGTGATACGCACCTCGGTGGCGACGACTTCGACCAGCGCGTGATCGACTGGCTGGTCGAGGAGTTCAAGAAGGACCAGGGCATCGATCTGTCGAAGGACGCCATGGCACTCCAGCGGCTCAAGGAGGCCGCGGAGAAGGCGAAGATGGAGCTGTCATCCACGTCGTCGACGGACATCAACCTGCCCTTCATCACGGCGACGCAGGAGGGTCCGAAACACCTCAACATCACGCTGAGCCGCGCACGGCTCGAGCAGCTCGTCGACGATCTGATGCGCCGGACCATTCCGCCCATGGAGCAGGCACTGAAGGACGCGGGATTGAAGCCGGATGCCATCGACGAAGTGATCCTGGTCGGCGGCTCGACCCGGATCCCGAAGGTGCAGGAGATCGTGCGCAATTTCTTCGGCAAGGAGCCGCACAAGGGCGTCAACCCGGACGAGGTGGTTGCGATCGGCGCCGCCATCCAGGGTGGCGTTCTGGCCGGCGACGTGAAGGACGTCCTGCTGCTGGACGTGACGCCGCTGTCCCTGGGCATCGAAACGCTGGGCGGCGTCATGACGGCCCTGATCTCGCGCAATACCACGATCCCGACAAAGAAGTCGGAGGTGTTCTCGACGGCCGAGGACAATCAGACGACGGTCGAGATCCATGTGCTGCAGGGCGAGCGGCCGATGGCGATCGACAACAAGACGATCGGTCGCTTTCAGCTGACGGGCATCCCGCCGGCGCCTCGCGGCCTGCCGCAGATCGAGGTCACCTTCGACATCGATGCGAACGGCATCCTGCACGTGAGCGCGAAGGACCGCGCCACCGGCAAGGAGCAGAAGATCCGCATCGAGGCGTCCAGCGGCCTGTCCGAGCAGGAGATCGAGCGCATGGTCAAGGACGCCGAGTCGCACGCGGGCGAGGACAAGGAGCGTCGCGAGAAGGTCGAAACGCGCAATCAGCTCGACTCGCTGGTCTATCAGGTCGACAAGGACATGAAGGACTGGGGCGACAAGCTCGGGGCCGATAGCAAGCAGCGTCTGGATACTGCCCTCGAGCGCGCCAAGAAGAGCCTGAAGGCAGATGAGAGCCTGTCCGAGCTCAACGCCGCGCGTGACGAGCTGATGCAGGCCTTCAGCGCGGCGGGCCAGCAGATCTATCAGGCGCAGGCCGCGGAGGGTGCGGCGGCCGCCGGCGCGACGGGGACTGGCGGTCCGGAGGCTGGCGCGGAGCCGGCCGGTGCTCAGGACGGCACCGGGCCACGCCCGCCCGCCGATGACGTCGTCGAGGCTGACTATGAGATCGTCGAGGAGGAAAAGCAGTAATCCTCGACGAGCCGATCGCCGCCTCGTGGACCCGGGCCGGTGCTTCCGCACCGGCCCGTTCTGCTGCCCGCGTCGTCCGCCGCACGCACACGGGCGCGTTGATCGCCCGCCCCCGTTCGGTTACCTTTTTGACGGGGCGACACGCGAAAGTGGCGGAACTGGTAGACGCGCGAGACTTAGGATCTCGTGGGCCCGACCCGTGGGGGTTCGAGTCCCCCCTTTCGCACTAGGCGCGCGCGGTCATGGCCACCGAGACCATCGACTTGAAGATCGACATCGAAGAGCCGCGGAGCTGGAGCCGCAGGCTGATCATAACCGTCCCGGCCGGGCGTGTGGACCGAGAGCGCAAGGCCGTGCTGAAGCGGCTTGCCGATCGGGTGCGGCTGCCGGGGTTTCGTCGGGGCAAGGTCCCGCAGGGCGTTCTGCAGCGGCAGTTCGGCGCGACCATTCAGCACGAGACGGTCGAACGCGTGGTCGACAGCGCATTCCGCGAAGCGCTGCAGGAGAAGGGCCTGCGGCCGATCACGCAGGGCGAGGTCGAGGACGTCGCGTATGAGCCGGGCTCGGACCTGCGCTTTCAGGTCCACTTCGAGATCCGTCCGGACGTCGAGCTGAAGCGTATCGGCGGCTTCCGCGTGCAGCGGCAGCGCGCCGCAGTTGCGGACGCCGATGTCGACCGCGTGCTCGAGCGACTGCGCTCCGAGCAGGCGCTCTGGGAACCCCTCGAGGCCGGCGCCCCCAGTGCTGGCGACAGCGTAGCGGTCGAGATCACGCCGCTCGCGGAGCCCGTACAGGGATCGAGCGTCGAGCCCCGGCGGTACGACGTGGTGCTCGGCGAGGGGCAGGCTCTCCCCGACGTCGAATCGGCGATCCAGACGCTTACGCCCGGTGAAGCTGCGGACTTCACGATCCACATTCCGGCCGCCGAGGAGTCGGCGCTGCCGGCCGCGGACGAGCAGCGTGTGCGGATCGCTTTGCTCGAGGCGAAGCGGCCAAAGCTGCCCGCACTCGACGACGAGTTCGCGCGTGCCGTCGGTGATTTCGGCTCACTGGACGAGCTGCGGCAGAGGGTGCGCGAAGACCTGGAGCGCGAGGCCGATACGGAGTCCGAGAGTCAGCTGCGACGCCAGCTGCTGGATGAGATCATCGAGGCCAATCCGTTCGAGGTCCCCGACTCGATGGCACATGCGTACCTGGAGCGCGTGTTTCCCGCACGTGAGGGAATGGACGCGGAACGGCTTCGGGAGATGCGCCAGCTGGCGCAGCCGGCAGCGGCGCGCGCGATCCAGCGCACACTCGTCATCGAGCGCGTCGCCGATATGGAAGGCCTGCGCGTCGCGGCGCCGGCGGTCGACGCGCGCATTGACAGCATTGCCGAGCGGACGGGTCGTCCGGCGGCTGAGATCCGCGCGCAGCTGCAGCGCAGTGGCCACCTCGAGTCGATCGAGGAGGAGATCCTCGAGCAGCAGGTGTTCGAGTACCTGAAGTCCATTTCCGACATTGTGGACTGACCGCTGAGGCCGGTCCTCACCCCAACTGGAGACGCTTAGAATCTCAATGCCACTCTATCCACCATATGTGATCGAGCGGTCCAGCCGTGGCGAACGTAGCTACGACATCTTCAGCCGGCTGCTGATGGATCGTATTGTGTTCCTCGGTACACCGATCAACGAGGACGTCGCCAATATCATCATCGCCCAGTTGCTCTTTCTCGAGGCGGACAACCCCGAGAAGGAAATCTACCTGTACATCAACTCGCCTGGCGGTGCCGTGTATGCCGGCCTAGCGATCTACGACACCGTTCAGTACCTGAGGTCGCCGGTGTCGACGATCTGCATGGGTCTGGCCGCATCCATGGGCTCACTGCTGCTTGCGGCGGGCGCGCCCGGCAAACGTAGCGCGCTGCCGAATTCGCGAATCATGATCCACCAACCATCCGGCGGCGGTCAGGGCACGGCCACGGACATCGAGATTCAGGCGCGTGAGATCATCTATGCGCGCGAACGGCTGAACCAGATCCTGGCACAGCATACCGGGCAGTCCATCGAGCGCATTGCCGAAGATGTCGATCGCGACCGCTTCATGAGCCCGCTCGAGGCCAAGGACTACGGCATCATCGATAACGTCATCTCACACCGCGGGGAGCTGGTCGAAGCCGGCAACGGTGCCGGCCACGAAGCCTTCAGCACAGCCAAGTCCCTCGGCGAGGTCGCCGGGAGCTGATTCGTCTTCCGTCCGGACGAGACGCCATGCCAAGCGAAAAGCACCTGCGCTGTTCCTTCTGCGGCAAGTCGAAGGACTCGGTGAAGAAGTTCATCTCGGGTCCGTCGGTCTACATCTGCAACGAATGCGTCTCGCTCTGTAACGAGATCCTTGCCGAGGAGGACGAGCGCGAAACCACTCAGGCGGTACGCATCCCGACACCGCGTGAGATCAAGGACGTGCTCGACGACTACGTGATCGGCCAGGAGGAAGCAAAGAAATCGCTGGCCGTCGCCGTGTACAACCATTACAAGCGAGTGAATCATCACGGCATCTTGGATGACGTCGAGATCGAGAAGTCGAATATCCTGCTCATCGGCCCGACCGGCGTCGGCAAGACGCTGCTCGCCCAGACGCTCGCGAGAATCCTGCAGGTCCCATTCACGATTGCCGATGCCACCACGCTCACGGAGGCCGGCTATGTCGGCGAGGACGTGGAGAACATCCTCGTTCGACTGTTGCAGGCGGGTGACTTCAACATTGCGGAATGCGAGCGAGGCATCGTCTACATCGACGAGCTCGACAAGATCGCGCGCAAATCCGAGAACCCGAGCATCACGCGCGACGTGTCGGGCGAGGGTGTTCAGCAGGCGCTGCTGAAGATCCTCGAAGGCACGGTCGCCTCGGTGCCGCCGCAGGGAGGACGCAAGCATCCGCAGCAGGAATACATCCAGATCAACACGCGTAACATCCTCTTCATCTGCGGCGGCGCGTTCGATGGTCTGGAAAAGATCATCGAGGCGCGCACGGGACGTCGGCAGATCGGGTTCGGCGGCACGAGTCGGCCATTCACGGGTGATCCCGAGAATCCCTTCGAGGACGTGGAACCGGACGATCTGATGCGATTCGGTCTGATCCCCGAGTTGGTCGGACGCCTGCCGGTGCTGGTGACGCTCGGATCATTGGACGAGTTCGCGCTCGTGCGCGTACTGCAGGAGCCGAAGAACGCGTTGATCAAGCAGTACCAGAAGATGTTCGAGCTGGAGGGTGTGGGGCTGACATTCGAGGCAGAGGGTGTTCGCGCGATCGCCCGCAAAGCGCTCGATCGAGGGACCGGCGCGCGCGGATTACGGGCGGTACTCGAGGAGCTGATGTGCGACATCATGTTCGACGTGCCTTCACGCGAAGACGTCCGCGAGGTCGTGGTCACGGCAGAATGTGTCACGACCCGTATCCCGCCGCTGCTGGTGTTGCATCCGGAAGCGAAGAAGAAGGAGGCGTGAGACGCCACGTGCCGGGGTGAAGCTTCACAGCGTCGAGTTCGCGGGCGCAATCGCCGAGCCGGGCGCGCTACCGCCGGCTCGCCTGCCACAGATCGCATTCTCCGGACGCTCGAACGTCGGCAAGTCCAGTCTCATCAATCAGCTTCTCGGCCGGACGCGCCACAAGATCGCGCGCGTCTCAGCGACACCTGGCAAGACGCAGGAGATCAACTTCTATCGGGTGACTGCGAGCCTGGGGCTGCGCAAGCTCGAGTTCTTCGCGGTCGACCTGCCCGGTTACGGATTCGCGCGAGCACCGAGGTCGGTCCGCGCCGCCTGGGCTCCGCTCATCGAGCGCTACTTGCAGGGCACGCCGGAGCTTCACGGTATCGTCCAGCTCATCGATGCGCGCACGGGCCCGTCGGCCGACGATCGCAGACTGCTCGAGTTCCTCGCGGGGACCGGACGACCAACGCTGTTCGTGCTCACCAAGGTGGACAAATTGAAACGGGCGGAACGGACACGCCGCATCGAGGCGATCACGCGTAAGCTCGGCGTCAGCGACGATCAGGTGCTACCCTTCTCCGCAGTGACCGGCGAAGGACGTGAGCAGCTGCTCGACGCCGTGGGTGAGCTGATCGTAGCCGCGCGCGGCGGTGCGTCGACCAAGCGCGCAGCCGGATGAGGCAAGCCCTCGCTGTGGCTCTCGGCACGACGATCCTGCTCGCTGGCTGCGCCCCCGCGACCGCGAGTCGGGACGCCGCCGACGCCGGCCGCGAGCCCGACCTCGTGCCGGCGGGCTTCGGCACACTGAAACAGGATGAGTTCACGATCGAGCTGCGCAGCGGCCGATTGCTGGTAAAGCTCACGCCGCTCGCCGAATCGGTGACCCGCCTCGGCGCACCCGACACGCACGCCCGGTTGCATGCGCTGGCCGCGCGCTGGAGCGAGGAGGCCGCACGAGCGGCCTTCACCGAGCAGCCCGAGTTGTTCCTGGTCAGCTTTTTCAGCTACGAGCCGGACGTGACCTACCAGCCGGAAGCCGTACAGCTGCTGCACGAGGGCAGACTTCTTCGACCCGCCGCGATTTTCCCGTTGAAGCCCGACTGGGGCCGCCAGAGACTCGCACAACAGGATCCGCAGAGCGCCGTCTACGTCTTCGATCAACGCTTCGATTACGAGTTGTCGATCGTGTTGCGTTACGGGCTCGAGCAGAGCGACGGCTGGCAGCGGATCGTGCCGCGGCTGCAAACGGAACGGGCGCGCGTACTCGCCCGCGCCTCGTCCGCGCGCTAGCTGTTCCGCCTCACACGGTGATGCCGTATTCCTTGATCTTGCGGTACAACGTGCGCTCGCCGATGCCCAGCATCTCGGCGGCCTTCCGACGGTTGCCGGCCACCTCGCGCAGCGCCGCGAGGATGGCCGCCCGCTCGAGGTCTTCCATCGTCTGACCCGGGCGGTAGACGACCACGCCATCGATCTCAGCGGCCGCTGCCTCACCGACGACCTCGGCATCATCGATGTCGTCATCGTGTGCTCTGCCCGCCGCTTCGGACAGTTCGCCGACCCAGTGCGGAATCGGGGAAGTGGCGGGCGGCAGCTCACGATGGTGGCGGCGATACTCGTCGAAGTCCCGGCGCAGATCGTCGAGATCGAGCCGCTGCTGAACGAGCGTGCGGAAGACGAACTCGAGCTCGGGCGCGGTCATGCGCGTATCGGCTGCAACCTCGCGGCTCGGTCGCGGCGCGGGCAGCAGCATGGGCCGGCGCGATCCGGCGCGGACGTAATCCGGCAAATCATCCACGTCGATGGCCGGGCCGTGTGTCAACACCACGAGTGACTCGACTAGATTGCGCAGCTCACGAACGTTGCCGGGCCAGGCATAATCCTGCAGCGCTGCGAGGGCATCCGGCGTGAGTCCGATGACGCGGCGTCCGTGCTCGCTGGCAAACTCTTGAAGGAAGGCATCGAGCAAGAGCGGGATGTCCGCTCGTCGCTCGCGCAGAGCGGGCAGCTCGACGGTCAGGACATTCAGGCGGTAGTAGAGGTCGCGTCGGAACTCACCCAGTTCGATCAGCTCGCGGAGGTCACGGTTCGTGGCCGCAATCACCCGAACATCGACGCGGATCGCCTGCTCGCCGCCCACGCGCATGAACTGCCTGTCTTCCAGCACGCGCAGCAGCTTGGTCTGGGTCGGCAGAGGCATCTCGCCGATCTCATCCAGGAACAGGGTGCCATGGTCGGCCAGCTCGAAGAGGCCCTTACGTTGTGCGACTGCGCCCGTGAAGGCGCCCTTTTCGTGGCCGAAGAGCTCGGACTCGAGCAGCGTTTCCGGCAGCGCAGCCACGTTCGCGGCGAGGAAGCGACGATCCCGCCGGCGCGACAGCGCGTGCAGACCGCGGGCGACGAGCTCCTTTCCAGTGCCACTCTCGCCGGTAAGCAGGACCGTGGCGTTGACGGGCGCGATCTGGATGACCCGCTCGAGGACCTCGCGCATCCGTTCGGTTTCGCCGATGATGCCGGTGGCGAGTCGCAGTTGCCGGCGCTCGATAACGCGTCTGGTCAGAAGCGCGACTTCCTGCGACTCGACCGGCTTGCGCACCACGTCGGTGAGGCCGAGCCGGTGGGCCGTGTCGCCGGCTGCGGCAGCGGAGTCGGCGAGGCCGATGACTGGCAGCTCGCCGGCCGCCCGTGCCTCCCGCAGCAAGCGCCGCGCGCGCTTTTCCTCCAGGCCGCCGGTGATCACGACGACGGTTGCCTCTGGATAATCGGCGATGCGTTCGGATGGCGTGAGCAGCTCGACGCGGAAGCCCTCCTGCGTCAGGGCATCGCGCAAGCCGATCGCGACCTCGAGGTCGTGCGTCGTCACGAGAACCGTTTCAGCCATCAGCCGGTGTGTGGTGGTTCGTGTCCCGGCCTCGCAGGAGCTGCACGGCGTGCGGCAGAAGCGGCGCGAGTGCGGCGAGCCCGTCACGTACGGCCTTGGGGTGGCCCGGCAGATTGACGATCAATGTCTGCCCGCGAGTTCCCGCGATGCCGCGCGAGAGCCACGCATAGGGTGTCTGGTCGGCTCCCGTCCGGCGTAGCAGCTCGGTTACGCCGGGCACCTGCCGATCGACGACGGCGAGTGTCGCCTCGGGCGTCACGTCACGGGCGCCGAGCCCGGTCCCGCCAGTGGTGAGTACCACGTCCGCCGCCTGCTCGGCGAGGTCGATCAGCGCCGCGGCGATCCGCGATGATTCGTCCGGCACGACGCCGCTCCAGACGAGGTCGTAGCCGAGCTGTGCGACCCACGCCGCGATTTCAGGTCCCGAGCGATCCTCGCGCTGACCCGACGCGACGCCATCGGAGATTGTCAGAACGGCCAGCCGGATCGTGTCGGACATGTCTGCCAGGATCTCAACGGCGGATCGAGCCGGCCGTGTAGAACGGCGGGCGCACCACTTCGGCAGCGACCGCTTTGCCGCGAATCATGATCTCGATCGGGGTCCCAGCTGCGGCTGCGTCGCGGGGCAGGTATGCCAGGCCAATGCCGGTACCGAGCGTCGGACTCAGAACGCCGCTGGTCACGGTTCCGATCACGGTGCGCTGCTGGTGCACGGCGTAGCCCTGTCGCGGAAAGCCCCGCTCTCGCAGCCGGAATCCCGCCAGCTTGCGGACGATACCGGCCTGCTTCTGGCGAGCGAGCGCGGTCCGACCGACAAACTCGCCCTTGTCCAGCTTCACGACCCAGCCGAGGCCCGCTTCGAGCGGCGTGTGTGCGGTGTCGAGATCGCTGCCGTAGAGCACGTAGCCCATCTCGAGACGCAACGAGTCGCGAGCTCCCAGGCCCGCGGGCAGGATGCCCAGCTCCGTACCGGCGTCGAGCAGCGCGCGCCAGATGTGCCCGGCCGACTCCGGCGCCACGTACAGCTCGAATCCGTCCTCGCCGGTGTAGCCCGTGCGGCTCACCAGCGCCGAGCGGGCTGCGACCTCGACCTCGCCGAAATGGTAGTACGCGATCTCCTGCAACGGGTGCTCCGTCACGGCGCCGAGCACCTCCTGCGCTCGTGGTCCCTGTAGCGCGAGCAGTGCCGTATCGTCGGACCGATCCACGAGCTCCGCATCCAGCGAGCCCACGTGGCCGGCGATCCATGCCCTGTCTCGTTCCCGGGTCGACGCGTTCACGACGATCATGAAGCGGTCGCTCAGGCGGTAGACCAGACAGTCGTCCAACGCTCCGCCATCCTCCTGGCAGAGCACCGAGTACTGGGCCTGGCCAACTGCGAGGCTGGCGGCATCGTTGGTCGTGACCCGCTGCACCAGGCGTAGCGCGTCCGGGCCGCGAATCTCCAGCTCGCCCATGTGGGAGACGTCGAAGAGCCCGGCCGCCTCACGCACTGCCCGGTGCTCCGCGACGATGCCGCTCGCGTAGTGCACCGGCATCTCGAAGCCGGCGAACGGCACCATCCGTGCGCCGAGGTCGACGTGCTCATCGTGCAACGGCGTGCGCGCCAGAGCCTCGACCATCTCCGGGCCGTCGCTCAGGAGACCATCAGTCGTGCGAGAATCGCCTTCTGCACGTGCAAGCGGTTCTCGGCCTGGTCGAACACTCGCGACTGCGGCCCCTCCAGCACTTGCTCCGCCACCTCTTCGCCGCGGTGCGCGGGCAGGCAGTGCAGAAAGATCGCCCCATCCGCCGCCCACTCCATCAGTGACGCATCGACATGAAAGCCCGCGAACGCTCGTTGCCGATCGCTCGCCTCCGACTCCTGTCCCATCGACGCCCATACATCGGTGTTCACCACCTCCGCACCCTCGACTGCCTTCAGCGGATCGCGCGTCACCTCTACGGTCGTCACACCGCGTGCGCGATTCAGGATGCCTTCATCGGGGTCGTATCCCGCCGGGCAGGCCAGCCGCAGCTCGAAACCGAAACGGTAGGCTGCGTTGATCCATGAATTCGCCATGTTGTTACCATCACCCACCCAGGCGACGCGGCGCGGCGCCAGGTCTTCACCGAACGCCTCCTGCATCGTGAAAACATCCGCCATGACCTGACATGGATGAAGCAGGTCCGTCAGCCCGTTGATCACCGGCACCGACGCGTACTCGGCCAGCTCCTCGATGATCGTGTGCGCAAACGTCCGGATCATGATCCCATCCAGGTAGCGCGATAACACGCGGGCCGTATCGCGGATCGGCTCCCCTCGACCGATCTGAATGTCGCGCGATGACAGGAACAGCGCGTGGCCGCCCAGCTGAAAGGTGCCCACCTCGAAGGACACTCGCGTCCGCGTCGAGCTCTTCTCGAAGATCATCGCCAGGGTTCGGCCCACAAGCGGCCGCTCGCGGTAGGCCCCTTCCTTCATCTGCCGGGCCAGCCGCAGCACGGCGTACAGCTCTTCGGTGGTGAAATCCGGGATAGCCAGGAAATCGCGTTTATCGGCCATGTCGTTCGGGGTCAGGGCAGCCAAATCGGCAGGAAGGTAGGCCGCCAGCCCGGATCCGGCCAGGCGGGGGACGGCGGTTTCGCGGCAAAGTGGCGCGAATCAGAGCAGGACGAGCGTGGCCAGGCCGAGCAGGAGTGCGATGCTGATGACGTCGGTCGCGGTGCTGAGCAGGATCGCGGAGGCCGTAGCTGGATCGGCCCCGAGTCGACGCAGCGTGAGCGGTACGAGAATGCCGCAGACGCCGGCGACGACGCAGCCGACGGGCATGGCCACGAGGACGACTGCGGCCAGCTGGAGCGCGAGGTGGGGCGAGCTGGTGCTGGCGAAGACGTACATACCGGCCGCGGCGACCAGTCCGACGAGGCTGCCGTTGAGCAGGCCGAGCCCGGCTTCCTTCAACAGCAGGCGCTGCGGGCGCGAGCCGCCAATGTCCCCGAGTGTGAGGCCGCGCACGGCGATGGCCAGGGCCTGGGCACCGGTGTTTCCGACCTGTCCGGCGATCACCGGGATGAACGCCGCGAGGATGATGACCGAATCGATGGTCGCCTGAAACCTGCCGACGACGGCCGCGGCCAGAAAGGTTGCGATCAGGTTGAGCTGGAGCCAGGGGTGGCGGGTGACGAAGCTGCGCGCGAACGGGGTCGCAACCCGTTCCTCCTTTTCGACGCCCACCATCTGACCGGGCTGCGCGCTGATCTGAAAGGCCTGCTGCTCGAACAGCGTTTCACCGCGGACCAGCCCGACGAGCTTCCCCTGGCCGTCGCACACTGGGTAAACCGGGTAGTGGCGACGCGCCGTGAGGCGCATCGCCTCCGCCAGCGGCATGTCCGGCTTCAGCACGAACGGCCGCTCCAGCATGATTGTCCCCAGACGCGTATCCGGGCCGCTGAGCAGCAGGTCGCGCATCGTGATCAGGCCAATGAGTCTGCCGAGCGTGTCCGTCACGAAGACGTACGTGACCAGGTGGCCACGAACGAGCGCGCGGATCACCTCGACGGCCTCGGCGACGGTCGTGGTCGGCTCGAACACCGCGATCGGAGGGCTCATGAGCGCGCCGACCGTGTCGGCTTCCGCAGTCGCGACACCGGCTGTCGGCTCGGCGTCCGACGCTGCAGGCGCGGCGTCCGTCGGCTCGCCTACAGGGTGCTCTGGTGCGACCACGCTCTTCCCTCCCCCTAACGAGACCCTGCCGCCCCCACCCACCCGCCTGGACCCCTGCCGCCTAACGCGACCCTGCCGCCCCCCACCCACCCGCCTGGACCCCTGCAGTTCAAAGAATGTAGCGGCGCAGATCCTCGTCCTCGACGATCCCCTTGAGCCGGTCGCGAACGAACTGAGCATCGATCGCGACCTGATCGGAGCCGACGTCGGGAAGGTCGAAAAGCAGCTCCTCGAGGACCGTGGTGAGCACGGTATGGAGCCGCCGCGCCCCGATGTTCTCCATGCGCTCGTTGAGGTCCGCGGCGATGCGCGCGATCTCGCGAACGGCATCATCGGCGAAGTCGAGATCGACGTTTTCGGATGCGACGAGCGCAGAGTACTGGCGCAGCAGCGCATTTTTCGGTTCGCGCAGAATGCGTACGAAGTCCGCTTCAGTGAGCGGCTTGAGCTCCACGCGGATCGGGAACCGGCCCTGAAGTTCCGGGATCAGGTCGGTCGGCTTGGATACGTGGAACGCACCGGCCGCGACGAACAGGATGTGGTCCGTTCGTATGAAGCCGTACTTGGTCTGCACCGTGCTGCCCTCGACGATCGGCAGAAGGTCGCGCTGTACGCCTTCCCGGCTGACGTCCGGACCCATGGCACCCTTGTCTCCCGCGATCTTGTCGATCTCGTCCAGGAATACGATGCCCATCTCCTCCGAACGGAGGAGTGCCTCGTTGACGACCTCGTCCATGTCGACCAGCCTGTCCAGCTCGTCCTGCACCAGGATCCGTCGCGCTTCCCCGACCGCGACACTGCGGTGCCGCTTCTTCTTCGGCAGCATGTCCTGCAGCATCTCGGAGAAGTTCGTGTCCAACCCGTCCATGCCGCCACCGATCGGTATCATCATGTTTTCAATGGGCAGCTTCTCGTGCACTTCGATGTCCACGATTCGTTCTTCGAGCTTCCCGTCGCGCAGCAGCTTACGCAGCTTCTCGCGAGTGCGTCGGCGGCGTTCTTCGACCTGTTCGGTAGAGCGGCTGTCGTCCGCCTCGAGCAGCGACTGCTGCTCCTCGGCGACGCCAGACCGGCCCACGACGAATGCTCGTTCGGCGTCGGCGTCGCCGACCTTGCCGCTGCCCTGCACTGCGGACGCGGCGCCGTTTCCGGCCGGCGTGCCGATCGGGAACAGCAGGTCCAGCAGCCGTTCCTCGGCCCGCTGCTCGGCGACTTCCTCGACCTCCGCCTCTCGCTCGTCGCGGACCATGTTCACCGAGTACTCGACGAGATCGCGCACCATCGACTCCACGTCGCGGCCGACGTAGCCCACCTCGGTGAACTTCGACGCCTCGACCTTGACGAACGGTGCACCAGCGAGCCGCGCCAGGCGTCGTGCGATCTCCGTCTTGCCCACGCCCGTCGGGCCGATCATGATGATGTTGTTCGGCATGATCTCTTCGCGCAGCTCATCACCGACGCGTTGACGCCGCCAGCGATTGCGCAATGCGATCGCGACGGCCTTCTTGGCCGCATCCTGGCCGACAATGTACTTGTCGAGTTCGCCGACGATCTGACGTGGCGTCAATTCATCGAGCCAGCGCGGCTGGCCGGATTCGTCGCGCGGTATGTCTTCGGCCTGCGTCAGCGGCGTTTGGGTGTCGCGTGGCGTGCCACTCGTTCGTTTCATCAATCATCCAGCGTGAGGACCGTGACATTCGCATTGGTATAGATACAGATGGCGGCGGCGATCTCGAGTGAGCGACGCGCAATCTCACCAGCCTCCAACGAGGAGTACTCCTTGAGCGCGCGCGCCGCCGCGAGGGCGTAACCGCCGCCGCTGCCGATGCCCACGACTTCATCATCGGGTTCGATCACGTTGCCATCGCCGGTGAGCACGAAGACGTGCTCGCGGTCGGCGACCACGAGAGCGGCATCGAGGCGACGGAGGAAGCGGTCGGTGCGCCACTCGCGGGCCAGCTCGACGGCCGCACGCGGCAGGTTTCCCGGATAGCGATCGAGCTTCTCCTCGAACTTGCCGAAGAGCGTGAACGCGTCCGCAACCGACCCGGCGAAGCCGGCGAGGATCTTGCCGTCCTTCAGCTTGCGGACCTTCTGCGCACCAGCCTTCATCACGGTTTCACCGAGGGTGACCTGCCCGTCGCCGGCAATGGCGACGCCGCCGCCGTGGCGAACGGCGACAATCGTTGTGCCCTTGATCCTGTCCTCCCGTGGGCTCATGTGGCGGCGCGTGGTGAGATCATCAGTACCCTTGCTCCGACGCGGGTTCCCGTGGGCTATGCCCGTGGGTGCGCCTGCTCGTAGACGCGCTTCAGGTGTTCCTGCGACGTGTGTGTGTAGATCCGCGTGGTCGACAAGGAGGCATGACCGAGCAGGTCCTTGACTGCAATCAGGTCCGCGCCCGCATCGAGCAGGTGAGTCGCAAAGGAGTGTCGGAGCGAGTGAGCTGAGAGGTCGTTCGCGGCCGCGATCCGAGCGAGCGCATCCTTGACGATGTTTTGAAGCTGCCGGCTGGTCAGTCGGCGACCGCGCTGCGAAACGAAGACGGCGTCGCTGTGGGCGCGACTCGCGGACACGACGGCGGCGCGGCGTGGCTCATAGCGGCGCAACGCGCGCGCGGCCGCGCCACCGAGTGGCACGATGCGCTCTTTGCGTCCCTTGCCGCGCAGCTTCACGTGCTCGCCGATCAGGTCCACATCGGCCCAGTCGAGACGCTGCAGCTCGGCGAGCCGAGCACCGGTGGCGTAAAATGTTTCGAGCACTGCGAGATTGCGGCAGCCGCAGAGTTCATCGGTGGCGGCGCGCTGCTCGGCCGTGGCGAAGAGCCGATCGATCTCCTGCCGGGTCAGCCAACCGGGGAGCTGCCGCTCGATCTTTGGCGAGCGGACACTGCGCGCGGGATTCGCCGGAATCAGGTCGTGCCGGTGCAGGTAGCGCAGCAGTGCGCGGACGGCGGACAGCTTGCGGGCGATCGACCGCCGGGCCAGGCCGCGGCGGGTCAGCTCGCCCAGGAAGCCACGCAGCGCCAGCCGGTCGACGCCTGGCCAGCTCCACGCGCCGCCATAGTAGCGATCGAGGAACGCCTCGAATTCGTCGAGGTCGCGCGTGTAGGCGCTCAGCGTGTTGGCGCTGAGCTGCCGTCCGTCCCGGGCGTCACGGAGGAAGCTGGCGATCGCGCGGTTCACGCCGCCGCTCCGACCGGTATTACAATCTGCGGGATCGCGTAGCGCTCCAGCCAGGCAGCGAGATCGGCCTGTGCCCGGGTCGCGAGCAGCTGACGCCGCTGCTGTTTGTCCCGAACGCGCTCCGCAGGTGGATCCAGCAGGCCGAAGTTCGAGTTCATCGGCTGGAACCGGCCCGGCTCGGCCTCGCGCAGGTACCGATACAACGCGCCGAGCATGGTCGTCGATGGCGGCACCACCGGGGCCCTGCCACACAGGATCCGATCCATATTGATGCCCGCGAGAATCCCGGACGCCGCAGATTCCATGTAGCCCTCCACGCCAGTGAGCTGACCCGCGATGATGAGATCGCGACGCGCGTGCGGGGCGCCGTACTCGTTCAGGGACGACGGAAAGTCCAGGTACGTGTTGCGGTGGATGGAGCCGTAGCGCAGGAACTCGGCGTCGCGCAGCGCCGGGATCAGCCGGAAGACGCGCCGCTGCGCGCCGGTGCGCAGGCGGGTCTGGCAGCCGACGAGGTTCCACATCTGGCCGTGCCGATCTTCACGCCGAAGCTGGAGCACGGCGTACGGCCGGTGCTCGCCGGCCGGCTCGCGAAGCCCGACGGGCTTCATCGGCCCGAAGCGCAGCGTGTCGACGCCTCGTTCGGCCATCACCTCGAGCGGCAGGCAGCCCTCGAAGAACGGGATATTCTCCCACTCATGGCCGGGATAGACCTCTGCGCGGCGCAGCTGTTCGACGAAGGCGAGGTACGTGTCACAATCGAGCGGGCAGTTGAGGTAGTCGTCGCCGGTGCCCTTGCCATAGCGCGAGCCGTAGAACGCGCGCTCGAGATCGAGAGAATCGATGCCGACGATCGGTGCGATCGAGTCGTAGAAGGCAAGCGACCGAGCGCCCAGCAGTGCGGCGAGGGACTCCGACAGCGCAGCGGACGTGAGCGGCCCCGTCGCGAGTACCGCGGGTGCAGTCGGAATTGCAGCGATTTCCTCGCGGCAGAGCCGGATCCGCGGATGACGCTCGATCCAGTGCGTAACGGAGCTGGCAAACCGGTCGCGATCGACGGCGAGCGCAGCGCCGGCAGGCACGCGGGTCGCATCGGCCGACGCCAACAACAGCGAGCCGAGCGTGCGCATCTCCCGTTTGAGCAGGCCGTGTGCGTTGGTCGACTCCTCGCTCTTGAACGAATTCGTGCAGACGAGCTCGGCCAGTCGGTCGGTCTGGTGCGCAGGCGAACTCTGCGACGGCCGCATCTCGAGCAGCTCGACGGTGTGGCCTCGCTCCGCCAACTGCCATGCGGCCTCACACCCGGCCAGCCCGCCGCCGATCACCTGGGCGACCGCCACGATCAGGCCTCGTCGCCAGCCGCGACCGCGTCGAGCTCCGCCCTGCAGACCGGACAGCGCAGGAACTCACCGCGCGCCTTGGTACTCTTGCGCACCATGAACGGGCTCTCGCACTGCGGGCACGCCTCGGCCACCGGCTCATCCCAGGTCGACCAGGCACAGTCCGGGTAGCGCGTGCAGCCCCAGAAGGCCTTGCCGCGTCGCGTTCGCTTCTCGGCCACCTCGCCCTCGCCACACTCCGGACACTTCAGCCCCGGGATGGTACGCGGCTGCGTGTGCCTGCACGTCGGGTAATTGCTGCACGCGATGAACGGGCCGAAGCGACCCTGCCGCTCGACCAGGTCGGCGCCGCACTTCGGGCACGGCTGCCCGATCGGCTGCGGCTCCTGACGATCGGCGTCGAGCGAGCGCGTATGCCGACATTCGGGGTAGCCTGAACAGCCGAGGAAGCGGCCATACCGATTCCAGCGCACCACCAGCGTACGGCCGCACTCCGGGCAGGGCTCCTCGCCCGCATCGACGACCTCGCGCAGCACCTCATCCTTGCGCTGCTCGCCTTCACTGAGACTGGCGCTGAAGGGGCCGTAGAAGTCCTGCAGCACGACCCGCCAGTCCAAGTCGCCTTCCTCGATCCGATCCAACTCCGATTCCAGGCCGCTGGTGAAGGAGACATCGAAGATTTCGGGAAACAAGCGCACCAGCAGCTGCGCCACCGTTTCACCGAGCGGTGTCGGCTCGAATCGCTTCTGGACGAGTTTCGTGTAATCGCGATCGAGCAGCGTCGAGATGATCTGCGCGTAGGTGGATGGCCGCCCGATGCCGAGTTTCTCCAGCTCCTTGACCAAGCTCGCCTCGCTGAAACGGGCGGGCGGCTGCGTGAAGTGCTGTGCTGGCACGATTTCCAGAGTCACGCACGGGTCGCCCTGCTCGAGGTGCGGCAGTGGGGCGAGCTCATCGAGCGTGCGCCGGTCACCCTCCTCGCGCGCCTCACGGTACAGTCGGGTGAAGCCGTCGAACTTGAGAACCGATCCGGTCGCGCGGAACAGGTACCGCGGCGTGCTCGCGCGGCCCAGCTCGAAGTCCACCGTCGTCGTGTCGTAGATGGCCGGTGCCATCTGTCCGGCAACGAAGCGCAGCCAGATCAGCTCGTAGAGTCGGGCCTGGTCCTTGTCCAGGTGCCGGCGCACGGCATCCGGCGTGCGGGCGACGTCGGTCGGCCGCACCGCCTCGTGCGCTTCCTGTGCGCCCTTCTGTTGCTTGCCACCCCAGAGGCGCGGCCCAGCCGCCAGGTAGCGCTCGCCGAAGCCGGCGCGGATCCAGTCGCGGGCGGCGCCCGCGGCCGCGGCCGAGACCCGCGTCGAGTCGGTGCGCATGTAGGTGATCAAGCCGACGGCGCCTTCGGCTCCGAGGTCGACGCCCTCGTAGAGCTGCTGCGCCACACGCATGGTCCGCTTTGCCGAGTAGCCGAGCCGTTTCGCCGCCTCCTGCTGCAGCGTCGACGTCGTGAACGGGGACGGCGGGTTCTTGCGTTTCTCGCGCCGCTTCGTCTCCGTGACGCGGAACTCGAGCCCCTCGATGTCGGCGAGTACACGGTGCGCCGCCGCCTCGTTCTGCAGACGGAACGTATGGCCGTCGATGTGGTGCAGCTTGGCATCGAAGCGTTCGCCCTTCGCCTCGAGACGCGCCGTGATCGACCAGTACTCCTGCGGCAGGAACCCGCGGATCTCCTGCTCGCGCTCGACGATCAGTCGCAGGGCCACCGTCTGCACGCGGCCTGCACTCAGCCCGGGCCGGATCGGCTTCCAGAGGAGCGGACTGACCTGGTAGCCCACCAGGCGGTCCAGAATGCGGCGCGCCTGCTGCGCCTCCACCTTGCGCATGTCGAGCGCGCCGGGCTGGTCGAGCGCGCGCCGCACGGCCTCGTGTGTGATTTCGTGAAAGAGGATTCGCCGGAAACGGCCATTGCCATCACGATCAGCCGTCGAGCGTTCGCTGTCATAGCCGAGCTGCTCGGCGACGTGATACGCGATCGCCTCGCCTTCCCGGTCCGGGTCCGTGGCCAGCAACACCTCGTCGGCGCCTTCCGCCGCGCGACGCAGGTCTTGAATCACCTTGCCCTTGCCACGAATCGTCACGTACTTCGGCTCGAAGCCGTGCTCGACGTCCACGCCCAGCTCGCGCTGCGGCAGGTCGCGGATGTGGCCGACAGAGGCCTTCACCTCATAGCCCGGCCCCAGATACTTGCCGATCGTTCGCGCCTTCGCCGGCGACTCGACGATCACCAGACGGCGGCTGCCGTTCCGCTTCGCCGTCGTCTTGGCCTTCGTCTTTGCCTTCGTCTTCGCCATCACCCTCTCACGAGGTTGTAGATCTCCCGCGCAATGTCGTCGATACTGCGGCCCTCCGTCTCGACCGCTGCGTCGGCACGCGCATACTCCGCGTCGCGTGCGGCGAGCAGCGTTCGGGCCCGGCCGAGCGGATCGGCGGCGGCGAGCAGCGGCCGCATTGCCGTCGTCGAGCGTGCCCGACGCACGGCCTCTTCGGCGGACACGCGCAGCCGCACGACCAGTGCGGGGCGCAGTGTCTCTACCAGCCCGGGCCGCAGCGCCCAGCCGCCGCCGGGCGCGATCACCGCAGGTCGGATGCCGCTGACCTGCGACGTTGCCTCTGCCTCCAGCTCGCGGAATGCGACTTCGCCGCGCTGCGCGAAGATCTCGGCGACGCTCGTATCACACTGCCGCTCGATCTCGCGATCCAGATCGATGAAGCGCCAACCGAGCAGTTCGGCCAGCCGCTCACCGACCGCGCTCTTCCCCGCCGCCATGAAGCCGACGAGAACGACCCGGTCGATCGTCACGGTGCTAATTCGCCGGTTTCAGCGTCCGCGTGCGCTGTGTCAGCGAGCTGAGGTACCCGTCGAGGTTCCGCCGCATCTCAACCAGCGAGTCACCTCCGAATTTTTCGAGCATTGCGTCGGCCAGCACCATAGCCACCATGGCCTCGCCGACGACGCCAGCGGCCGCCAGCGCAACGACGTCGCTGCGCTCCCGCACTGCAGCGGCACGATCCCCGGACTTCAGATCCACGCTCCGCAGCGGTCGCATCAGCGAGGAGAGTGGCTTCATGGCCACGCGTACTATGATCGGTGCGCCCGTGCTCATGCCGCCCTCGATGCCACCGGCGTTGTTCCGGGTGCGCTTGTACCCGCCCGTACCGGCGCGGTTCGGGTCGGCTTCGATCTCGTCGTGTACAGCCGAGCCGAAGCGACGGGCCGCCTCGAAGCCGAGTCCAATCTCCACCCCCTTCATCGCCTGGATCGACATCAACGCACCGGCCAGCCGGCCGTCCAGTCGGCGGTTCCAGGCAACATGGCTGCCCAGCCCGACCGGCACGCCCTGCGCGATGACCTCGAACACCCCGCCGAGCGTGTCGCCCTGCTCGCGCGCCCGGTCGATCAGCTCGATCATGCGCTCCGTCGCTTCGGGATCCAGAGTCCGGAGAGGGGAGGCATCGGCTTCCGCATTGATGTCCAGCGGTAGGGGATCGGGCGTGCGCGCTTCGACGCTCCCGAGGCGCACGATGTGGCTACCGACCACAATGCCGAACTCTGCCAGGAGCCGCTTCGCCACCGCGCCCGCGGCAACGCGCGCCGTCGTCTCTCGGGCTGACGCTCGCTCCAGAATGTCGCGCGCGTCCGACCGCTCGTACTTCAGAACACCGACGAGATCGGCGTGTCCCGGCCGCGGCAGATAGACCCGCCGCAGCGCCTCTTCAGTCGCGTCCGGCGGCGCCGGCTCGGCGCTCATCGGCACGCGCCAATTGTCCCAGTCGCGATTCCAGATCAGCAGCGCGATCGGTGAGCCGATCGTTTCGCCCAGCCGGATGCCCGACAGCGGCTCTGCGCGGTCCTGCTCGATCTTCATGCGCTCGCCGCGCCCGTAGCCCCCCTGTCGCCGCCTCAGCTCGGGGTCGACGTCCGCCTCGACGCTGAGCGGCACGCCCGCCGGCATACCTTCGATCAGCGTGACCAGCCCGCGGCCGTGCGACTCACCAGCCGTATGGAAATCGAAACGCATGCCTCGCCGTACCTCGCTCGCTCACCGCCGCGGATGCCAGTCGCCTGCTCGAAGCAAAGAGCCCGGTCATCCGACCGGGCTCGAGGGTGCTGCAGTCCAACTATATAGATGGGGCGCTGGAGCAAGTCCAGGCGCGCCGGCCGGCTTCAATCGTTGCCGCGAGCGACAGCCGAGGCCGGTGGCGGCTCGACCGCCGGTACGCTCGTGCTCCGTGTCGTGCTGACGGCGCCCTGCGCATCGACCGCCGTGGCGCCTACGTCCAGCGACGAACTGAAGAACGTGGGCGGCATCTGGAACACGATGCTGGTCGAGACCTGCGTTTGCGGCGGACTTACCAGCAGGCTAGTGTCCCGCACCGTCGCGCCCCGCAGGGACACATCGATCCGGGCGATACCCCGCGCGCCGATCACCTGCAACTGCACCGGGAATGGGGCGCCCGCTGTGGCGCTGTCGGGCACGTTCAGCTCCGTGACCTGGGGCTGCTGCGCCCGAGCGTCACCACGGAACAGGTTCTCGCCTTCGCAGGCGATCAGCAGGAATGCCGCAACGGGCAATCCGGCGCCGAGCAAGAGCGCGCGCGCTGGGCGCAGCCGCGATACACCCCTGCCGATCGGTAGAGCGTATCTCATACGCCATCTCTCACAATGTGCGGCGTGACCATGATCATCAGGTCCCGCTTGTTCTCACGATCCGTCGTGGTGCTGAACAGCCTACCGATGACCGGCAGATCCATCAGGAACGGGATGCCGCTCCTCGCCTGCGTCTTCTCGATGATCGTCAGGCCACCGATCACGACCGTCTCACCGTCGTTCACCAGGACCTGCGTGTCCGACTCCTGCGTCTGGAATGTGATGCCGAGGTCCGACGGCGCAGCAGCGAGGTTCGACCGCTCCGCATGCAGCTCGAGCAGCACCTGATCGCCGGTCACGTGCGGCGTCACCTGCAGGATCACGCCGGTCTCGCGGAATGTCACTGTCGCCTGCGGGAACGCGCCGCCGGTGCCGCCCCCAGCACCCGCATCGATGGTTCGCACCGGCGTCTCTTCGCCCACCTGGATCCGCGCCTGGCGGTGGTCGAGAACGGTGACCACGGGCGCGGCCTGAATATCACTGAGTTGCAGCGACTCGAGTGCATCGATGAACGTAATGAGCGAGTGACGCCCGAGGAGCAGCGTCGTCACGAGGCGCAGCGTCGGCGAGGCGACCCGCGACTGCGCATTGGCGAGCGCCGCGATCGAGGATCCTCCCAGCAAAATGACGTCTTCGTCGGTCGCCTCGTTCGGCTCGAGCACGCCGTCGCCATCGATGTCGCGGAACCCGGAAACCACGGAGTTGAACTGGCTGCCGCGCGAATCCTTCAGGTCATAGACCACGCCGAGCTCCTCCAGCGTAGTGCGGTCGATGAACACGAGCTTCGCCGCGATCGTGACCTGTGGCGTGCGCACGTCGAGCTGCTCGATGAGCGGTTCGATGCGCTGCAGAACGGATCTGCCATCGGTGACAATGAGCGTGTTGGTCGCCGACGCCCGCGTCACCCTGCCGCGCTCCGTCAGCAGGCCCTGGATCGCCGGGACGATCGAATCGACGCTGGTGTAGCGGATCCGGAAGTTGCGCGTCACCAGGTCCTCGATGGTCTCACGCTCGCGCAGATCGGCCAGCGGAATGACCTGCAATATCCCGCTGTCGCGCTCGGAGATCGTATAGCCGTGGCTCTCGAGGATCGCCTCCAACGCCAGATCCCACGGCTGATTATTGATGTCGGCGGTGACGTTGCCGGTCACGTTCGGGCCGGCCACGATGCTGCGGCCGGAAAATGCGGCGAACGTCGCGATCACGTCGAGCATCGGCGCAGCCTCGAACGACACGGTGATGCGCGGCTCCTCCGGAAACTGCTGCGCGACGACCGGCTCCTGGACCCGGGCAGTCGTCGGCCGCGTCGCCTGTACCGGACGCACCTCGACCGGTGCGGTTTCCACCGCCGCGCCAGCGCCGATGCTGCGCCAGGCATCGAAGCTGCCACCGGGATTCTTGAAGATCACCCGCACGGACGAGCCTTCCTGCCGTACCGTGTACGACACGGGCTCGGACAACTCGAGGACTACGCGCACGACATTCGCGCGATACTGGCTGCTCCGTACGGCCAGAACGCCGCCGCGGCGGATGCCGTTGAAGCGATCCGCAGGCAAGGCGTGCTGCGCACCCGCGATGTCGATCACGAGTCGATCGGGATCGCCCAGCGAGAAGTCGTCGATCGTGACCGGCCCGTCCACCTCTATCAGGACCTCCGTGCGGTCAGCGACCGGCATGATGCTGATGCCGGTGACGGCCGCCGGTTCGGCGGCTGCCAGCAGCAGCATCGCGAGGTTCGCGATCATTCCCGTCCCCCCCTTGTTTCAGAGCGCGTCAGCTCCAGCACCTGCTGCCGGCGGACGCCGAAGTTCTCGACCTCGAACAGCACCCGCAGCGGCTGAATGCTCACCACCCGGGCATTCCCGACGATCTCCCCTTGCTTCACGCGGTAGACCTTGCCTTGCGGATCACCGAGCAGAACCACGCTCCGATCGGCGATCGGCGAGTAGATGATGCCACGGATCGTCAGTTCATCGAAGCGCGGCCCCAGGCCACCCTGCTCGGCGCCGCTCAGAGCAGCAAAGGGGTCACGGCGCGCCTGCGACGGATAGCTGAATACCTCGCGGTCGTAGACGAGCCGCGGCGCACTCCCAGGCGTGACCGTGATGGTGTCCGCCGGCGCCGGCAATCCGGCGGTATCGGGCGTCTGAGCGGCTGCGCCAGGACTCAGCAGCAGCACCGCCAGCAGCGCGAGCAGCGGCTCAGGACGGCACATTGGCAGCATCCGCTGTGTCGAACGGCATCGGTCGATCCTCGGGCAGCACAAAGGTCTGTATGCGGAAGGACGCCTGCAGCCCGCGGTCCGCGCGCACTCCCCGCACCGGTCCGATGCCAACATCGATCGGTGCGACGATGCGCGGCAGTGATCCGATCGAGGTCAGGAACCGGCCGATGCCATGATAGTCGCCGACCACACCGATCTGATATGTCTGGCGCGTGTAGAACGTCTCGGGCACGTCCCCCTCCGGACGCACGAGCGTGAGATCGACGCCGTTCTCTTCGGCCTGCAGCGTCATAGTATGGAGCAGCTGCGGCACCTCTTCACGCTCGGGGATCAGCTCCTCGAGCCGCGCCATGTATTGCTCGTACAGCGCGACGCGTTGCTCGAGGTCCGGACCACCGCGGCGCATCTGGCCGATGGCGGCCTGGTTCTTGGTCTGGAGCTCCTCGAGGTGCGTACGCATCGCATCGAGCTCTTCGGTCGTGGTGCCATGGACGAAGTACCAGTACCCGAACAGCGCGAGCAGCGGCACCAGGCCGATCAGCAGCCGCTTCTGCTGCCGCGAATCAGTCGGAAGTAGCGCCATTGACCTGTCCTACGAAGAGCGGCACGGTCTGGATTGCGTCGCCAGGCGGCTCTTCATAGCTCACCTGAACGGCGAAGGAATACACCAGTGACTCCCCCTCCAGAACCTGCTCGGTCGAGACCAGCGTGACGCGCTGCAGGAAGGGAGACGCCTCGAGCTGCTGCAGAAACTCGGTCAGCGCGAAGTTGTTGCCGGTGCGGCCGTTGATCAGCAGGACTACCTCACCCGCGCCGGCCGACTCCGACGGCGTGATCTGGGTCAGCCAGGTATAGGCCGGCAGCGCCCGGCTGATCTCATCGAGGATGTGCGCCCAGACGTAGCGGCCGGCATCGATCTCCTGCACGATCTCGAGCTTCTGTGCGATCGTGTCCTGCCGCGCCTGCAGCCGGGTCACACTCTCGATCATGCCGGCGTAGCGCGCCGAATCCTCCTGTGCCTGCTCGATGGCCACGGTCAGGTCGTTGCGCTCGTTCCTCGCACTCAGGAACAGCCAGACCAGCAGCAGTGGACCGATGATCCAGGCGGCGACCACGAACATCGTCATACGGTCGAGCTGCGGCATCCGGCCGGGCAGCGCGAGCTTCGGCAGCTTGAAGCCGGCACCGGCGCGCCTTCCGGCGCGCCGCCCGCTTCCACCCGGCAGCAGGTTGATCTCGATCATGGTTGGCTCAGCTTCGTCGGAGTCCGAGGCCTACGGCCAGCATCAGCAGCGGCGCGACCTCCTCGACCGAGATGCTCTGAAGCACCTCAGGCCGGATCGCGACGCGCTCCAATGGGTTGGCAATCTCGGTTCGTACACCCAGCCGCCGCCCGATCGCGTCGGCCATGCCGGGGATGCGGGCGCCGCCACCGCTCAGGAAGACCCGGCCCAGCTCGCTGCCGCCGCTGTGCACCGAGATGAAGGCGACGGCACGCTCGATGCCCAGCGCCAGCTCGTCGGCCCGGTCATTGACGAAGCCACCGAGATCGGCGCCCTGTGACTTACCCTGGACGACATCCTCCGCTTGATCGGCCGTGTAGCCGCGCTCGCGCTGCAGCGCCTCGCGCAGCCGGCGCGAGCCGAACGCCAGGTCCCGCACCAGCACGGGCACGCCGTTCTGAATGAGATTCAGATTCGTCGTCTCGTGGCCGATGTTGACCAGCGCGATCAAGCCCTCGCTTGCGTGCGGGTAGTTCCGCTCGAACGCGTTGTGCAGCGCGAAGGCATCCACGTCGATCACTTTCGCATCGACGCCTGCGTCCGACAGCAGGCTCAGGCGGTTGTCGATCAGCTCTCGCTTCGCGGCGACCAGCAGCACGGCCATCTGCGGCGCATCGCTCGCCGGGTCCAGTATCTGGAAGTCGAGCTGCACGTTCTCCATGTCGAACGGAACGTGCTGCTCCGCCTCCCAGCGGATCACCTCGCGGGCATCGGCGTCGCTCATCCGGTCCATCTGGATCTTCTTGATGATGACATCGTGCCCGCCGACGGCGGCGACCACCGGCTGCTTCTTCAGCCCGGCGCTCGCCGCGACCGAGCGCACGGTCTCGGCCACCAGGACGGGGTCCATGACCTCGCCCTCGACGATGGCATCCGCGACCAGCGGACTGGTCGCAAGCTGGATGATTTCCGGCTCGGCCTTGGAGTGGTCGACAAGCACCAGCTTGACGAAGCCACTCCCAATATCGAGACCGGCCGTAATCCGGCTACGGCCCAAGAGTCCCACGATGGGTAGCTCTTTGGTTGAGAGTGTACAAAAAAAGCAGGGAGGCCGATTGTGGAGCGTCCACGTTACGGCCTCCCTGCGCGGCTGTCAAGACTGCTGTTGGACAAATCCGTCTGTGGCCGCCGCTTAATCTGTTTACGGCTCAGTTCCCGCCCGCCGCCGTTGCGTCGTACCAGCTGCGTGTCTCGATCGGCACGGCCCGCTGATAGCCGGACATGGCATTCAACGCACTGCAGCTCGAGTACTTGACCTCGGAGATACCAGCCGCAGCGCTGGAATCGAGGTCGATGCCGCCGCTGTTGACGATCACGACGCCGTTCAGGTGGTTGCCGTTACCGGTCGTGCGCAGCGTGCCCTTCACGATGACGATGCCGTAGAAGTGGAAGTTGCCGCTGGCCCGGAAGTCGCCCTCGACGAGCAGGATGCCCTGGCCGACGCCGGTCTGCAGATTCAGGTCGCCGTTTACATAGATGATCGGGTAATAGCTCGAGCAGGGCTGGCCGGGGTTCTCGGGGTCGCCCCAGTTCAAACTGTTGCTGGTGACACACACGCCTGAACTGACGACCGGCCCCATGCCGTTGAGCGTCTGGCTGCTGGTGAAGGTGATCGTCGCCTGTGCGGCCAGCTTGTCGAAGTCGACGTCGCCGTAGTTGAGCAGCGAGGTCGAATCCAGTGTCGCATCCTCCTGAACGGGCGGACTGCCAAAGATGCTGCCGGAGCCGCTCGTACTCACCTGCGATGTGTCGGAGCTGATGACGCCGGGAACGGAGGAGTTGCCGCTCGCGTTGCAGGCGCCGCCGTCGGCATCGACGCCGTCGACCTCGGCCGTGCCGGTCACCGAGATTCCGCCGTACACGTAGAGCGCGGCGCTGAGCGGCATATCCCAGTTCTCGGTCTTGACGACCTGCGCCAGCTGGCGCCGTCCCGCGAGATAGCCGCGCTGCGGCAGGCCGCCCTCGGACGTGATCAGGTAGAGCTCATCGTCGAGGCGCCGCACGGTCACGTCGTAGACACCCGCGGTATCGCCGTTGAGCATGACCGCATTGCTCGCCGTCGCCGTCGAGCCGATCGCGATGCTCTGATACCACGGCCGGAACTGCGTTCCGACCACCTCCTCGATCCCGTACTCGGCCATGTAGAACGCCTCGCGGCTGCCGGCGCTGCTCGCGCTGATGCGGTCCTCCTGCCCGGCGGCGTAGAAGCCGCCGGTCACGACCGCGCCGATGACCACCATGGCGAGGAGTGCCGCGGGCAGGGCGAATCCGTCTTGCTTGTACTGCGTCATTTGAGTCTCTCTCCGCCGCGTTCGCGTCCGGGCTAGCGTCAGCGTTAGTTGTTACGCAGATAGATCTGCGTGGTCAGGGTATCGGTGTATGTACCCGTAGCCGTTGCACCGGCGACGGTCCGACTCTCACCGCGCACGGTGACCTCGATGCGCGCCACCTGCGCGGGATTGGTGGTCAGCGCACCATTCGCATCGTAGTAGCGGAATCGCAGTCCGCCATTGGTGGGCGAGGCAAGCGGCCCGAGCAGCGGGACCCAGGTCGAGCCGGTTTCACGCCGAGCGAGCACCCATTCGCCGGCCGCATCCTGGACGATGCCGTAGGTCGTCCAGACGAAGGCCCGCACCGGTGCGCCGCGGCGGATCCCGCCAAAGGAGGCCGAGCTGAGACCGGTCAGTGATTGCCGCGTATAGCCCCAGTTGTCCGCACACGCGGCGCTGACGGCCGCCGTCGCGGCCACGTTCATCGTGGTCCAGGAATCGTCACCGGCGGCTGCCGGGTCGCCATCGACGAAAACCAGGATGCTATCGCCAGCAGCGAACGAATAGCCGATCTCGTGCACATCGAGCGCCGAGCCGAGCGTAGCGGCGCAGACGATGCCGATCTTGCGGAAGGCGCGGAAGCGGATCGACTCCGGCGCGATGGTGGCAACATCGCTGCCCTCCGCGCCGACAGTCGTGGCGTTGACCTCGCGCAGCTCGGTGGCCAGCACGTCCAGCGTGGTGCGCATGTTGTCCTGCGTCGACACGACCGCGCGCTGGACCCGAAACCCCTGCTCCTGCACGATCATCATCTGATAGACCGCGCCGAGCAGCAGTGTGCCGAGCAAGGCGACGATGAGTATCTCGACGATGGTGAAGCCGCTCTCGCGACCCGCCAGAGGCACGCCGTCAGCGAGCGATCTGGATCTGGAACGTGTCTGCGACATTCATTTGCCATCCCGAGCCCGAGCTGTAGCTCGGTCCCGTGCTGATGAAGTTGAGCCGGACGAGGTTCGTCGCCGGCAACGTCGAGCTGCACGTGATCGTGTACTGGCCGATCTGCCGGTTCAGGTTCGTGCACGCCGTGGGCAGGTTGGTCCACGCGCTCGTCCGAACCTCCTCGATCGCCGCCTGCACCGCGCTGACCCGCTCCGTCCTGCGTTCGGCCACGCGGATCTGCGTGAAGATCGCCCCGGTCGTTCCTGCCATGGCCAACAGGCCGACCGACAGGATCAGCAAGGCGACGACCACCTCGACCAGCGAAAAGCCTTCGGTTGCTCGCGTCATGGTATCTCCGCATGGCCGAGCGCCTGAACATCGGCCGCTGCTGTATCTCCTGCCACCCAGAAGCTCACCGTTCCCGGCGCGTCACTGCAGGTCGACAGCGCGTAGCCTCGAGGCAGATAGCAGATATCGAAGACGCCGCCATTCGAGGTGACTACGCGGGCATCATAGCGGGCAATGAAGTCGACCAGCTCGAGCGTGTCGCCGTTCGGCAGCAGCATGACCGCTCTGGCACTCGTCGGATCCACACTCACCAGGATCTGCTCACCGCGCTCGATCGCATTCGCGCGGCCGCGGTTCGCCAGCCAGATGTACGCATCCCGTGCGTTCGCTGCGGCGCGACGCGCCTGAACCGCGCCGAACTGCGGCAGCGCTATGCTCATCAGCACGGCGCCAATGAACACCACCACCAGCAGCTCGATCATCGTGAAGCCGGCTTGTCGGCTTCTCGCCATCGATGACTCCGATCGGGACACGGGACAGGTGAAACGAACCGCCTCGCGGCTTGACGCGCTCCTGCGCTACCGAGCAAGCCTCGCACGGGAATGCCCGAGGTGATGATCGATTTCCGTGCCGTGAGCGTAAATCCATGCGCCGCCGTGCAATACGCCCCATTTTGGGCCGGGCGGAACAGAAAAAAGTAGCCGCAGGCAGGTAGTTTTTTCAATGGACGGGCGCGGGCGGCGAGCCCAAAGCGACCTCCGGTCAGTACAGCGGCAGCCAGCGGCGTCCGTCCGCTCGGATTGGCCGGCGCAGTGCGGGCGCATGGGTCACGGCACGGGCAATGGCGCAATCGGAGAAGAGAACGCGGCCGCTGACGCGGCTGCGACCGTCGAGCACGATTACGCTCCCCGTGATCGTGGCGCCGTCGGCGACCGCGAAGTCGCCGCGCACGATGATGAGACCGTAGAAACGGACGCCGGCGTGGAGTGAAAGCGTGCCGTCGACAACGAGAACGCCCTGACCCGCACCGCTGACGAGATCGGTATCGCCGGGCGCGTGGACCAGAGGATGGTAGGCCGCGCAGGGGTGCCTCGGGTCCTCGGGCGCACCCCAGTTGCCAGGCGAGCTCTCGTCGCAGGTACTGGTCCCCGCCGGGCTCAGAGATAGGGCGCCCTGCTCGACGCGATCCGCGCGTCCGATTAGCTCGTTGAAACGCATGGGAGGACGGATCATCCAGAGCAACGAATCGACCTGCACGGCGCCCTGGATCACGGTGGCGGCGTCGGCAGTGAGACTGTCGGCCGAAGCAACGGTCAGCGCCGCACGTGCGTTGTAGGTCGGGATGCAGCCGAGCGGCTGGGTCGCGCCCAGCCCGTCGCTCAGCTCGGCCCCCTGGAGGTCGAGCGCGCCCGCGCTGACCAGTGCGGCGAGCTCACCCGGCCAGAGATCCTCGAGCCGCGGGAAGCGTAGCAACAATCCGACGCGTTGGGCGATGGGCGGTGCTGTCGATTGGGCGTTGCTGGCTTCGCCGCGAGCCAGCAGGAGGCCGCCAGGCAGCGGCTCGATACTGGCCGCAAGTAGAAAGGACTGAAGCGTCAGCGAATCGAGCGTGATCGCGGCCCCGGTAGCGAGTCGGGTCAGGTCGCCGGTGTCCGCACGCGCGGCTGCAGTGCCGGCCGCATGCAACGCCAGCAACCGGGCAGTCAGGATGTCGCGGCGGCCGCCGCCGATGCGGCTCTCCGACGCCGCCGCGGTGAGCAGACTGCCGGCCAGAATGGCGACGATCGCCAGCAGAAACAGCACGTAAAGCAGCGCGCTGCCCTGCTCGCGCCGGTCCGGCGTTGCCCCTGCCTGAGCCGGTATGAGCGCTGACGGCAGCGGCGGCCGCCTGCTCATCCTGCACCCGTGCAGGAATTCAGCAGCGGCACGCGCAGCCGGAGCTCGCGCGTCGGAAAGCCTGCAGGTCCGATCCTCGCGCTGGCCCCGACCTCCAGTATGGCAGCGCCGGTACCGGTCTGAGGCAGCGCGAAGCCGGAGTCCGCGCGCACGCCGAGCACGGTCAGCGGCTGACGACCGCCGCCACCGCCCGGGCGCAACCGGAGCGCCCCGTTCGTGAGATGGTACGAAGCCGACTCGAAGAGCAGCAGCAGGCTGCCCGGTGGCAGCACAGCGCCGATATCGACCCGGACGATCAGCTCATTGACGCGCGGGATGCATGACGCGCTGGGCGAGTCGGCGAACGTGATGGCGTAGGCCTGCTCCTGACCGTCCGGTCGGATCCAGAGCAGCGAGTCCTTGGCCGCATTCGGTGCACGGGCGCCGGCGTAGCGCAGCAGCAGGCGGCCCTGGTCGAGCGAGCAGACGATGCCCAGCCCGCGGAACGCGCGCAGGCGCACGGAGTCCGGGGCGAGCGCCGAGATATCCAGGTCGGGCCGCGCGAAGCGTACCTCCTGTGACAGCACCAGCGCGCTCAGCCGCAGCGCGTCGATGCCCGCGAGGCGTGCTGCCGTCCGTGTCGCCCGCCTTGATTCCGCGCTGAGCAGGCCGAGCGTGAGGCTGACGAGCAGGCCGAGCAAGGCAAGGCCCACCAGGAGCTCGACCATACCGAACCCGGCGCGCCTGCCGGCCGGCGAGGGGCTCATCAATTCGCGCTCCCCAGCATGGGCACCAGGAGCGCGAACGCGCGATCACGACCATCGTTCCAGCGGACGTCGAGCCGCATCAACGCGACCCCGGCTGGCGCCCACGACAGCCGGTAAATACCCTCGGCGGCAGTGTCGGCGGCCGGGCTGGTCGACACCGCCAGCGAATCGGCCGTGCGCTCCGCGATCGCTACGGCCCCATCCAGCATCTCTCCGCGGCGCAGCGCGGTCGCGGCGGAACCGAGTGCCGCACAATAGGCGAGCGCACCGACCAGCAGCAGCAACAGCGCCAGCACCACCTCCACCAACACGAAGCCGCGCGTCATGAGCGCCGCGCGCGCCCGTAGGCCGCGATGATGACACGAGACTGCGCGTTGCCGCGCCGGATCAGGATCGTGCGGCTGGTCGCAGCGCCGAGCCCGAGCGGGCCGTACGGCAGGCGCAGCACACCGCCGGCGCCGGTGCCGTCTCGCAGTTGGACGCGCAGCTCCACGCCCAGCTCGACCGTATCGCTGCTCGCGACAGCCGCCTCCGTCCAGACGCGCGCCGCGGATAGATCGATGACCGCGGCGGCACGCCCTTGGGCGATCGCCGCCAGCCGGGCGCGACTGAGGGCGTGCAGGATCGCATCCGCCGCGGCCGCAACCGCGATCCGGTCGCGCGCCTGCAGCAGCGGCGGCGCCACAGCGGCCAGCAGAACGGCGATGATGAGCAGCGCCAGGCTCAGTTCGAGCAGCGTCGCGCCGGCATGGCGTTGGGGTGAGCGTTGCATGCGCCGACGCTAGGCGCGTCGGCAGGGCAGCTCCATAGCGGAACGGGCCGGCGGCAGCGCCGGCCCGGCAGGCTCACTCCAGCCCGTATTCGCGGATCTTGTACAGCAGGGCGCGGGAGCTCAGCTCGAGCAGATCGGCGGCCTTGGTCTTGTTGCCCCGCGTGCGCTCGAGCGCCTTCTGGATCAGTCTGCGTTCCAGCGCTGCGCCATGGCGCTTGACCGAGAGGTCATCGTCGGTGAGCGTGGGCTCATCGAGCGCCTGCACGGGTGAGCGGATCTGGGCGGACAGATCCTCCGCCCGCACCTTGACCCCCTGCGTCAGCACCATGGCGCGCTCGATCGTGTTCTCCAGCTCGCGCACGTTACCCGGCCAGCGATACTCCAGCATCAGACGCATCGCCTCGCTGTCGATGCCGTCGATCTCCAGGCCCAGCTTGTCATTGAAGCTCTGCACGAAGTGTCGTGCGAAGAGCGGGATCTCCTCCTGGCGCTGACGCAGCGGCGCGAGATGGATCGGCACGACGGCGACCCGATAGTAGAGGTCGCTGCGGAACCCGCCGCCCCGGATTTCCTCCTGCAGGTCCTTGTTGGTCGCCGAGATGATGCGTACATCGACGGCGCGATTGCGGTTTTCGCCCAGCCTCCGGATCTCGCCCTCCTGCAGCACCCGCAGCAGCTTGACCTGCAGGGTGGTCGGCATCTCGCCGATCTCGTCGAGGAACAGCGTGCCACCGCTCGACTCCTCGAACAGTCCCGGCTTCTCGCGATCCGCGCCGGTAAAGGCGCCGCGCGCGTGGCCGAACAGCTCCGATTCGAGGAGGTTCTCCGGGATCGCGCCGCAGTTGATAGCGACGAAGGCCGCGTCACGGCGTTCGCTCTCGGCATGGATCAGCCGGGCGACGAGCTCCTTGCCGGTGCCGCTCTCACCGGTGATCAGGACGGGCGACGTGTGCCGCGCCACCTTCGTCGCGATCTCGACCGCGTTCACCATGGCGGGCGACTTCGCGATGACCTCGCCGTAGCGGCGCTCCGCGCGCACCTCGGTGCGCAGCCGCCGCACCTCGCGGCGCAAGGCCTCACGCTCGACGGCCTTGCGGATCGTCAGCACCAGCTGATCGGCGCTGAATGGCTTGGGCAGGTAGTCGTAAGCGCCCTTCTTCATCGCCTCGATGGCCAGCTCGGTGCTGCCATAGGCCGTCATGACGATGACCATCGCATCACCGCCGCCGGCGCGGTACCGCTCGAGGAACTCGAGGCCGCCGAGCCGCGGCATCTTGACATCGGTCAGTACCAGCTCGGGCCCTTCCTCGAGCGCCTTGCGCAGACCCTCCTCGCCGTCGCTGGCCGCGCCGACGTCGTAGCCCTCCTCGCCCAGGATCAGCGACACGGTCTGGCGCAGCCCCGGCTCGTCGTCGATGACCAGTACCTTCATGATCCTGCCGCGCTGAAGGTCTCGGTTCCCTCTTCCATCTCGGCAGTCGCTGACTCCGGTGGCAGATAGATGAGGAACGTGGTGCCCCGACCCTTCTCCGTTTCGACGCGGATCGTGCCGCCCATCGCGTCGACCAGGCGCGCGGCGACCGCCAGCCCGAGACCGGTGCCCTTGCCGGGCTCCTTGGTGGTGAAGAACGGCTCGAAGATCTGGTCGAGGTGCTCGGCATCGATGCCCGGCCCGGTGTCCGAGATCGCGAGCGAGACGACCTGGATGTCGCTGGGAAAGACATCCTCGCGCGGCACGCGCACCCGCCGGTTGAACCGCCGCCGATGCGAGTAGTCCAGGTCGGGCGGGTCGTCCTTCCGGCGCGGCGGCAGCATTGGCCCCGGCTTCACGCGCTCGGTTGCCGTCGCGATTCGCAGTGTGCTCCCGATCGTGCCGTCCATGGCGTCGAGAGCGTTGATGATGAGGTTGACCAGAACCTGCTGCAGCTGGTTGAAGTCTGCCACCACGGTCGGCAGCGCCGCTTCGAGATCGAGCTCGAGCTGGACATCGGACAGCTTGCCCTGCGTCCGCACGAGATCCACGGTCTGATCGACCACCATGTTGATGTCGATCGAGCGCGAGCGAGCGCCACGGGGTCTGGCGTAGTCGAGCAGCCCGTGCACGATCCGATCGATGCGGCGCGACTCCGCCTCGGCCGCCGTCAGCAGCTCGGCCCGCTTTGCATCGGCACCGCGTCGCAGGACGGCCAGGTAGCCGAGGATCGCGCCGAGCGGGTTGCCGATCTCATGCGCGATGCCCGCCGCCATCCGGCCGACGGACGCCATCTTCTCGACGCGGACCAGCTCATCGCGCGCCTCGGTCAACTGGCGGTTCGTCTCCTCCAGTGAACGGACATTGGCCGCGAGCTGCTGCTGGTGTGTGATCAGCCGCTCGGCCATGCCATTGACCGCCTCGGAGAGCCGGCGCACCTCCTGCGCCTCGCCCGGCGCCAGCCGCCGCTCGTAATCGCCGCGGGCGATCTCTTCGACTTCCGCGACCACACGCTCCAGCGGCGCGACCACGCGGCGCCGAACCAGGTAATGCCCGAACAGCGCGAGCACCGCCACGTCGGCCGCCACCAGCAGCGCGATGTAGACCGTCGCATCCGCCGGCGTCCGGAACCGCGGCAGCAGCAGCAGCACCCCCACGGCCGCCAGCAGGATCGCGCCCGCGAAGACGACCACCAGGGCCGTGATCAGCTCTCGGCCGAGCGTCGGGGCTTTGCGCAAGGAGATTTATGGCTGAAGATCGTGACCCAACATGCACATGTAGCCCGCGAGGTGGCAAGCACCGCGCCGGCGGCAGCATGGTCTATGGATCACACGTGATGACGCCCTCGGTCGTGGCAGGTGGCGCATCGGCAGGCGTCGTATTGCCCGTGAAGATTCCGCACTGCTTCCCCGGCACGGCGGCGTGCGAGGCGGTCGCGGCCCAGCCAAACGGCGACGAGACGGTGATCGAAATCGCCACGTCTGGCGTGGTTTCCATGTCGGGCAGCGCCGTGACCGTGGAGGAGTAGTTCAGATAGCTCTTGTGATAGAGCTCCTGCATGATCGCGAGCACCTTCAGGTCGCTCTCGATGCTGGCTTTGTAGCTCCGTTCGCGTATCGCCGTGTACTTCGGCATCGCGATGGTTGCCAGGATCCCGATCACCACCAGGACCAGCAGCAGCTCGATGAGCGTGAAGCCGCGCCTGTCTCCTGGCATCCTCGCCGTGTGCGCTGTCATAGGGGGCCAGCCCGATACACGATGGGGCGGCTCGCGCCGCCCCATCGGTCAATACCGGACGCAGCTCGAGTGATTACTCACCCGTGCAGGTCACGACGCCAGCAGTCGTAGCCGGAGCGACCGAAGCATTGTCGCCGACGAACACTGCGCAGAACTGCGTCGACTGCAGCGCGCTGTGCGCCGCCGTCGCATCCCAGCCAGTCTGGCTCGCGTTGTTGATGTCGACTGTGACACCCGACGAAGCCGCGAAATCGAGACCAACCGTGGTCGCATTCGGCGCGTACTGATAGTTGTTCGCCGGATCCGAGTAGTACATCTCCTGCTGGGCCTGAAGGTTCTTCAGGTCCGATTTCATCGCGGAGAAGTACGCCTTCTCGCGCGTCGCGCTGAACTTCGGAATCGCGATCGCGGCAAGAATGCCGATGATCACGACCACGATGAGCAGCTCGATCAGTGTGAAACCCTGCCGTCCCTTGAGCATACTGTGCTCCTGCCGAAGTGGGTAAGGGGAGTCCGAGTCAAAGCCGAAATAGGCCGACCACAGGATGGGGCAATCCGCGTTCCCTCGCGGCTTTGGCTGTGGATAAATTTCTATGTGCTGTCACAACAATAATATATGGTCTTTTCCACAAGCCCGGATGGACGTGGGGGACCACCTCTGTCAATGGCAAAACGCGAGTTGTTCGCA
Organism: Longimicrobiales bacterium; assembly: GCA_050732635.1. GTDB lineage: Bacteria > Gemmatimonadota > Gemmatimonadetes > Longimicrobiales > RSA9 > JBOHRE01. The sequence goes on along the minus strand of JBOHRE010000012.1, from coordinate 15,190 downwards.
GAATTCAAGGCTCGAGCAGGCCCAGCTCGCGCCGCGTGGCGTCTACGACCGCGGCACCGCCCGGCGTGGTGCGCGCGAACAGGACAGCGGAGTCCAGCGCCGCGGCGGCCCGCCGGGACTGCTCCTGGGCGGCGAGGCTGCGGGCAAGAATCAGCCACGCACTCCACTGGCGACCGCCGCTCTGCTGCACGGCGTCGCGGGCGGCCAGCTCGGCCTGGGGAAAGGCATCTAGCGCGAGGAGCGCCCGCGCGCGCAGCTCGGCGAGGTGCGGTCGCGGGCCGGCGACGATTACGGCGCGGTTGGCGGCGAGGAGCGCCTCGCGCGGGCGGCCGATGGCGAGGTAGGCCTGGGCGAGCACGCGCTCGGACCGATTGGGGAACAGATATGTCTCGCGCACGTCCAGGAGGATGGGAATCGCCTCCTCAGGCCGACCGACGTCATAGAGGTAGTGGCCATATTCGGTCCCGAGCTGCCCATCGTACGGCCAGAGCCGGTATGCCAGCCTCCAGTGGTCGAGGCTGCGCGCGGTATCGCCGGCGAGGGCCGCAGCGGCGGCGGCCGACCACTGGGCGCGATACGAGCGCGGCACCTCGGCAACCATGGTGCTGATGAGGGTGCCATTGTCACGCCAGACCGGATTCCGCGTGACGACCCTCGCGCCGAGCGCGAGCAGAATGGCAGCAGCCAGTGCGGCGGCCGCCAGGCGTTGGCGCGGGCGCGCGCTCGTCGGATCCTGGGCGACCCGCTCAACGAGGCCGGCGACGATGAATGCGAGCGCGACGGACGGTAGATACAGGGTACGCTCCGCTACGACCATCCCGGTGCCGAAGAGCAGATTGGAGATGGGAAGCACGGCGATGAGGAACCACGCGGCGGGCAGTCCCAGCCGGGGCACGAAGGGTGTGGCGGCGGCGAGCGCGACCGTGGCCAGGAACAGCGCGGTGCCGAGTGCCATCAGAGGTGTCGGCTGCGCCACCGGCAGGATTACGGCCGGCGAGTAGTCGGCCGAGAGCTGTGCCGGGAAGAACAACAACCTCGCGTACTCGACCCAGAGTCGCATTGCGGTCATCACGCGCGTAGGCGCGTGCTGCCAGAATGGAAGGCCCGTCGTCGTATGCGTGCCGGTCAGCGAGCCGAGCACCTCGAGCCGGATCAGCAGGTAAGTGGCCGCGACCAGCGCGAGCAGCGTGAGTGTCACACCAATCCCATCGAAGTAGCGGGCGAGGTCGCCGCGCGTGAACCGGGTCCTGCCTTGCGCCGCATCGATGGCGAGGAGCAGCGCTGGCAACACGATGGCGTGCTCCTTCGCAAAGAGCGCGACGGCGAACAGCAGTGTGACGGCGGCGGTGCGGCGATATGAGGCTTGCGCACCGGGCGATCGGCTGGCGTGCACGTAGCAGGCGGCCAGCACGCACAGAGCGGCGGTCATCTCGGCCTGACCGACCACGCCGGCCACTGCCTCCACGTGCAACGGATGTACGGCGAACACGAGTGCTCCGAGCAAGGCAGGAATCAGCGCGAAGCCGAGCCGCCGCAGCAGGAGCAGGATCGATACGCATACAGCCGCGTGCAACACCACGTTGACCAAGTGAAAGAGCCAGGCCCCGTGCGGTGCGAGTCGCCACTGTAGGGCGAAGCCGAACACAGTGAGCGGTCGGTATAGCCCGAGCATCTCGCCGTAGCTAGGCCAGTAGGGCGCGGTCCAGATATGGAACAGCCGCCAGGGCTCGCGCACGTAGGGGTTCCGCTCGATAATCCACACATCGTCGAGCGTGAAGCCGTAGCGGATCGTGCTCGCGTAGAGCGCGACAGCGACGAGCGCCACGAGCCACGCAGCTTCGCGCCACGAGGGCAGCCGGCGTAACCGACTGGCGACGCGTACGGCTGCCGTATTCATGGCGCGTCGGCGGTACACGCCGCAGCGATGTCCGAGCGCCGAACCGAGGACGCGAGCGCGGCCGCCACACGATCGATGGCGGTATCGCCCGCCGCGCAGGCGGCGTGCAGTGCCCGCTCCGCTTTCTCGACACTGCCGCCGCTGAGATAGATGAAGCCGGCGGTGAGCTGAACGCGCGGTGAGTGGGACGCGCGCGCCTGGGCCTCGGCGATCAGCTCCAGCGCGGCGGCCATGTCCCCGCGCTGCTGCCGGTACATGGCGAGCTCGGCTAGCATATGGGGGTCGTGTGGCCACAGTCGGTACGCGAGCGTCCAGTGGCGCTCGGCGGCGCCGTGATCGTCACGCTGGAGAGCGCGCACTGCGGCGGTCCACTGCGCGCGATAGGACTCCGGCCGATCCCGGATCAGCGCATCGTTGACCGTCTGAGTGCTGGTCCAGACGGGTGCCCGCCGTGCGCTATGCAGCGCGGCCAGCAACAGTACGCCGGCCACGGCGGCCAGAGCCGCGCGCCGCGTGTGTCTGTGGGCGAACGCCGGCAGACCCGGCAGGGCACCGGCCAGTCCGGCGGTTACGAACGCGACGGCGGCGGACGGCAGGTACAGCGTGCGTTCGGCGAGCAGCACGCCAATCGGCACGATCAGATTCGAGACCGGCAGCACCGTGATCAGGAACCACGCCGCCGGCAGACCCACGTGTGGCCGGCGCGGCAGCAGGAGCGCAGCCAGTGCCGTGACCGCGAGCAGAGCCCCACCGAACACGGCCATCGGCGTCCAGCTTTCGGCCGGCAGTATGACCGCCGGCGAATAGTCGGACGAGAGCCGCGCCGGCCAGAACAGCAGCCGCGCGTATTCCGGCCACAGGCGCAGTGCGCTCGTCAGGCGCGCACCGGACTCGAGAAACGGCAGCGTGGGCGCCATCGCGTCGCTCGTGAGTCCGCCGAGCACGGCCGCCCGTGCGCCCAGATAGGCGACGACGACCAGGCTCACGCCGGCCGCCAGCGACAGCGTGCTCGCCCGACTCAGGGTCCATACGCGATTCTCGCGGGTGCGCGCGCGCGCGAGCTCCACCACAGGCAGCAGCGCGGGCGCCGCGATCGCGTGCTCCTTCGCCAGCAGCGCCACCGCGAGCGCGCCACAGATTAGCAGAACCCGCCATGCCTCGAGCCTACGTGTGTCGGGCCGCCGCGCCAGCAGCACGAGCGCGATGAGCACGCCGCCCGCCGCGATCAGCTCGGCCTGGCCGACAAGGTTTGCCACGGCCTCGACATGGACCGGATGGACCACGAACACGAGCGCGCCGATGAGCGCAGGCGCGGGCGCGAACCACGTCCTCAGCAGGGCGTAGAGCAGCATCGAGACGGCGGCATGCATGCCGACGCTGATGGCGTGGAACAGCCACGCGCCGCCGCCGCCGAGCGCCCACTGCAGAGCGTAGCCGGTGAGGACCGCTGGTCGGTACAGTCCCGCGGATTCGATGCTCTGCCAGTACGGCGCCAGCCAAATCGCACCTGGCTGGGTCAGGGTGTGCACGCGGGCCGCATCGCGGATGATCGGCACATCATCGTACGCGAAGCCGTTCCCCAGTGCTGTCGCATAGGCGACCACCGCACTCACCACCACGGCCACGCCCGCGGTCCTGGCGTCGACGCGGATCACCGTCGTGGCTCCTCGTGCACGCGCAACGCGGACGCCATCTCGAGCAGCAGCGGATCGGTGGGCGCGGTCCTCAGCCCCAGGCGCACCGCAAGGCGGGCGGCAGTCGTGTCGGCAAGCGAAATCGCGGAAACGGCGTTCAGCCGGTGTGCGTCGGCATTGGCCGGCCAGCGCTCCGCGGCGAAGCCGGCCAGCTCGCGGGCCTCGGTCAGTGCGCCCGCCTGCAGTGCAGTCGCGGCCGCCTCGATCACCATCCGTTCGCGGTACGGCCAGAGCCGAAACGCCTCGCCGAAATGACGCTGCGCAAGGGGCAGATCCCCCTGCTCGCGCGCCGCCCGGCCGAGGTACCAATGAGCGCGGAACGAATCCGGACGGTCGCGCACCAGCGCAGCGAAGATCGTCTCGGTGGAGCGCCACTCCGGGACTCGGCTGACGGTTCGGGCCAGCAGCGCAAGCGCGACCACGGCCAGGGCGACCGCCGCTGCGCGGCGCAGCCCGCGGGAGCCGAGCGCTTCGACCCGCTGGCCGACCAGCCCGAGCCCGAGCGACAGTGCGAACGACGGCAGGTACAGTGTCCGCTCGGCCACGATCACGCCAACCGGAAAAAGCAGGTTCGATACGGGCAGGATTGCCAGCGGCAACCACAGTAGCGCGAGGGCGAGCCGCGGCTCACGGCGGTGCAGTGCGGTCACGCCCGCGCCCACGAGCGTGACCAGAACCAGCCCGCCCATCACCGCCAGCGGCGTAATGCCGCGCGCGGGCATCAGCACGCGTGGCCCATAGTCCGCTAGGAGACTCGTGGGCGCGAGCAGCAGCCGCAGGTAGACCGGCCATGCCTGGAGCGCCGTCGCCACTCGCTCGAGAGGGCTCTGAAGGACGTCCGCAGCGGCGTGCACGGCTGCCGGCCGAAGGCCGTCGAGCACAGCGATCCGCGCCGCCACGAAGGCGGCGAGCGCGAGGCCGATCAGCACCCAGCCGCTCGTGCGCTCGCGCAACGAGGCGGCGAATGCCTGACTCGCTGCCACCGGCTGACCGTCGCGACGTAGCCGGATGGGCTCGAGCAGCAGGAGCAGCGCCGGCAGCATGATCGCGCTTTCCTTCGCCGCGAGCGCGAGCAGCACGCACAGCGCTGCGAGGCTGACGTCGCCCCGCCGGCCCCGCAGCCAGAGCACGCAAGCGGCCAGCCCGAACACAGCCGTGACTAGCTCGGCGCGGCCGGCAATGTTCGCAACCGCCTCCACGTGCACGGGGTGCACGGCGAACACGAGCGCGCCGGCGAACGCCGGAATCGGTGTGACCAGCCGGCGCAGCAGCAGCAGCACGAGCAGCGAGGCCGCCGTATGCCACAGCACGTTGGCCAGGTGCAGCCCGAGTGGATGCCCATTCCAGAGCGCAAAGTCGAGCGCGAGCGTGAGCGAGGTCAGCGGGCGATACAGCGCGAGCTCGGCCCCCATTGCCGGCCAGTACGGCTGCGTCGCGATCAGGCGGAGCGCCGCAACCACATCGCCGCCCGCTAGCGCCCGCATTGCCGGGTTGCCGAGCACGAGCGGCACGTCGTCGTACGCATAGCCGTTGGCCAGCGCGGCGGCGTACGCGACCATGCATGCCGTGGCGACCCCGATCAGCGCTGGCAGCGGGCGCTGCACCAGCGCGGCGGAGCTGACCGCCTTGGCTGCCGCCGCCGGCGACCCGCGCTGAAGTGCGAGATCCCTCAATCCCGTACGCGGAAGACGAACAGACTGTGTGCAAGCACGGCGTCCGGCTCGCGTTGACGGAACTCTGCGTACAGATCGGTTGGCAGATACCCGCCGCGCAGGTGCGTCGCGGAGATCACGACATGCTGCGGCGGCGGCCGCGTCGGCTCTCGCTCTGGCAACCTGAAGAAGCTGGGTAGCGGCTCGTAGTCGATGCCGTACCCCTCCGGCAACGCGGACCCGAAGTACGCAAGGTACACGCGCTCGATGCCCTGCTCCCGCATGTAGTCTCTGAGCTCGATCAGGCCCTGCCCCCAGTCGAGGCTCGAGTCGACGAAGATGTTATACCCCCGGTCGCGGCTGGGCGCGTACTCGCTCGTGTAGCCGATGAAATGGGGGTAGAACGAGAGTGACGAGGCTGCGGCAAGCGCCACCAGGCCCGGCACGGTCCAGCGCAGCGGTCCGGCCCGCGTGCGCCAGAAGCGCATGGCGCCGACCGCCACGATGACACAGACGAAGGGCAGCGCCGGTAGAGCGTGACGGAATCCGATATTCAGATTCGCGCGTAGCAGAAACGCCAGGAAGACCAGCATGCCGACAACCGGAGCGCGCAGCGGTGAGACCAGCGCCTCGCGCACACGCGGGCCTCGAAAGCTGGACGGAGCTGCGTCATCGGCATGGCCTTCGCCCCGTGACAGGCCCAGGAGCGCAATGATCAGCAGTAGATGGAAGGCCGCCGGCGTCTTGAACAGGAATGCGACCGGGAAGAAGTACCAGAACCCTTCCGGGTCCCCGCGACCGAGCAGCCATGCAGCCACGCCACCATGTCCGAGCGAGGCGTGACGGACGTTGAACTCCAATCCATACCTGAAATGCTGGAGCGTGAAATCGCCCAGGTAGATGGCGACCAGAATCAGGTAGGCCGCGGCCACGGCGGGCACCGTCAGCAGTGCTACACGACGGACGTAGCGCAGGTGGGAGCCTCGATGCAGCGCCAGCTCAATGCCGAACAGGATCAGCGCCACCGGCACGAGCGCGACCGCACTGAATTTCACGCCGATGGCGATCGTGCAGACCGCTGCCGCAGCGATCATGCGCCGCAGCGTCGGTCCGCGCGCGGCGTGATCGACGCTCCAGACGCCGAGGAAATAGGCGAGCGCCATGGGTACGTCGTTGTACGCGATGGCACCGTGGGCGAGCACGTCGGGTGTGAACGCGATCAGCGTACCGGCCAGAAACCCTGCGGCCGGTCCGTAGCGGCGCCAGGTGTAGGTGGCGACGGCGACGACCAGGCCCAACGCCAGCAGAATGCCCATGCCGCGCGCCAGCAGCGTCAGGCGCTCGGGATCGTTCCCGGCGTTCCAGAGCAGCTCGCGGCCGTAACCGAAGCGATTGAGGACCCAGTTCTGAGCGCGCTCGTCAGGATATGCCGGAGCTGTGAGGTAAACGGGCAGCCCGTAAAGGAATTGCGTGACGGGCGGGTGATCGAGCGTCATGTCGAAACGGCCGATTTCCCAGCCTCGCGCACCCGAGGCGATCATGAACACCTCGTCGAACGTGGCCGACGTACGCCGCGCCGCGCCGAGCATGGCGACACCGGCGACGGCGAGCACGAGCACGAGCCCGGCGACCCAGAGTGAGCGGAGCCGTTTCAGCGAGGTGGGAATCCGGCGGACGGCCAGGGCTGTCAGTGTCACGTCCGCTCGCCGGTGTCGGCCAGCGCCGATGCGGCGGGCTCGGCGGTGCCTCCACCCGCCGGCTCGCCGTCGTCGGCGACCACATAGTGCGGTCGCCGTTTCACCTCGTCATAGACGCGGCCGAGGTACTCGCCAATGATGCCGACGACCAGAAGCTGCACCCCGCCCAGGAACAGCATTGAGAGCGCGATCGTGGCGAGACCGATACCGGGCGGGAACGACCGCTGCACGAAACGCCAGTAGACGACCACGAGCAGCGCGAGAGCGGCCAGACCGGTGACCACCAAGCCGAGTAGCGTCGCCAGCCGGAGCGGCGCCTTCGAGAACGCGAAAACGCCGTCCAGCGCAAGCGATACGAGACGCCAGAAGGACTGCACGGGCGAGCCCGAGTGGCGCTGTCGCCGGTCGACCGGAACGCCCACCTGCTTGAAGCCGACCCATGCGCGCAACCCTGGCAGATAACGATTCGACTCCGGCAGTCGCCTGATCTCGTCGACTACACGCCGATCGTACAGCGCGAATGCGCCCGCGTCCCGCGGAATCGGGATCTCTGCCACGGCCGACATGAGCCAATAGAAGCCCTTGAACAGTCCACGCTTGAGCCACCCCTCCCGGCGACTGGCGCGGATCGCATAAACCACATCCGCGCCGGCGCGCCAGGCAGCGACGAAGGCAGAGAGGGCCTGCGGGTCGTCCTGGAGATCCGCGTCCATGACGACGATCGCGCGGCCGCGCGCGTGCTCGAACCCCGCAGAAAGGGCAGACTGCAATCCGAAGTTGCGCGACAGCCGGATGTAGCGAACGCGCGCATCCTCGCGCCGCAGCTCCTCGAGGACAGCGGCACTACGATCGCGACTGCCGTCGTCTACGAAGAGAAACTCGTAGGACGTTGACAAGGCGGAAAACGCGGCGGAGACCTCCGCGTGGAACGCCCGTAGGTTCTGCTCCTCGTTGTACACCGGTACGACAATACAGAGGTCAGGCGCCGCGGCCGGCGGGGCGGTTCGCTGCGCGCTCATCAGCTGCTTCCCCATAGCAGGTGCATCCCGTGCTCGTAGTGCAACAGCTCAGGCGGACTCTCCGCGCTTCGGCTGAGCAGCACAAACGCTTCGCGGTCGGCGTAGCGTTGGACCAGCACTCGATTGCGTTCCGGACCCAGGTCGCGCACGTACGTTACGCCGTTGCCGCCCAGGCCGGGGAGGTCGCCGAGCATCAGCAAGGGCGCGAGGTCGATGACGCCACGCCGGTCGGCGGCTGCTTCGCGCTCACACGCAGGTGCCAGCTGCTCACCGGGCCAGTAGCGGATGCGGTTGCCCGGTGAAAGCTCGACCTGCGGCGGCAGATCGCTCGCGCGGGGCTCGAAATCCAGGACGGGCGCAGCTCGCAGCGGCTCGATACCAGCGTAAGCGCTCGCGAACAGATGCACATCGCACGTCGCGTTCTGTCGTAATGCCGTCTCGATCGAGTCGAGCCGCATTCCGGCTGCGGCCAACGTCATGCCAATGCGGCCAGTCCAGCCGCCATGCACAAACACCAGCGCCGGGGCCGCGACCACAGGCGGCTGCGTGCGCATGCTCGGTCGCCACTGCGCATACGCGATTGCCCGCTGCGGCGCATTGAAGAGCAGCCCAACGCCGAGGGCGGCCGCGACCGCGGCGGCGAATGCAGGCCGAGGCGAGAATGCAAGCGGGCCTGATACACGCTCGGGTAAACGACGAAAGAGCCAGGCGGCGGCGGTGACGCCGAGTAACACCCAGGCGGGTGCGGCGTCACTCAACATGCGCGGCCCCAGAACGTAGTCATGGTGCCAGTAGAGCGCCGAGCCGAGTAGCGTGAGAGCCGCCCAGGCGACGATGACGCGCTCGCCCGGCTCGAGCCGTGCGACGGTCAGCAGGAAGACGCCGATCATGGCGACCACTGGAAACGGCGCCTCGAACAGGTGCAGGCTCAGCGCAACCAGATCCGCCGAGACGTAGCCGATCGCTTCGGGAACACCGTAGTGATTCCCCCATGGGTCGAGGTGAAAGCCGAGGCCGTGCGCTGGACCCGAAGCCGCCGTGTAGCCGAAATGGAACGGGTGGCCAAAGACACGGGCGTTATACCACGCCTGGGCCAGTATGAACGGCACGGCGCCCGCTACAGCTGCGGCCATACGTGTGAGCCACCAGCCGTGGTCACGAGCTGGGCGCTGACCGGTCAGCCAGACGCCGAATGTAGCGACACCGGCTACAGCCACCGCCGTGAGCGGTCGCGTGATCCACAACAAGCCGAGAGACATGCCGGCTATCACGGCCGCACGCCACGAGCGATCGCGAGCCCGCAGCCCCGCCCAGATGGCGGCCGCGGAAAGCGCAGCCGCGGTTGCGTGGTTCATGTACGAGCCGGCGAGGAAGATCAGGAAGGGCGAGAGGCCGACCAGCAAGGCACCCACCCGCGCCGTGAGCTGCCGGTCGGGAAACAGCCGCTCCGCCGCCAGACTCGTGAAGGTGACGGCCACGCCCATGAGCAGCGGACCGATCAGCCACGGGGTGCCCACCATCCAGCCGAACGCAAGCAGCAGAGCGTGCCCAGGCGGATACTGGGACACCCAGCCGGCCGGTGAGACCACCGAGTTCTGGATCTGCCAGAACGCGGCGGCATCGGCTGGGCCGGTGAGCTGTCCGGCGGCGAGATAGCGGCCATGGATCGACTGAACCAGGCCGTCTACCAAGTTCGGGCGTCCATCCAGCGCGAGTAACGAAAACGCAGCGGTCAACGCCACACCCATCAGACCGAGTGCAACGGCGAACCCCCGCGGCGACGGCCGGCGCAGCAGCCGGCCGAGGCGCGCACCGGTTGTGCGAATGCCTGAGTCGGAAAGCCAGAGCCCGGCCAGGAGCGCAGGGATCAGAACCAGTACGGCGCCCCACCAGATGGTGCCCAAAGCGGCCGCAGCGTGCTCGACGCTGCTCGCGCCGGCCAGTCCAGTCGAGGGTGCGTCGAGCAGCCGGTAAAGCGGCAGCGCCGAGAGGAGCAGCAGGGCGAGTCCGAGTGATCGGCGCGCGGCGGTCAGGAGCCGGCGAGCCCGGACGGGCGACGTTGGCGGCGCCGGTACATCGGTCGGGTCGGAACGCGGCGCCGCGGGAGCTTCATTCAGGAGATCGCGGACGCTCACCCGTCATCCTCGCCACGCAACGCCTCCGGCAGCGACCGCGGCACAACTTCGCCGGGCTCGCGCCGCAGCAGCGCCACCAGGCTGACGCCGCGGGAGTACACCAACCTGGACGCACCATTCGCGTTGCTGATCGCCCGCCGCAGCCGGGACGCTTCGCCGGCGAAGATCCACGTGAGCGCCGCGTTGACCGGCGCTGGGCCCACACGGAAATCGGTGCCAACCCGGCCGGACGCCGTACCGCGCACGCGGCTGAGCATTCGCACCGCCTTGACCACCGGGTACAGGCGCGCATTGAGACCGGAAACCAGGCGCTCTGTGAACGGCAGGCCACGCCAGACCTCGCGTAGCCGCGGCGCGGTGTAGCGTCGAAAATGGCCGAAGCTGACATCGTGCTCGCTCCACAGCGAGCGATCGGCTGGCACGGTCAACAAGATGTGAGCTCCCGGCTTCAACTCGGCGGCAATGCGCGAGAACAGCTCGAAGTCGTCGGCTACGTGTTCGAGGACATCGAGGAGCAGAACCGCATCGGCGTCCCTCGCGTCATCACCCAGATCGTCCGGCGCATGGCCGCGGCTGAAGCGAGCGCCAGGGAACCGAGACGCTGCCAGCCGGATCGCGTCAGGGCTGGGATCGATGCCGACGCAGCGGTAGGCATCGCCAAGAAAGCCGAGCGTCGCACCGGTACCGCAGCCGACATCCACGATGAGGTGGCCGCGGCCTGGCGGCACTACCGCCTCGAGCAGCGTTCGCACCACCCGGCGTCGCGCCACGAACCACCAGTGCTTCAGCTCCACTTCGGCGTGCAGCCGAAACAGCTCCGGATTCATCCGTTCATCGATCTGTTCGTCGAGCAGCCTGGCAGCGCCTTCGGTGCCCGGACCGTATCACGGCTCGCCGACAATTCGCTGCCCCGGGCGGGGCGCGGCGCCGGCTCGCTCCTGGGGGTGCGCCAGGCGCAGCGGGCCGGCCGCGAACACCTCGGCGCGCGGACCCATCAGGTTGAAGCGCACGATGTGCCAGAACGCGGCGGCGCCATCGCGCCAGCTGATTTTCTTGCCCTCCGCGTACGTGCGGCCGTGGTAACTGATCGGCAGCTCGTAGACGCGGGCGCGCGACTGGGCCAGGCGCGCGGTCAGCTCGGGCTCGATGCCGAAGCGGCGGGACGTGATCGGCAGCGACCGCATGAGATCCGCGCGCACCATCTTGTAGCAGGTCTCCATGTCGGTCAGGTTGAGATCGGTGAGCATGTTCGACAGCAGCGTGAGCAGCGCGTTGCCGACCGAATGCCAGAAGTAGAGGACGCGGTGGGGTCCACCCAGGAACCGGCTGCCGAACACAGCATCGGCCTGACCCTTCAGGATCGGCTCGAGCAGCGCCGGCAGCTCCTGTGGATCGTACTCGAGGTCCGCGTCCTGGATCACCATCACATCGCCCCTCGCGTGCTGGATCGCGGTCTGGATCGCGCTGCCCTTGCCGCGGTTCTGCTCGTGCAGCACGACCTGGTCGACAAGCCCCTCCGCCTCCAGCTCCGCCAGCAGCTGCCGGCTGCCGTCGGACGAGCCGTCATCCACGCACACGATCTCGATGTGCAGCGGCACCGCGCGCACCCGCTCGACGGCCAGGCGCAGGGTTCGCTCCTCGTTGTAAACGGGCATCAGCAGACTGAGTCGCACGTCGTTCCAGCCGTGCGGCGGGACCTGGACGGAGCTCGGCGCGCTCACCCGCGACGGACTCCATGGATCGAGCGTCATGCCTCCACTCCGTAGCGGTTGAGCTTGCGATACAGTGTCGAGGGATCGATGCCGAGCACTTCCGCGGCGCGGGCCTTGTTGCCACCTTCGGCCTGCAGCACCCAGAGGATGTACGCCCGCTCGATGATTTCCAGCGTCGGGTTCGGCGGCGGCTCATCGGCGACCAGTGCGGCGGGCGGCGGCTCCAGGATCCGCGCCGGCAGGTCCGCGGTGTCGATGGCGCCTCCGGCGCACAGGATCGCCGCGCGCTCGAGCGCGTTCTCCAGCTCGCGCACGTTTCCTGGCCAGTCATAGCGCTGCAGCGCCTGCAGCGCTCCGTCCGTCAGGCCGAGCACGGCGCCGTCTCCGTTGCGCTCGGCGGCGAAGCGCTGCAGGAAGTGCTCGGCGAGCAGCGGGATGTCGTCCGTCCGCTCGCGCAGCGGCGGCAGGTGCAGTGAGATCACGTTGAGTCGGTAATAGAGATCGCTGCGGAAGGTGCCGCGCCGGATCTCCTGCTCGAGCTCGCGGTTGGTCGCCGCGATGATGCGCACCTCGATGGCGACCGCCTCGGTCGCTCCGACCGGCACGATCTCCCGCTCCTGCAGCGCGCGCAGCAGCTTGACCTGGAGCGCGGGCGACATCTCGCCGACCTCGTCGAGGAAGAAGGTGCCGCCGCGTGCGGCCTGCAACAAGCCCTCCTTGTCCTTGACGGCTCCGGTGAAGCTGCCCTTCACGTGGCCGAACAGCTCCGATTCGAGCAGCGACTCCGGCAACGCCGCGCAGTTGATCGAGATGAACGGTCCGTCTGCGCGCTCCGAGAGCGCGTGGATGTAGCGCGCGACGATCTCCTTGCCGGTGCCGCTGTCACCGCTCAGGAGCACCGTCGAATCGGTCGGCGAGACGGTTTCCGCCAGCTTCAGGACCTCGATGAACGCGCGATTCTTGCCGACCGGACGCGCCGCGGTCGAGCTGTCGCGGCGCTTGATCTCGCGTTTCAGGGCGCGGTTCTCGCGCTTCAGATTGCGGGTTTCCGCCGCCCGCTGGCAGAGCGCCACCAGGTCTGCATTGCTGAAGGGCTTCTGCAGGTAGTAGAACGCGCCGTGGTTTACCGCCTGCACCGCCGATTGCAGCGACGCCTGCGCCGTCATCAGGATGACGGGTACCTCGGGATCGCGCTGGCGCACGGCGGCCAGCAGGTCGAGCCCGGTGACGCCCGGCATGCGCACGTCGGTCAGCACGATGTCGGGCTCCAGCTCCTGCAGCCGCTCCAACGCTTCGCGCCCGCTCTGCGCGATCGCGATCTCGTAGCCTTCACCGCGCAGCAGTATCTGCAGCGTGTTCAGGATCGACGTTTCATCGTCGACCAGCAGGATCCTCGGTTTCATGTTCGCTCGCCTGCGGCTGCGTCCGACGCGCCTTCGGCACGCGACGGAAGGTAGACCGTGAACGTGGCGCCGCGTCCCTCGGCGCCCTCGACGAAAATCGCACCACTGTGTGCCTGGACTGCACGGTGTACGAGAGCGAGGCCCAGCCCGGTCCCGCCCCGCCTGGTGGTGAAGAACGGATCGAAGACGCGCGGCAGGTCGCGTGCCGAGATGCCCGGGCCGTCGTCGGCGATGCGCAGCCGGATGGGCGATTCGATGTCGACGCCCTGCGGCAGCTCCTCCTCGCGCAGCCGCGTGAGCTCGATCCGGACCGCCGCGTCGGCGCCGGCGTGTTGCAACGCGTTCAGAACCAGATTGAACACGGCGCGATGCAGCAGATCGCCATCGCCATCGATCATGACCGGTGTGGCCGGATGCTCGAAGTCGAGACGCGGCGTCGCCCTCACATCCGGATGCTGCTCGGCCAGCTCGACTGCCTCGGTCACCACCTTCGTCATATCGACCGCCGCCGAGTGGCCCATCTCGACCCGACTGAACTCGATGAAATCCGACAGCAGCCGGCTCAGACGGTCGGATTCCTTCACGACCAGCCCCTCGAGCGTCGTCCGGTCCGCCGCCTCGAGCCGATCCGCCGACAGCTGCTCGACCGAGCTTCGGATCGACGCCAGAGGGTTCTTGATCTCGTGCGCCAGCGACGCCGACAGCGCCGCCACGGCCTCGAGCCGCTCCGTGCGCACGTGCAGATCCTCCAGCCGCTTGCCATCGGTGATGTCCTGCAGCACCGCCGTCACCCACGGCGTACCCTGCCGCTCCAGCACCGTCGTGCGTACACCCAGCACCCGCTGCCCGCCGTTCGCCAGCCACGTCTCGAAGCCGCGCACCGGAACCCGCGTCACAGTGCTCCGCTGCACCACCGCGCCCAGTCCGGGCGCTCGCCGATCCAGCTCCGCCAGCACCGGCCGCTCCAGCCAATCGCGGCGCGCCAGCCCGAGCAGCTTCTCCGCTGCAGGATTCGCGTAGACCAGGCAGCCGCTCGCGTCCGCCGTCACCACGCCCGTGTCGATCGCGCCCAGGATGTCACCCGTGTCCAGCCGCAGCTGACGCAGCTCCGACTCGATCATCCCCAGCATCGTGCCCGCTCGACGCAGCCGATCCCCCAGCAGCCCGGTCACCAGCGCCATGCCGACGAACAACCCAACCTGCACCAGCACCGCTCCCGGCGGCTCGCCACCTTGCCAGATGATGTCCGCCACATACAGCACGCTGGCGAGCGCGGCGATCAGCAGCCCGCCCGGCGCCGGCAGCAGCAGCGCGCCCGCCGCGATCACCAGCACGTAGAGCGGCGCGAACGAGCTCGGCTCCGCGTCCGCCGCTCCGGTTAGGTGCACGACCGCCGTCACCAGCAACGTGTCGAAGACGATCTGCGCGTACAGGAAGTTCTGACCCGGAACGTTGCCACGCGCCATCGTCCACCACGCGCTCAACGCCGTCACGCCCGCCGTCGTCACGAACAACAATGTGGCGAGCAGCGTCGTCTGCGGCGGCGCGTCTCGCCACACCAGCAGCGCGCCCGCGAAGATGCCCGCCGCCACCGCCACTCGCCCCAGATAGAGCCAGCGCAACAACGGAAATGGACGCGTCATGCGTTCCGGTCGGGTTTGATCGATGGCGCCACGGCGCCCAGAGCTGTCGGGGGGAGGACTCGAAAGGTAGCGCTCGGTGTTGCATGTTGCAAGCTCGGCGAGTTGCAGGTTGCGGGCCGGGCGCAGCCCGGCCCGCAGGGGTCCAGGCGATCCGGCCGGGATGGACTGCGGCGTTAGGCCGTAGGGGTCCATGCGGGCGGGCCGGGTGCCGTTGCCGCGTTAGGCAGCCGTACGCGTGCCTAACGCGCCCCGCCCCGCTGTCACGAGCCTTCCCGCGTGGACCCCTTCAGGGCTAAAGCAGACGAGCTGCCGGACCGGTCACCCAGGGACTCCTGCGC
>JBOHRE010000011.1:0-52719 GCA_050732635.1 Longimicrobiales bacterium | reverse complement strand
GCGCGGTCCTCGCCGGCGCCTGGGCCGACCGCTGGGGCCGCGAGCGCATTGCCATCGCCTCGATGGCCGTCAGCGGCGCCTGCGCGCTCGCGGCCGGCTGGCTCGCCGGCGCACCCGCGTCGCTCCTCTTCGGACTCGGCGTCGTCTGGGGCTTCGCCGTCGTCGCCGATTCGGCGCAGTTCAGCGCGCTCGTCACCGAGGTCGCACCGGCGCACGCGGTCGGCACCGCGCTGACCGTTCAGACATCGCTCGGCTTCGCGCTGACCGCCGCTTCCATCTGGCTGGCGGTCGAGGTATCGAGCCGCGTCGGCTGGGGTCCGGCGTTCAGCATGCTCGCCATCGGTCCGGCGCTCGGCATCTGGGCCATGGCGAGGCTGAAAACCGCCAGAGCGACGCTGAAAACGCCGGACTGATCACGCCGCGGCGCCGGCGTCGGCCGCCGCACACGCTGCCAAGCCTACATCTGGCCCCTCGGCACGATGCCGTACGAGTGCGGCACGCCGCCCTGCAGCCGTACGTAGGGCACGGTGGCGCCCAGCGTCCAGAGGCCGTGTTCGTAGGCGGCCTCGACGATCTGCCATTTGGGGAGCGGCACCTGGCCGAAGAGCCGGCCTTCCGCGAGCAGGTCCTCAGGGGACATCGCGTTCAACATCTCACGGACCCGATCGAACGCAACGTTCACGAGCCGTTTGAGCTCCTCCTTGTCGTTCAGATACACCTCCTTTTCCAGCCCCAACGGAATCCGGTCGGCGTCGATGCCGGACGCGATCAGGTTCACGTTCCCCAGCGCCACGTGCTCGATCTGCTCCGCGAAATCGCGCACACCCTCCGTCGGTGCGGTGCGCAGCCCGGCAGCCGGCATCGAGTCCACCATGGCCAGCACGTTCAGCCGCATGCGCTCGAAATTGGCGACATAGCGTTCCTTTGACGTCTGCGCCGCTGCCGGCTGCACGGCTGCCAGCATGCCGAGCACCGCAGCCACGGAGCTCGTCCAGCGAGCGACCTTCACGGCCTGCGACATTGGTATTCTCTCCGTTGAGTGGCCATCCGGTCCCGTTCCGCGCTCCAGAATACTACCGACCGGCCACGCCGGCACCAGGTCGGCACCCATCGACCTGTCGGCGACAGCCGACTCCGCGTCGCGGCGGCGCCACACCTCGGGCCGTCGGCATTGGGTGGGCGGCCCTCGGCTTTCTGTACAAGTTGTACAGCTCGCTGCCGGCGGTGCGTACAGGTTGTACCAAACGGCGTAGGGGCCGACAAAGGTGGTGGGCAGCCTTCGCGGGCGCCGTCCGCGTCTATTCGATGACGGCGCCGGCGCGGCCGTCCCGCACCACGAAGGTGGCCCGCGTCTCTTTCGGCGCTCCCGCTTGCGTCACCCATGGGACGACCTGATACCGCGCCGTGAGCCGGTCGCGCTCGACGTCGCACGTGACGTAGCCCCGGCGGCCGTTGTACCAGCGGATGTGGGGGTTCGCCGCCTGCACCTGGGGGAAGTCGTCGAACACCTCGCGGCCGTCGCCGCCGGAGGTGATGGACGTGCCCACCAGCTCGGTGCCTACGGTGGGCGAATCCGGGTCGTCGAAGTCCGCCTTCAGGTCGTTGACCCAGCTCGAGTGGATGTCGCCGGTGATCACCACCGGGTTCGCGACGCGGCCCGATCCCAGGATGTCGAGGAGCCGCCGCCGCGCCGCTGGATAGCCGTCCCACGTGTCCATGGGAACGGCCGGTCCCTCGGGCGTCTCGCGCTGCAGGCGCGCCATCATGATCTGCTGCGCCAGCACGTTCCAGCGCACGCCGGCGCCGGCGAGCCCATCGAAGAGCCAGCGTTCCTGCTCGACCCCGAGGAGCTGGCGGCGCGGGTCGGTGTGGGCGGCGCACGATGGCTTGTTGCCGTCGCCGCATGCCTGGTCGTCGCGGTGCTGGCGCGTGTCGAGGACGTGCATGGCCAGCAGATCGCCGAAGACGAGGCGGCGGTGAAGTCGCATGTCCGCCCCGCGAGGCATCGAGCTGCGTCGCAGGGGCATGAACTCGTAATACGCCTGGTACGCCGCCGCCCTGCGCAGCAGGAACGCGTCCGTGTGCTGAGCGTCCTCGGGAACCGCGTCGGCGTAGTTGTTGTCCACCTCGTGGTCGTCCCACGTCACGACCCAGGGGAAGGCGGCGTGGGCGGCCTGCAGGTCGGGATCGCTCTTGTAGAGAGCGTGTCGGTCCCGGTAATGGTCCAGCGTGAAGATCTCCGGCCGCTCATGCACGCGCACCAGGTTGTCGCCCCAGGTGCGCTCGTAGATGTAGTCCCCCAGATGCACCACCAGGTCGAGATCCTCGCTCGCCATGTGGCGGTACGCCGTGTAGTAGCCGTGCTCGTACTGCTGGCACGATGCGAAGGCGAGACGGAACCGGCCGGTAGCCGCTCCCGCGGGCGGCGCCGTACGGGTGCGCCCGACCGGACTGGAGACGCCGCCCACCGTGAAGCGGTAGTGGTAAACGCGGGCCGGTTGGAGCCCATCCACCTCGGCATGAACGGCGTGCCCGAGCTCGCCGAGAGCGAGCACCTCGCCCGTCCGCACGCCGCGCCGGAACTCATCATCCTCGGCCACCTCCCAGCGCACCGCCACCGGCACGCCTGCTCCCCCGGCCTCCGCGACGGCCTCGGCAGCCAGGCGCGTCCACAGGACCACGCCGCCCGGAAGCGGGTCCCCCGAGGCGACGCCGAGCTTGAACGGATCCGAACGAAAGGCGAGCCTGCGGTCACCCCGTCGTGCCGGCAGGGCGCCGCCCAACGCTACCAGCGCCGCCGCGCTGCCCGACACCCGCAGGAAGTCGCGGCGGGTGCCACCACTCCGAAAGACGTCGTACCAGTGGAGATCCCGGGTCTTCATCGCGCCTCCCGCGGTTCTGCCGGACGGCTTCGGCGGGCAGCGCCCGCGCGGTGAACGTAGCCATCCAGGATCACACTACGCTCGCGGCGGCGTCACGGAAACGGCATTGGCCCATCGTCACGGCATGCTTCGTTCAGTCTTGACGGGCGTTACTCGCCGAACGTCGTCGCCAGCCGCGCCAACGAGAACGCGCCGATCGCGAGCCCCAGGTCCCGCAGCGCGATGTCCCAGTAGTCGCCCAGCAGCAGCAGGTTCAGGATGATGCCGACCAGCCACGCCGCCACCAGGTACCCGCCGAAGCGCGGCTTGAAGGCGACGACGAGCCCCGCCACGATCTCGACCACCCCGACCACCGACATGAACGCCTGCGCCGATAATCCGAGCAGCTCGGGGAACACCGGCCACAGGTACTGCGTCCAGTCCGTCAGCAGCCCCAGGAACTTGTCCACGCCTGCGATGATCGGCGCCGCAACGAAGCCGATCTGCAGCGCGCGGAACGCCTGATACGTCGGGTTCGAGCCGGACCGCGCTACCGAATCCTGCCGCGTCGCTTCCATCGTCCATCCTCCCATCGTTTAGGGCCTCGCCCGCGCACCTCGCCGCTGCGCCGGCCGCCGTTCCGCTGCATCCCGGTCGCCGTTCCGCTGCATCCCGGTCGCCGTTCCGCTGCATCCCAGCCGCCGTTCCGCTGCGCCGGCCGCCGTTCCGCTGCTTCCCGGCCGCCCAATCTCGATCCCCTGGCGCTGCTTTGTCAATAGAATCATTGCCAAAGTGGACAAAGCCCCGGCGGTATGCTAGGATACGTCGCTCGAACAGGAGTGAGCGGTGGACGGGATCACGATGCCGGCGGGCGAGACGCGGACGCGGCTGCTCCGGCTGGTGCGCGGCGGGCCGCGCTCGATTGGCGAGTTGGCTGGCGCCCTGGGCATCAGTGCCAACGCGGTGCGGACGCATGTCGCAGCGCTGGAGCGAGACGGCCTGGTGGGCGCGGCCAGCAGGCGGCGGTCGACGGGTGGTAAGCCCGCCCAGCTGTACGAGCTGACGCCGGCTGGCGAGGAGCTGTTCCCGAAGGCGTACGCGCTGGTGCTGACGGAGCTGGTGGCGGCATTGCGAGAGGCGGACGGTGAGCGCGCGGCGGACGAGCTTCTCCGGCGGGTGGGGCGCCGACTGGGCGCTGGTGTGAGGCCGCCCGGCGGGGCTGGGGAGGCGGCGGTGGCCGCGGCCGCGGGGGTGCTGGAATCGATCGGCGGCGCAGTCGAGGTGAGCGCTGAGGCAGGGGGTTGGCGAATCCGGTCGGCCGGCTGCCCGCTGTCACGGGTGGTGGCCGAATCGGCGGAGGTTTGTGCGCTGGCCGAGTCGCTGGTCGAGCAGGTCACCGGCCGCCGGGTGGTCGAGCGCTGCGACCGGTCCGGAACGCCGCGCTGTTCGTTCCACGTCTTCGATGAGCCGTCCCCGACGGCTGCCGGCTAGCTCGGCGAAACGGCCGTTTCGGTGGGCGTAACGGGGCGTCCGCCGCGGGCCCTCCGCCGCCGGCGCCTGGGGCGGCGGGAGGGCGCACCGGCGCCGGAACCCCGGGCCAGCCGCGGCTGCAGCGACGTCCGCATTGTCCTGGGCCCGTCGTGCCGCCATACTTGTATTGCCCTCCGTAGGCCCGTCGCCGACGCAGCATGCCGAACAACAAGACGACCTCGACGCCGAGCGTTCCGACCGGCGCGGAGCAGAGCGCACCGATCGGCGACATCGCGCCGGCAGCCCCACAGTGGATCACGCCTGCGGCAGCGGTCGTGGTCGGCGTGCTGGCCCTTGCCGTGCTAGTGGGCTGGCAGTTCGACGTGCCGGTGCTGCGTAGCGCATCGCCCGATCAGCTGGCAATGCCGCCGCTCACCGCGTTCGGCCTGTTGCTCGGCGCCGGCGCATTGTGGCTGTTGGAACCCATGGCGCCGCCATCCAGCCGGCGCGGCCTGGGCCATGTCCTTGCGGCGCTGGTCTGCGCGCTCGGTCTGGCGACGCTGATCGAGCACGCGGCGGCGGTCGACCTCGGGATCGACCTGCTGCTGTTTCCGACCGCTGTCCTGGACGGCACCGCGCCACCATACGGCCGGCCATCGCCATCGGCTGCCGCGGCGCTTGCATTGCTGGGCGGCGCGCTGCTCCTGGTCGGCGTTGGCCCGCGCACGGTCTGGGCCGCGCAATGGCTCGCGCTCGCGGGCGTGCTGATCACGGCGCTCGCGCTCCTCGGCTTCCTGTACCGGATCCCGGAGCTGTACGGGCCGCCGGGCTATCCGCCAATGGCGCTGCACACGACGCTCGGGCTGCTCGTCCTCGCGGTCGGCATCCTCTTCGCCCGCCACCACATGGCGCTCATGGCAGCCGTTACCGGCCGCGACGTGGGCGGACTGACGGCGCGCCGCCTGCTGCCAATCGGCGTGCTGCTGCCAGTGTTGCTCGGCGCGCTGGTCGCCGAGGTCCTGCGCGCCGGCGCGTTGCGGCCAGCGCACGGCCTGCTGCTGGTCGGCGCCGTGCTGAGCATCGCCTTCGGCGCGCTGGTCTGGCGCAGCGCGCTGGTCCTGCGGCGTATCGACCGCGAGCGCCGCCGCACTGCGGTCGCGCTCGTGCAGAGCGAGGAGCGATTTCGCTCGCTGGCCGAAAATGCGGCCGACGCGATGATCACGATCAACACGCGCGACGCGATCGTGTTCGCGAATCCCGCCGCTGAGCGACTGTTCGGCTATACCGCGACGCAGCTCATGGAGATGCGGTTCACGGAGCTGATGCCCGAGCGCTACCGTGAAGCACACCGCGAGGGCATCAGGCGCTACGAGCGGAGCGGCAAGCCGACCCTGCCGTGGAGCGGCATCGAGTTCACGGGCCTGCGCCGCGACGGCCGCGAGGTTCCGCTCGAGATCACGCTCGGCGAATACGTACGCGATGACCGCCGCTACTTCACCGGCATTATGCGCGATGTCACGGAGCGTCACCGCGCGCAAGCCGCGCAGCGGCTGCTGGTCGAGGCCGGCCACGTGCTGTCCGCCTCGCTGGACTACACTGCAACACTGCGCGGTGTCACGCGCCTGGCCGTCGCCGAGCTCGCCGAATGGTGCGTGGTCTACGGGCGTGACGCTCGTGGACTCAGGTTGCTCGAGCTCGCGGCGCATGACCTGGTCCGCGAAGTCCGCCTGCGCGAGCTCGAGCGCGCGCACCCACCAAGCGGCGTGCACCCGCTGCTCGAGGTCGTCGAAACCGGTGAGCCGCTGCTCCTCGCCGAGGTGCCGGAGGACCTGGTCGCAGCGATCGCCGAGAGCGACGAGCACTTGGCGCTGCTGCACGAGGTCGGCTACCGCTCGCTCGTACTCGTGCCGCTCGTCACCCGCAGCCGGACGATCGGCGCACTCGCGCTGGGCGCCGGCGAGCGCGCCCGTAACTTCACTGATGCCGATGTCCGGACCGTGCAGGAGCTGGCTGCGAGCATTGCGTTCGCGATGGACAACGCCAGGCTCTACCGAGCCGCGCGCGGCGCTCGCACGCAGGCCGAGACCCGGACCAGGGAGTTGGAGCGCGTCACGGAGAGTCGTGCGCGCCTGATGCGCGGCTTCTCGCACGATCTGAAGAACCCGCTCGCCGCGGCGGACGGGCACGCACAGCTCATGGAAGCCGGCCTGCTCGGACCGTTGGCCGAAAAGCAGCGCCAGAGCGTTGACGCCATTCGGCGCGCGGTCAGGACCGCGCTCGAGCTGATCGACAAGCTGATCGAGCTCGCGCGCACAGAGGCCGCGCAGGTCGAGGTCGAGCTGGCCCCGGTCGATGCCAGCCGCCTTGCGCGCGACGCGATCGAGGAGTGCCGGCCGCAGGCCCAGGCGAAGTCGCTCACGCTCGACATCGACGCGCCGCCCTCGCTCCCCGCGCTCGGCGACCCCTCGCGCGTCAGTCAGATCATGGCCAACCTGCTCGGGAACGCCGTCAAATACACGCGCGAAGGCCACGTCACAGTGCGCGTATCGACAGTCAGCGATGCCGGTCCACGGCCGGGCGCATGGGTCCGGATCGACGTCGAGGACACCGGCATCGGTATCGCCGAGGAGCACCAGCCGCAGCTGTTCGAAGAGTTCACGCGTTTCGTGACCGATGTGCCCGGCTCCGGCCTGGGTCTGTCCATCAGCCGCAACCTTGCCGAGGCGCTCGGCGGCGCGATCACCGTGTCGAGCGTGCCGGAAAAGGGCGCCTGCTTCAGCCTCTGGCTGCAAGCGGCCTCGGCGAGCGGTCAGGCGCAGGACACCGCCGCCGCGGCGCCGGAGGAGGACGACGGACCTGCACGCCCGCCACCCGAGCGCGCTGCGCAGGCACAGCTGCGCCGCGCACACGAGGCGCGTCGTGGCCGCACCTCCTCGAGCGAGCCTGCCAAACGGTCATGACGAGACCTCGACGTCGACCTCGACGTCGACCTCGACGTCGACGTCACCGTTCCGTGTAGTACCGGCGCAGCCACGCGCTCAGTCCGTCGAGCCCCGGAAACAGCACGCGCTCCGAGACGTTCGCCTGATCCAGCTTGTCGCGCACCTCCCACTTCAGCGACGCCGGCACGATCACGCGCCGGTACGCGTCCGAATGCGCGTCCAACCATTCGTCCAGCCTCGCCGCCGGCGTCGACATCAGAGAGAACAGCGCCGACTGGTTCACGATGCGGTCGTTTAGCGATGGCGGCTCCAGGAACAGCACGAACGCCTCGTCGGCCAGTGCCTGGAGCGCGTGCAGCGAGCGGGCCACGCCCGACAGCATCTCGCCCGTGAACACGTCCGAGCCCTCGCGCTCGAGCAGCTGCCGCAGTGCGCCCGGCAACACCCGATTCGTGCGGCTGTAGTCGACCAGCCAGACCTCGCCGTCCACCTCGAAATGCTCAAGCTCCGACGTCGCGAAATGCAGCGCGACCAGCGGCGAGTACGTCCAGTCCAGCAACCGCGTGGGCAAGCCATGGTGCTGTGCCAATGCCAGCCAGTTCCACACCGAATCGTCGCCCACGAAGCTGCGCCGCGCATACTTCCGGAAGTTACGGATCAGGTGCCGCTCCTTCCGTGCATAATCGCCGCCCAGTCGCGCCACTCCGGTCCGCAGATCCCGACCCGTCACCCCAGTGCCACGGAACGCGCACGTCGACCGATAGCGCCGCAGCCGCGGATTCCACGACTCCGCGAACAGCAGCTCCTGCAGCGCCGTCCAGCTGTCCGCAATCACCGGCTCGCTCAACTCACGCTCCCCTGATCAGGTCATACGACCGCCCCGCACCGTGTGCGCCAGCGCCGCGCACCGCGCATGCCGCGCGGCGGGAACCTTGTCCGGCAGCGGGGATCGTCTTACTTCTGAGTCATCGCCGCCACCTCACACGGAGGCTTCCATGCAGGAGCTCCACCTGATCGGCCGGATCGTCCTGGGCGTGTTCTTCCTCCAGAACGCCTACAGTCACTTCACCACCACGGCCGGCATGACCGAGTACGCCAGGTCGAAGGGCGTGCCGTCGCCGCAGGCTGCGGTGCTCGGCGGGGGTGTGCTGCTGCTGCTGGGCGGGCTGAGCATCCTCCTCGGCTACCGGCCAGCGATCGGCATCCTCTTGCTCGTGCTGTTCCTGCTGCCGGTCTCGTTCATGATGCACGCGTTCTGGAAGGTCGAGGGCGAGGCGAAGGTGGGCGAGATGGTCAACTTCAGCAAGAATCTGGCGATCACGGGCGCGCTGCTGGCGATGACGGCGATTCCGACACCGTGGCCCTACAGCTTGTGAGCGGGCGACGGCGCGGGTTCAGCTCAGTGGGCTGAGCGTGCTGCGCACCTCCCACAGCTCCGGGAAGAACTTGCGGCCGAGCGTGCCGCGCAGGTAGCCGACGCCCTCGCTACCTCCGGTGCCCGGCCGGGCGCCAATGATGCGTTCGACCATTGTGATGTGGTGGAGCCGCCAGAGCGTGAAGGTCTCGTCCAGCTCGACGAGAGACTCGGCGAGCAGGTAAACCGTGTAGTGCTCCTCGGGCTGTTGATAGATGCGCGAGAGCTCGCGCACGCGCTGCTCGCGACCCGCCTCGCCTTCGGGTAGCTCGAATCCCTGGCGGCGCAGCAGGTCGTAGAACGCGGTGCCGACGGAGCGGCCGTGCAGGCGCCGCTCCAGCGCATCGCGCTCCGGCGCATTGACGGCGAAGTTGTCCAGGTGCTTCGCCTCGCCGACGCCGCACAGGAACTCGATCTGACGGAACTGCGCCGATTGAAAGCCGCTGGCCGGCATCAGCCGATCGCGGAAGCGCAGGAAATCGTTCGGCGTCATCGTCTCGAGCACGCGGATCTGCTCGATGAGCACGCGCTCGATCTCGATGCAACGTCGCAGCAGTCGCTGCGCATTCAGCGGCTGATCGGCATCGAGGCTTGCGATCACGCCATCCAGCTCGTGCAGGATCTGCTTGAACCACAGCTCGTAGACCTGGTGCACGACGATGAACAGCAGCTCGTCGTGCTGCGGCGGATCCGAGATCAGCTGCTGCAACCCCGTAAGCTCCGGCACGCGTAGGTAGCTCGCGTAGCTGAGCTGCGGCTCGCCTGATTTGCGCTTCAATCCGAACGCCATGATGGTTCGTTTCGCGGATCGTAATGGTGGTTCGCGGTGGCTGCCTCAGGCCGCGAGAGATCGATCGGTTCAACGTTGGAATGCTAGTGGCTCATCACAGGGCAGCGCTACGGGGTGGTGTTCGAACTGACTGAACCCCTGCGATCACGGGGAGCGGAGGCCCATTGGCGGCGGGCGAGCGGCTCGCGAGCAGCGAACCGCGGCGCGCTCAGCTCACGCGCCGGCGGTACTCGCTGAGGCACCGCAGCGCACTGGCGCGGTCGCCCTGCTGCTCGTAGAGGCGCGCGGCGTTGTAGTAGGCGTCGGCGAGCCACGGATCGGCTGCAGTGGCGCGCTCGTAGGCGGCCACCGCCTCGGCCCGCCGCCCGAGATCCTCGAGCGCGACGCCCAGGTTGTACTCGGCAATGGGGTGCTGACCGGCGGCCAGCGCGCGCCGGTAGTGCAGCGCGGCCTCCTGCGGGTCGCCCGCCTCGTGCAGCAGTCGGCCGAGGTTCACGTGCGCGTCGGCGTGGCTGGGCTCGAGCTCGAGCGCGCGTTCGTAGGCGCGCCTGGCCTCGTCGATCGCATAGGCCTCGAGCTCGATCGCGAGGTCATACCAGGCGTCGGCGCTGCGCGCGGCGGCGCCGGGCCGCGTGGCATCGGCGGCGCCGCGGGCGAGTGGCGCCACCCTGGTCGCCAGCTCGGAAACCGCGAAGTCGAAGTGGAGCTGACCGGACTCCGGGTGCCAGGGCGTGCCGCCGTCGCTCACCAGGATGCGTTCGCCGGCAGCGGCAATACGCACCTCGGAGAGCTGTCTGCCGTGCGGTAACTGCTGCTTCAGGCTGCGCAGCGCGGCGCGGATGCGCGAGGCGGGAATGCGCGCGGCGACCAGGCCGGCCGCGGCGCGCAGGATGACGACGTCCTGAAAGTTGAAGCGGTACTCGTTGCGGGGGCCGCGCTCCGGCGCGAGGAATCCTTCCCTAGCATAGGCCCGGATCTGCCCTTGCGTCAGGCCGAGCAGCCTGGCGACATCACGCGTCGAGTACCGCTGCATCCTCAGCCCGAGCGGCCGGGGCGACGTCAGGAAGCGCCGCTCGCCTTCCTCCGGCCCCGCGACCCGCTGCCCTTCGCACCTGTCTTCTCCTTCGGCTGCGCCGACGCCGCGCGCTTGGCCGGCTTACGCTCCGCGGCCGCGCCCTTCTGCTCGGTGCGGGCAAGGCTGGCCTTGAGCGCCTCCATCAGGTCAATGACCTGCGTCTGCGGCTCCGCTTCCGGCGCCTCGGTGATGTCCTCGCCCTCGACCTTCTTCTGGATCAGCTCGAGCACGCGCTCGCGCACGTCATCCTTGTAGGGCACCGGATCGAACTGCTCGGACGCGACCTGCTCGACGAGCTGGATCGCCAGCTTCAGCTCCTGCGGCTTGACCTCGCCGCTGCCGATCGGCACCTCCGCGAAGGGCCGCACCTCGTGCGCGTAATGGAGCTGCTCCATCACCATGCCGTCGGCAAGCGGACTGAGCAGCACCAGGTACTGCTTGCCGCGCGCCGCGTAGCGGCCGAGCGCTGACAGGCCCGTCTCCCGCATCGCCGCGGCCAGCAACCGGTACGGCCGGTCACCGCCCTTGTCAGGACCGAGGTAGTAGACCCGGTCGATGTAGACCCGGTCGACCTGATCGCGTGGCACGAACTCCTCGATCGCGATCGTGTTGTCCGCCTTCGCCTCGATCGCCTTCAGCTCCTCGTTGCTGAACAGCACGTACTGGCCCTTCGAGAACTCGTACCCCTTCACCATCTGGTCGCGCTCGACGATCTCGCCGTCCTTCGCGCAGATGTACTGCTGCTTCAGCCGCGAGCCGCACCCCTCGTGCACCAGGTTGAACGAGATGTTGCCCGAGGTCTCCGCCGACGAGTACAGCTTCACCGGCACGGTGACCAGCCCGAAGGATACCGTCGCTCCCGCGATCGCTCTTGCCGCCATCATCCCCCCTGAGATCCACATCCCCCTGAGATCCTGCCCGAAAACGGCCCGATGTAATTAGGGCGGGCGAGTTTGGCGGGGCAAGGTTCATGTCAGGGGGTCCACGCGGGCGGGCGGGGGCGGCGCTGCGCCTCGGCCCCCATTCTGCATGGACCCCTGCTGCACCCATGACCGCTCGACCCCTGACGATCCCCGTCGGCGACGCGGCTGTCTCGGCGTTGCTGGAGCGCCCGCCGGAAACGCGCCTGCTCTACGTCGTCGCGCACGGCGCCGGCGCCGGCATGCGCCACCCCTTCATGAACGCCGCCGCCGCCGCCCTCGCCGCGCGCGGTATCGCCACGCTGCGCTATCAGTTCCCCTATATGGAGGCCGGGCGACGTCGTCCCGACTCGCCTCGTGTCGCGCAGGCGACAGTCGTCGCCGCCGCGCGCGAGGCACTGGAACTCGAGCCCGGATTGCCGCTGATCGCCGGCGGCAAGTCGTTCGGCGGCCGCATGACATCGCAGGCCGCAGCCGAGGAGCCGCTCGCGGGGGTGCGCGGGATCGCGTTTCTCGGCTTTCCATTACACGCGCCGGGCAAGCCGGGTGTCGAGCGGGCGGCGCACCTGACGCGCGTGAGTGTGCCGATGCTGTTTCTCCAGGGCACGCGCGACGCGTTCGCGGACCTCGAGCTGTTGCGCAGCGTCGTCGAGCCGCTGGGCGAGCGAGCGCGGCTGCACCTGATCGAGGGTGCCGACCACGGCTTCGCCGTGCCTCGCGGCGAGCGCTGGCGCGATATCCACGCCGAGCTCGCCACCGCGATCGCCGACTGGGCCGCCGAGCTCTAGCCTGCGACGGCCGCAGCTGGACCCCCCTAATGCTGCCTAACGCGCCGCAGCCTCGGCTCCCCCATGCCTGGACCCCTCCATGACGGTCCGAAACTCCGCCGCCAGCCGCGGCCCCGTGCCCGCCTCCTCGTGCTTGAAGAACACGAACGCGTCATGCCATTGCTGCTCGGCGACCCGGTCGGCCCAGGTGCCCAGGTCGCTGTCGCCGTACTCGACGCGGCGCAGTCGCAGGTACCCCCAGTCCGCGGTCGCGACGAACGGCGTCGTCTCCTCACCGGTATCGGCAATGCACATGGCGACGTTGTGCCGGCGCAGCGCATTGTAGACCGCGTCATCGTGCCAGCTCGGGTTGCGGAACTCGAGCGCCGCGCGGCTGTCTGCGGGCAGCAGCTCGAGGAACGTCTCGAGCCGCGGCAGATCGACTTTCAGGTTGGGCGGCAACTGGAACAGGATCGGGCCGAGTCGCTCGCCGAGGCAGGCCGCCGTGCGGTACAGATAGGCCACCGGATCGCCGACCTCCTTCAGTCGCTGCGAGTGCGTGATCCGGCGCGACGCCTTCAGGATGAAGCGGAACTCCGCCGGCACCTGCTCCGCCCATTGCAGCAGCACCTTCTCGGTCGGCATCCGGTAAAAGGTGTTGTTGATCTCGACGGTATCGAGACGTTCGCCGTAATAGGCGAGCATGGCGTCCGCCGGCAGATCCTCCGGATAGAAGCTGCCCTTCCACTCCTTGTACGCGAAACCGCTCGTGCCGACGTATACGCGCATGCCTCACCGCCCCGGTTCGCTGGTCGTGGCTGCAACATGGCACCCGGGTTGCGACGTAGCAAAGGGACGGATCCCGCTTCTCGAGACTCGCATGCGACGACTTTCGCTGCTCGCCGGCGCCGCCGCGGGCGCCATGGTCGCAGCGCGCACGCTACGCCGGCCCGAATCGATCCATGGCCAGGTCGCGCTCGTGACCGGCGGCTCGCGCGGACTCGGCCTGCTGCTCGCCGAGGAGCTCGGACGCAGCGGCTGCCGGCTCGCGATCTGCGCGCGCGATCCGCTCGAGCTCGACGGCGTCCGAGCAACTGGCCGCGCCGCCCGAGTAGCTTACCGCGGCGCTCGCCTCAGGCCGCCGTGCGCGCCGGCTCGCCCACGGCGCGCGGACCCCAGGTCAGCACCTTCTGCTGCGCCGCGTACATGCAGGCCTGCGGCTCACCGGTCAGCGCGATGCCGGCCGTCTCACCGACCGTGTTCGTCTCGATGTCGAAGCGCGCCGGCTGCAGCAGCCAGGGCCGGTGGTGGATGTCGGTGCGGTGCACGCGCCCGCTGCGCAGCACGACGTACAGCGCGTAGCGTTCGGCGAGCCAGTGCTCGCGCGTGCCCGGCGCGGCCGCCCGCGCCTCGCCGTCCAGTACGTAGCTGGCGACGAGCCGCGCAGCGCCGTCCTCGCGCCGGCTGCGGAAGCTGACCCGGCCATCGCTCCGCGTCATGCGCATTTCCGCCGTATAATACGGCAGCCGGTACAGCGTGCGTGCGCCGGCGACCGCCAGTCGGCTGCCCGCGTCCAGGCTGAAGAAGAAGATGCCCGGCCGGTCGCGTACGCGGACGTAGGTGCGCAGGTTGAGCTCCGGAAAATCGAGCACGCCGAGCGGCAGGCGCAGGGTGCGCGGCCGGATACGCACGCGCAGTGGAGTGAGCGTGATCCAGGCCAAGCCATCGAAGGTGTCGATCTCGAGCTCCGGCGGCACCAGCGGCCGCAGCCGCTCGACGGGGACCGGCCAGTTGGCAAAGCCGACATCCTCCCAGTCCTGCCAGATCAGCCATGGCTCCTGCGGCACCGGCCACGGCCGGTGCGCCGAGTCGGCCAGGATACGGTTCGCCTCGCCCTTGTTCATGTCGCTCGTCTCGTCATGCTGCGCGCCGTGGCGGCGCAGGTTCGATTGTTTCCGGCCCACGCCCGGTTACGCCGCCGCACCGTTGGGGTACAGCACGATCTTGGTGCAGGCGTCGCGCTTGGTCGCGAACAGCTCGTACGCGTCGGCCACCCGCGCCAGCGGCAGCCGATGGCTGATCAGTGCCCTGGCGTCGATGCGGCCCGCGCGCAGGTGCGCCAGCAGATGCGGCATGTACCGCTTCGTGTTGCACTGGCCCATGCGCAGCGTCAGCCCCTTGTTCATCGCCGTGCCGATCGGCACCAGGTTCCACGGCGGGCCGTAGACGCCGATCAGCACCACCGTGCCACCCTTGCGCACCGCGTGGATGGCCCAGTCGACCACCGTCGCCGCACCCGCCTGCAGCATCAGGATCCGTCCGAGGAACTCGTGCATGACCGAGCCATCGGCTTCGACACCCACTGCATCGATGCAGATGTCCGGGCCGCGGCCGTCCGTCTGCTGGTTCAGCTCGGTGACGACGTCGACGGCGCTGAAGTCGATGGGTCGTCTGGACCGCACCAGGGCGTGCAAGATACATGCGCCCTCTGGCACATCGATCGCGCCCGTTCGCGTGCACCGCACCCAGCCGCAGGAGGGGGAGGATGGGTCTGGAATCCGAGTCGGACGTACTCACTGCGACCGACGCGCCGCACCATCTCGATGGCCCCGAGGACCGGCCGGGTGTCCCCATGCAGGCCGAACCGCGAACGCGTGATGCCGACGAGCAGGCGCCACGCTTCGCGCAACCGCCGAGACGTGGACAGCCGATCCGCAGCGGACTCGCCAGGCCGACGCCCGTCTTCGGTACGCCGCAGCCGATTCGCGGGCTGAGCGGCGTCCTGCGACGCGTGGCGTATCGCGTGCCCGAGCATCACGGCCGCCACTGGCTGCTGCTGATGCTCGCCGATCGCGTGGACGTGCTCGAAGGCCGGATCGGCCCCCGCATCGCGCAGCCGTTCGAGAGCGCCGGCCTCCACGGTGTTGCGCGACGCGTGCGTCGCAACCCGCTCGCCGCAATCGCCGGCTTCGTGGTTGGGGGCGCGATCGCGCGCGAGCTGCTCGACTAGCGGGACCAGCACGAGCTCGCGCGGCCGCAGCCTTGCGCACGCCGCCGCGGGCCGCGACCCTTCACCATCATGAAGGCGTCACTGCCCGTCCTGTACAACTGCGACCGCTGCCCCGCGTACTGCTGCACCTACGCGCGCATCATCGTCACGCCCGCGGACATTCGTCGCCTCGCCCGCCGCTTCGGCATCACGCCGGAGCGGGCACGCGAGCGCTTCACCAAGCGCGGCGACTCCGATCGCGAGCGCGTGCTGCGCCACCAGCAGGACACCATCTTCGGCACGGCCTGCCGCTTCCTCGACGTCGAGACGCGCCGCTGCACGGTCTACGAGCACCGCCCGAGCATCTGTCGCGAGCACCCGGGCGGCCGCCGCTGCGGCTACTACGATTTCCTGAAGTACGAGCGGGCCATGCAGGACGATCCGGACCTCGTCGTCACGGCGTGGGTGGCCGACGTCTGAGCTCCAGCTCCTCGCCGCCGGACATCAGCTCGCTCAGCGTCTCCAGCTCCACCTCGCCTCGCCCGAAATCGCCGGCGACCCGCCCGCGCCGCAGCACGACGAAGCGGTTGCCCAGAGCGATTGCGTGATGCGGATTGTGCGTGATGAACAGCACGCCGACGCCTCGGTCGCGGGCACTCTCGATGTAACGGAGCACGACGCCCGCCTGCTTCACGCCGAGCGCCGCGGTGGGCTCGTCCAGGATCAGCATGCGCGCGCCGAAATGGATCGCGCGCGCGATCGCGACGCACTGCCGTTCACCGCCGGACAGCGTGCCCACCGGCTGGTCCGCGTCTTGGATGTGCAGACCCATGCCATCCAGGGCGTCACCCGCGATCGCGCGGCAGCGGCCCACGTCGATGCGGCGGAACGGACCGACGCCGCGCGTCGGCTCGAGGCCGAGAAAGAAGTTGCGCCAGACCGACATCAGCGGAATCAACGCCAGGTCCTGGTGCACCGTGGCGATGCCACGCGCCAGCGCCTCGCGCGGTGAGCCGAACGAGACCGGCTCGCCATCCACGCGATACTCGCCGCTCGAGGGCGCATACACGCCCGACAGGATTCGGATCAGCGTGGACTTGCCCGCGCCGTTGTCGCCGAGCAGGCAGGTCACGTTGCCGGCCTCCGCGACCAGTGACACCTCATGCAGCGCGGTCACGCTGCCGAACCGCTTCGACAACCGCTCCGCGTGCAGCAACGGCCGCATGCCGGCTCCCACCGTTCCGGAGCGCGTCACCGTGCCTCCGCGACCGCGCGCCGGATGTAATTGTTGAAGACCACGGCGATCAGCAGCATCACCCCAAGGAATACCTGGAACCAGTCGGCGTCCACACCGGTGATCACGATCCCCTGCTGCACCATCCCGAAGATCAGTGCGCCGAATACGGCGCCCGCCGCCGAGCCGTAGCCGCCGGTCAGCAGCGTGCCGCCGATCACGACGGCGATGATCGCGCGAAACTCCTGCTGCTGGCCGCGCAGCACGTCGGCACCCGTGAAGCGCACCGCCTGGATCACGGCTACCAGGAACGCGGCCAGCGCCGTGGTCATGAACAGCCCGATCTTGACGCGGGCGACGGGCACGCCGACTCGACGCGCCGCGTCCGGCGCTCCACCCGCGCCGAAGATCCAATTGCCCCAACGCGTGCGCAGGAGGACCCAGGTGGCGACGATGGCGGCGCCGAGCCACCACAGAATCGACGCGCGAAACGGGCCCAGTGGCTCGCTCGCGAACAGGGCCTGCGCGGCGGCGTAGCCGGGCACTTCATCCAGGCCGCCGAGCTGCGTGCGTCGCGTCAGCATGCGCGGCACAGCGATCGTCAGGCCGCGCAGCATGAACAGCGTGCCGAGTGTCACGATGAAGGAAGGCAGTCCTGTGCGGACCACGAGATAGCCGTTCGCCCAGCCGACGGCGAGGCACAGCAGCAGCGTGGCGAGGAGTGCGGGCCAGAGCGGCCAGGCATAGTGCCGCGTCAGCAGCAGGATCGTCATCCCAGCCACGCCGATGATCGAGCCGACCGACAGGTCGAATTCGCCGCCGATCATCAGCAGCGCGACCGCCACGGCCAGGATGCCGAGCGGCGCGGCAGCATTGAGCACCGCCGCCGTGCCCGCCATGCTGCGGAACGCCTCGCCCGCGACCACGGCGAAGATGCACCAGACGAGGACCGCACCGGCCGCGGCGCCGAGCTCCGGCCGCGCGAGCCAGCGCAGCCGGCTGCGCGCCTCCCGGTCCGGGCGCTGCGAATGCTCGCTGGCGACCGCAACGCGCGGCGCGCCCTCCTGCATCATGGGCCGCCCTGCGCCATTCAGCGGATCCCGTCCGCAGCCAGCCGCATCACCTGCGCCGCATTCGCGCGCATCACGAATGCCGGACCGGTGCGGATGATCTCGCCGCCGCCCGGGATCGCGCCGGTCTCCAGGTACTTCACCATCAGAGTGACGCCGAGGTAGCCTTGCAGGTACGGTTGCTGATCGATCGCGAACAGCATCTCGCGATCGCGCACGGCGGCGAGGATGTCGGCCTGCAGGTCGAAGGTGCCGAAGGCGACGTCGCCCAGACGCCCCGCCTCGCTCAACGCCGCCAGAGTCGGCACGGCGCCCGCGGGGCCCAGCGTCAGCACACCGTCGATCGATGGGTCCGACCGCACCGCGTTGGCGACGCGCTGCTGCGCGTCGTCCGGATCCGCCAGGTCCACGCTCAGCACCGTCGCCCGGCCACCTGCCGCCTCGAGCGCAGCGCGCAGCCCGCGGCACCGCTCATCGAGCGAGACGTTGCCGACCTCGTGGTTCACGCACAGCGCGTGACGCGCCCCGGCGCCCGCCAGTCGCTCGCCGCCGGCGTGCGCCGCGTCGTACTCGGGCTGCCCGATGTGCGCCAGCAAACCGAGTGACTCCCAGACCTCCGCGCCGGAGTTCAGCGACAACACCGGAATGCCTACCTGCAGCGCCTGCCGGATCGATCCGCGCAGCGCGTCGGCGTCCGGCACGGAGACCAGCAGCCCGCTAGGCCGGGACGCGACCGCGGCGTCGATCAGCTGGCTCATGCGCACCATGTCGAACGTCACCGGCGCCTGATACTCGACCCGCACACCCAAGTCGTCCGCCGCATCGCCGATCCCATTCGCGACCACCGACCAGAACGGGTCCGATGACTGGCCGTGTGTGACCACGACCAGGCGCAGCTCGCTGCGGGCATCCGCCGACCGATCAGCCGCGCCACCAGCGCAGCCGAGCCCCAGCGCCAATACGACCGCCGTGCACGCAGCCGCCCGGCACGTGTCGCCGCTCATCCGCTCACCTTCGTGCCCGCTCAAGGCCGTTCTCGGCATCTCGAGATTGGTATGCCCGCCGCATCCTGCACCTACATGAGCCGCTCGATCGCTGTCAAGCAATTCTTGTCGCACGCAGGAAGGCCAGTCCGCCGATCGGCATGTCAGAACGTGACGCGGAGCGGACGGCGCAGCGCGAGCGCCGCGGCGAGCGTGAAGATGAGGAACGCGATCACCCAGTGGACCCGCCAGCCAAGCAGGCTGACCTCGGCAGGCGAATAGCCCACCTCGATGCCGGCGGCGGCGGAACCTCGCGGCACCGGCGGCTCCGACGGGAAAAGGATCTGGTCCAGGAGTCCGCGGCCAGGCCGTCTCGGCGATAGCCGTGCCGGGGACGTGGACACGCGCAGCGTCTTCGCGATCAGCTTGTCGCCGATGCGCAGCCGCAGCCGGTGGTCACCTGGCAGCAGGGCGGCGATGCGCCAATCGGCCTCGCTCGTCGCCGGGATCGCGAGCAGCGGTGTTTCCACGCGAGCGCCGCCGTCGGCTTCGAGGGTGAGAGCCTGGTCGAGCGCCCGCGCGTCGGCGAGCCGCAGACGCACGATCGCCGATTCGCCTACCGCCAGACCTCGATTGCCATAGTGCGCGTGCAGATGCGTCATCAGCAGGAGGACCGGCAGTGCCAGCCAGAGCAGCGGCACAAGCGTCAGCTGGAAGTAGCGCAGGCTCTGGCGCAGGACGTCGGCCTGCGCCGACAGTACCAGCCTCGGCTGCTCGTTGAACAGGCGAATCTCGAGGATCGCCGCGTGCATGCGCCGCTTCGTCGCCTTCAGGCGGGATTGATCCGATGTGACGCGGAACACGAGCAACATGGCGGCCGCCGCCACAATCGACACGAATGCGAGTCCCACGGCCGGCGGCAGTCCGCGGAACGGCGCCAGCACGGCATCGAGAGCGGCCCCGATCAGTCGGTTGATCTGCCACATTTCGGAGCGTGCCGCCTTCTGAAGTGCTGCGTGCTCACGAGAAGCAGTGTGTGCTCACGAAATGTAGCCCAATCCCTGCAGGCGCCGGCGGATCTCGTCCTCGCTCTGCGCGTCGTCCAGCTTCGCGAGCTCCTTTTCGAGCGCGTGCCCGATGAACTCCTCGACCGACGCGTAGCCGGCGATCCGCGCATAGCGTTTCGCCTTCGCCAACAGCGCCTTCTCCACTTGCACGTTCTTACCGAACACGCGCGCCTCCTCGTGGCGAGGGGAAATCGGCGATGCCGAACTCGGCCAGCACCGCGCCGGCGAGGTCGCGCAGCGACGCGACCTGCCGCTTCAGCGGCCGGCTGGTGAATAGCACGCCCGGCACCGCGTCGTGGACCATTGCGTGGTCGCCGGTCCAGGCGCCCAGGTTGTCCGTGACGACTGCTTCGGTGACCTGCCCGATCGCCGATTCGTTCGAGCCGCGGTAGCCTTTTGCATAGCCCACGATCAGGTCGGGGCCGATGCCGGCGTGGGCTCCGTCCCGATAGAACACATCCCGGTCGTAGACTCTCGCGACAACGGGATCGCCGGTGGCGGGATCGGTAAGGCGCAGCAGTGCGCCAGACAATTCATCGATGATCAGGCGACGCTGATTCGTCGGTACGATACCCAGCCGTTCGCGGCCGCGCAGGTTCACGTAGAGTCCGTTCAGCCCCAGCGCATACGCCTGCGTCCGCGACCAGTCCACACCCGGGAAGTACGCCGCACCGTCCTCCGCGCCGTTCCGCTCGATGGCCAGATAGCCACGCTCCCTCAGGAAGGTGTTCAGGTTGACTGCGCGCTTCCAGGAAGTGAAGCCGTGGTCGGACATCACGATCAGCGTGGCCTCCGGGCCAAGCCGCTCGACCGTCTCACCCACTATGGAATCCGCTTGGATGTAGAGGCGCTCGACCACCCGCGCGTATGCAGAATCCGCGATCGCATCGTGCGCCGGGTGCGCCGCGTCCATCGGCGCCCACATCATGTGTGAGACCTGGTCGATGTGACCGAAGTAGTGGAATAGCAGCCCCTTGGTGAACTGCCGCAGCAGCCAGTCGAGCTGCCGTCGGTTCTCCGCCGCCGTGATCGCCGCCTGCCGCAGGAACTCGTCGCGGTCGAAGGCCCCGGCGGTGAGTGCCTTCGTGTCCTCGGGCATCCCCTGCGTATAGAAACGTCCGATCTCGCGCGCCAGCTCCGCCGCGAAGCCGCCCGGCACCGAGATGGGCAGCGCCGGCCGCAGAGGATCCAGGTTGAGCGGTGAGGCATAGAGCTCGAGTGGCCGCACGCGACGCAGATGGAAGCGTACGATCGCGTGCAGCGCCTGCCCCGGCGGCGCAAGCGAGAACTCGGCGGGCAGCCAGTCGCTCCATTCGCCCTCCATCAGCAGCGCCTCCGCATCGCCGAGAACGACTTTCGCCACGGGCCGCTCCGCGTCGACGTATACCGTGAACGGCGCGCTCACGACAGCGCCGTCGCGCCGGAACGGGTCCCGGGGACCGGACAGCCGCGCCTCGAACACGCCGTTCTCGAGCGGTGCCGTAAAGACCTGCTCCGCGAAGTCGTCCGTGAGCGCGTTCTGCGACGTCGTGAAGTACGTGAACGTGCCGTACGTGCCGAGCAGGTCGGGCGTGCCCATCCCGCTCAGCTCGCGTGACGCGGCACCCGATGGCGGGAAGTTCGCGGGCATGCGGATGATCCATGCGGGAACGCCGGAAGCTTCGAGCGGCTCCCAGAACGCGGTGCCGTGTCGGAGCAGTGTGACGCGGCCGCCGCCCAGCGGAAGCTGCCAGCGACCGAAGCGCAGCACGCGGTCGGCCGGCTCGGTGCGCGTCGTCGACAGGTACGGCAGCATCGTCGCAGCGTCGCGGTGCACGAAGTCGAAGATGCCGTGACCACCCGCGTCCAGACCGGTGATGAACTCGGACCACGCGACCGGACTCTGTGGTGGCACCGAGGTGGCCAGCGGCTGGAAGCCGCCGTGTGCGGCGAGCCGCGCGAGGTTCGGCAGCTTGCCTTCGTCCAGAAGCCGGCTGGCCAGCGCGTGGTCCATGCCGTCGAACCCGAGGATAACGACGCGGGGCGCGCGGGCAGCGTCGCCAGCCGCAGCGCATGCCGCTGCGGCGAGGGCGAGCGCAAGCGCGAGTGCCGCGGCGCGCGATCGCCGCTGGCTACTCATCGAACAGCACTTTCCCCTCCATGTACGGCCGCGGCTCCACGCCGAACAGCCAGAGCGCACTTGGAGCGATGTCGACCAGTCCCGGATCCTCCGCCCGAACGTCGCGGTTGCAGAAGAAGACGCCCGGCACCAGCCGAGGGTCGACGCAGTGGTCGCCACTCCACGGCTTGACGTTGTCCTCGAACACGGCGCCCGCCACCACGCCGGTCGCGCAGCCCCAGGACACCCGATAGCCCGCGTTGTAGCCAATGAGCAGATCTGGCGCGTTCTCGATGTACGGTCCGCGATACAGCGCGGCGGGGTCGAACGCCTCGCGGATCGCGACCTCGCCAGTGTCCGTATCGACGAGCCCGCGCAACTTGGCCGCCAGCTCCGCCTTCAGCGCGTCGGCCTCCTCGCCGCGGGCCACGACGCCCTGCGCTTCGCGGCCGCACACGTTCAGGAAGAGTCCAGTCAGGCCGAGCATGTATGCGCGAGTGCGCGACCAGTCGACCTCGCGCAGCCACTGCGCCGATCCGTCCGCGCCGTCACGCAGCGTAAGGTAGCCGTTCTGCAGCAGCCATTGGTTCAGGTTCACGCCGCGCCGGAACGAAGTGAAGCCGTGGTCGGAAAGCACCATGAGCACGTCGTCAGCCTGCATCCGGTCGAGCGTGAGCCCGACCAGCGCATCGTTGTGCGCGTAGAGCCGCTCGATGGCATCACGGTGCGGCGCCGGCTCGGCGATTCCCCCTTGAGCGTTGCTCACGGGCCCGGCACCCGCGCGGAGCGCCGGGTGATCGGTCTCCAGGTAGCGCCAGAACATGTGCTGGATCCGATCGGTCGCGTCGAACACGCAGACGAGCGATCCGCGCGTCAGCTTCTCCAGCGCCGCGAAGAACATGTCCCGCCTCTCATGGTCGACATCGTAGGTCAGGCGCAGGAACGTCGCGTCATCGATGACGCCCTCGTTGCGCGCCCACGTGTCCTCGGCCAGCCCCAGCGTCGCGAACGTGCCGAGCTTCTTCGCCAGATACGCGGCATAGTAGGCGGGCCGGGAGATCGGCATGGCCGGCTTCTCGGGATCGATGTTGACCGGCGTGACGTAGAGCGAGACATGTTCGCCCAGCTCCGTGAGCACCAGCCGGCAGATGCCGTGGGCGCTCACGCCGGGCGCGGCGCGGAAGCGAACCGGGATCCAGTCGCTGGGCTCGCCTCGTCGCAGCGTTACCGTGGTCGAGTCGAGGCGAATCTCGGCCGACGCACCATTCGGCCTGATCTCCACCGGAACTGTGAGTGGCGGCTCGTCCTTCACGAGCGGGTTGCCCGGGCCGCGCAACTCGGCCAGGATGCGGCCGTCGGCGAGCGTGACCGGCACCCGCTCGCCGCCCTCCTCGATGCCGGCTTCCGAGCGCCGCGTCGTGAACAACGTGAACGTGCCCTGTGTGCCCCGCAGGTCCGGCACCGACATCGCGCTGAGCTGCGCGCCGTAGAAGCGGTCCGGTGGGAACGTGATCGGCACCCGCAGGACCGTGCTCCAGATGCGGTGACGTCCGAGAATCGACCAGAACGGCTCCGACTTCCGCAGCAGGCGCAGCGATGGGCGGCCGAGAGGGAGCCGGAACCGGCCGAGCCGCAGTACGCGCTCGACTCGCCCGATCTCGGCTGAGGACAGAACGGGCAGATACGTGCGGCGGTCGCGGTCCAGAAAGTCGAAGATGTTGTGCCGTGCCGGGTTCGTTCCCGTGCTGAACGACGACCACGCAACCGGCGAGACCGACGGGAAAGTCGTCGCCAGTCGGCGGTAGCAGCCGAGCTCGGCCAGCCGGCGAAAGTTTGGCAGCTTGCCCTCGGCCATGAATCGCTCGGTCAGCTTCGGGTCTTGACCATCGAGCCCGACAACGATGAGTCGCCCGATCCGCGCGCGCGGCCGCCGGATCCCACGCACCAGCGCGATGAGCGCGCGGATCGGCCAGAGCAGCAGCGATGCCAGCGCGAGCACGCCGGACGCAAGCACGGCGAGGAACGACGTGAGGAAGGCGAAGCCGGCGCCGGGACCGACGTAGGCGGACAACGGCTCGGGCGCGAGCAGCAGCGCCGCCGCCAGCGCGAACGCGGCGGCCGCCCACCATGGACTCCGATCCGGGCGAGGTCGATATTCGGGTGCCTGCTGCGTTTCGCGCCGTGATACGGCGTTCCCTTTCCAATTCGCGAGAGGTCCGAGCGCACGATGGTTGCCGCGTTCCGCCGCCAGTACCGGCGCCTGCGCTACGGCGAGGCGATCATCGTGGTCTCCGGGCTGCCG
This sequence comes from Longimicrobiales bacterium, assembly GCA_050732635.1. Lineage (GTDB taxonomy): Bacteria > Gemmatimonadota > Gemmatimonadetes > Longimicrobiales > RSA9 > JBOHRE01. The sequence continues at coordinate 28,737 of JBOHRE010000011.1, read as the reverse complement.
CGCTCCGGCACCTCGATGATGATGAAGATGCTGGCCGCCGGCGGCGTGCCACTGGCCACGGACGAGCTGCGTGCCGCCGACGAGAGCAACCCGGAGGGCTACTTCGAGCTGGAGCGCGTGAAGACGCTGGAGCAGAGCGACCATCATCCGTGGCTGGCCGACTGCCGGGGGCGGGCGATCAAGATCATCTCGTTCCTGCTGCCGCACCTTCCCGATGCGTTCAACTACCGCGTCGTGTTCATGCACCGACAGATGCCCGAGGTGATCGCCTCCCAGGACCGCATGCTCGAGCGGCGTGGCGAAGCGGTCGACCCGGCGGCCGAAGCCACCGCGGCCCGTTTCCAGGAGCACCTCGCGCACGTGCGCCGGCTGCTGCATCGCGAACCGTGGTTCGCGTCGCTGGACGTGAGCTACAACCGGGTCGTCGCCGATCCAGAAGCCGAGGCAATTCGAGTCAACCGCTTCCTGGGCGCCGGCCTCGATGTCCGCGCCATGCGCGACGCGGTGAATCCCGATCTCTACCGCAACCGCGGCTAGCTGCGCGGCGTCATGGTTCACCGGATGTAGCCCAGCGCCCGCAGCGCCTCGAGCTGTGCCGGCGTGAGCTCGACCTTTCCGCCCGGCGTGAAGCGCGTCGCCAGGAGCCGGTGCGCCTCCCACTGTTTCTCCAGTAGAGCGGTGTACTTCGTCACCAGCTCCGGATACGCGTCGTTCACCGGCGCGAGGGCCAGGGGGTCGTTCCAGACGTCGAAGAGCAGGAGCGGCGTGGGCCGGCGGTTCGGGGTGTCCGCAGGAGGGCCGATCCACAGCGAGGCGCCCCAGCGGCCGTCGAGCATCGCGATCGCTCCTCGCAACTCGCCCGTGCGTGGGTCCTTCTCGAAGTCATCGAAGATGACGGGCCGCGGTTGCCACCCGGCTCGCCCGCGCAGCAGCGGCGCCAGCGACTGACCCTGAAGCGTTTCAGCCGGCGGCAATCCGGCGAGCTCCAGCACGGTGGGCAGCACGTCGATCATGGAGACGGGGTGACCGAAACGCTGCCCGCCGACAATGTTCCCGGGCCAGACGAACAGGAGGGGTACCCGCGAGGTGCTGGAGCTCATGAGCTCACCGCCATACGGCCGCGAACTCGCCAGTGCGGTGAGAAAGTCGTCGCTCCCGGCCAGGATGCTATGGTCGGCGGCGATGATGAGCAGGGTGTGCTCCCACTGTCCGGTTTCCCGGAGCCGCGCGACGAGGCGGCCGAGCTGGTAGTCCTGGTGGGCCATCGTTTCGTCGTAGAGCGCACGCCAGAGGTTGTACCACTGGACGCGGTCCACCCCGCTCTCGGCCCACCGGTTGCGCTCGAGGGCTGGATCGGTCCGCAACCGCGCCGCGTTCCGTTGCCCCCATTCCCTCATGTCCGAGCGCCACTGCGCCAGCTGGCTGGTTCCGCCGGGTGCGAACAGCCCTTGGAACGGGGCAGTCGGCAGGTGTTGAGCATGCACGTCGGTGGTCTGGAAATGGACCCAGTACGGCTCGCCCGGGAAGCCCCCTCGCCAATCCCAGAACTCCCGGTGCAGCTCGACGGAGGAGCGAGAGTGCGGCTCGGCGCCCTCGTCGCGGAACACGTCCACGCCCCGCTCCAGGTTGCTCGCGGCGCCCGCCCACGGGTTCGACGTGAAGACCGCCGTTTGGTAGCCGGCCTCGTGGAAGCGCTCCGCCATGGTGCGCGCCTCGGCCGGAAGCGGCTCGAATCCTTCGGGCGCGCCGAGCACGCTGTGGTGCAGCGAGGTCATGAAGGAGGCCGTGGACGGCTTCGTCGAGCTCGAGTTGCTGTACGCATACTCGAACAGCGCGCCTTCGGCAGCCAGCCGCTCCAGGTTGGGGGTCGTGCGGCGATTGTAGCCGTAGACGCTCATCTGGTCGGCGGCGCCGCCGTCGATGACGTAGAAGATGACGTTCGGCATTTCGGAGCTGCGGCGTCCGCTCACCGTGGGCGCGCCCCACAGCGCCAGGGTGCCCGGGCGCTCGGTTCGGGTCTCGAGCGCCAGGGTCACGGTCTGGCCGGCGTATCGCGACAGGTCCACGGAGCGCTGCGCCCACGCCACCCGATCCGCATGACTTTCCTCAAAGAGGGTTTCTTCTTGGCCCCCCGCCTGCACCGCCACGCGGAAGGTGACGTCCGCATCGTCCTCGAGCACCCCGAGCCCGGTGTCGAGCCGGCCGCCCTCCGGCACCCGCACCCGATAGCTGAAGCGCCCCGGCGCATGCGTGAAGAGCGTGCGGCGGATCCGGTCGCCGAACGATACCGGTCGCACGCCGTGCGGCGCCTCGGCGTACACGGCCCCCGCCGGCACAGCACTCACGGAGAGAAGGTCGATACTGCCGGGTTCTCCGTCCGTCCAGAACCAGAGGACCAGTTGTCGCCACGGCCCGTGGAAGCCCTGCGAGCCCACGTGAACGCGCAGGCGGTAGGTCTGAACCGCACCATCCCGTACGATGGGAGTGCTCTGGCCTCCGAAATGGAAGGCGGGCCGAAAGTCGGTGGCCCCTGGCACGGCTTCGCGCAGGTTGAACGCCAACGTCACACCGGCCACGGAGCTCCCGCTGTCGGCACGGGCCCGGATGACGACGTCCGCCCAGTCCCCACGGTCCCAGTCCGGCACGTCCACGTGGATCCCGGCGACGGCCGTACCACGCTGGTTCCGGGTCAGATCGGTCAGGGTGACCCGCAGTCCCTCGCCGGTCCGGGCAAGCGCGGCCGTACCGAACGGGGCGTTCCACATGGGCGTGGCCTTCCAGTCCGGCTGGGGCTGATCGAAGCGCCACTCGACCGGCTGGGGTGGATTCGCCGGCACCTCGGACCCGGTGATGGTGGCCGAGCTCACGTGCTCCTCGAGGTGCAGCGGCGTATCGACCGTGAGCGGGGCCGGCCCGCCGCAGGCGAGCCACAGCAGGCTCGGCGGCAACAACGCCGCCAGCCGGCTCGTCCGGTGAGCGTTCAGGAACCGCATCGACGCGTGGTGCACGGGATCGCTCCTCTCGAGTCAGCCCGACATTCCCATCCCTCCATCCTGATTCCCCACGCCCCGGCCATCACCGGATGTAACCCAGCGCCCGCAGCGCCTCGAGCTGTGCCGGTGTGAGCTCGACCTTCCCGCCCGGCGTGAAGCGAGTGGCGAGCAGCCGGTGAGCCTCCCATTGCTTCTCCAGCAGCGTGGTGTACTTCGTCACCAGCTCCGGGTGCGCGTCGTTCATCGGCGTGAGCGCCAGAGGATCGATCCAGACGTCGAAGAGCAGGAGCGGCGTCGGCCGGGGATTCAGCGAGTCCCTGGCCGGCCCAAGCCAAAGCGAGGCGCCCCAGCGACCGTCGAGCATTTCGATCCGACCCTGCAGCTCGCCCGTGCGCGAGTCGGTCTCGAACTGATCGAAGATCACCGGCCGCGGCCGCTCTTCGGCCTGCCCCAGCAGCAGCGGCGCCAGGGATTGCCCCTGGATCATCTCCGGCTCGGGCAACCCGGCGAGCTCCAGCACCGTCGGCAGGACGTCGATCATGGACACCGGCTGGCGGAAGCGCTGCCCGCCGGCGATGTGGCCAGGCCAGATGAAGAGAAGCGGCACCCGCGACATGCTCGAACGCAGGATCGGATTCTGACGGAGTATGGTCCGCTCCCAATCCTCTGGCAGCGAATCGGAGAGGGGCACGAGGAAGTCGTCGCTTCCGGCCCAGATGCTGTGGTCGGCGGCGATGATGAGGAGGGTATGCTCCCATTGGCCGGTTTCCCGGAGCCGCGCGACCAGGCGACCGAGCTGGTAGTCTTGGTGGGCCATGGTCTCGTCGAAAACCGCACGTTCGCCGTTCAAGGACTGGGTGCGGAAATGGATGCGGTCTATCCCGGTCTCGGCCCACTGGTTGTCCGCGAAGGCGGGTTCGGTCCGCAGCCGCGCCGCGTTCCTCTCCCGCCATTGCTCAAGGGTCGCTTCCCACAGCTTTAGCTGGGCCTGTACGGCAGGCGAGAGGAACAAACCCGCGAACGGCGCGACCGGCTCGTGTGGCGAGTGGACGTCCGTCGTCTGGAAATGGGCCCAGTAGGGTTCGCCCGGTGAGGCGTCTCGCCACTCCCAGAAATTGGCGTGCAGCTCCACCGAGGAGGCGGCTTCCACTGGCACGCCCTCGTCGCGGAACACGTCCACCCCACGCTCCAGGCCGCTCACGGACCCGGCGTTCGGGTTCGTGGTGAAGACCGCCGTCTGGTAGCCGGCGCGATGAAATCGCTCGGCCATGGTGGCCGCCTGCTCCGGCACCGGGGCGCGCCGGTCCCCGGTGAACCCGAGCACGCTGGCGTGGAGCGAGGTCATGAAGGAGGCCGTGGAAGGCTTCGTCCAGTCGGAATTGCTGTAGGCGTGTTCGAAGACGACGCCTTCCTCGGCGAGCCGATCGATGTTGGGCGTCGTCCGCCGGTTGTAGCCGTAGAGGCTCATCTGGTCGGCGCCGCCGCCGTCGATGACGTAGAAGATGACGTTGGGCTTGGCGGAGATACGACGCCCGCTCACCGTGGGCGCGCCCCATAGCGCCACGGTGCCCGGGCGCTCGGCCCCGGTCTCGAATGCTAGGCTCACGGTCTGACCGGCATAGCGCGAGAGGTCGACCGAACGCTGCGCCCAGGCTTCGGGATCCGCATGACGCTCCTCGAAGAGGGTTTCCTCCTGGCCGCCCTCCTGCACCGCCACGCGGAAGGTGACGGGCGCGTTGTCCCCGAGTACGCCGAGCCCTGTGTCGAGCCGGCCACCCTCCGGCACCCGGAGCCGATAGCTGAAGCGTCCCGGGGCGTGCGTGAAGAGCGTCCGGCGGGTGCGCTCCCCGATAGTGACCGGCCGCACCCCGTGCGGCGCGTCGGCGTACGCCGCTCCCTTGGGCACGACAGTCACCGAGAGAATGTCGATGCTCCCCGGATTGCCGTCCGTCCAAAACCACAGGGCGAGCTGCCGCCACGGGCCCTGCCACGGCCGCCCCGCGCCCGCTCGAGGCGGTGCGCCGGTGTTATTCCAGCTGGTCGAGGACCAGTCGGCCCGCAGTCGGTACGTCTGGATGCTGCCATCCCGCACGATAGGGCTGTTCTGGCCCCCGAACTCGTACGGGGACTGGAAATCAGTCGTGGTCGGCAGTTCGTGTCGCAGGTTGAACCGGAGCCCGACGCCGGTCACCGAGCTCGCGCTGTCGGCACGCGCGCGGAGGACGACATCGGCCCACTCCGCGCGATCCCAGTCCGGCAGGTCGACGTGGATCCCGGCGACGAGCGTGCCGCTCCATCCAGGAATCAGGGACCGCGTGTCGGTCCCTTCGGTGAGGGTCACTCTCAGGCCGTCGGTCGTCCGTGCCAGGGTCGCCGCGTCGACGGTGCGGGGCCACTGCGCCGTGGCCTTCCAATCCGGCTGGGGCTGATCGAAGCGCCACTCGACCGCCTGCGGAGGGTTCGCCGGCACCTCGGAGCCCGTGACGGTGGCCGAACTCACGTGGTCCTCGAGGTGCAGCGGCATCTCGACCTTGAGGGGGCCGGCCCGCCGCAGCCGAACCACAGCAGGCTCGGCAGCAGCACCGCTGCGAGCCGCCTCATCCGGTCAGTGCTCACGAACTGCGTGGACGCGTGGTGCACGGGATCGCTCCTCTCGAGTAACCCGACCTCCCCACCCCTCGACCTAGCTTCCCAGCCTGACTCATCGCCTTGCGTAGCGACCTGAGCGCGGTCGCGGCTGAGTGGCAGGACGTTAGAGGCGGATCATGGTCTCAGGTGCTTCTGGAAATGCGTTCGAACGGCTTCTCGCCAGTGGGCCGTGTAGGCTCCTCCGAGAAGATGGTCCTGGCCCTGTAGGGGCGGCAGGATATCGAGATCCTTTCCCGCCTCGGTCAAGGCGCTCACCAATTGCATCGCTTGCCGAGCGTAGTGGCCGTCCCCGTGGCTGAGAAGCAGTCTACCCTCGAGGTTGCCGGTCAGCGGAAGCAGGGATACGAGCTCGTACGCCTCTGGGTTCTCTTCCAGCCACCCGAGGTATGGGACATAGGCGCGGCCTTCGAGCGTAGAAAGCTCTACGAAGGGATCGTTTGCTGCGCCCGCATGGAACACGTCGGGCGCGGTCAGCATGGCGCGGAGCACCATATACCCGCCAAAGGAGCGGCCCACCACGCCCACACGTCCGAGATCCATGTATGGCCGTTCTCTGGCGAGTCCCTCGAGCACGGCAACGTGCTCCGGGATCTCATGGAGACCCATCGCACCATGCCCGAAATCCTGAAAGGTCTTGCCGCGATCGGGGGTTCCCCGTCCGTCCACCATGAACACGATGAAGCCCAACTGAGCCAGCGCTTGGCCGAACACCGCCCCTGAGCGAGCCTCGGTCCCATCGCGCCCAAGGAAGCTGCCCAGCCGTCCCCACGTTCCCATGAGGCTCAGATGCGGTCCGCCATAGATGTACTCGATGACAGGATACGTCCTACCGGGATCTAAGTCGTACGGCTTGAATAGTAGCCCGTGGAGATCTGTCCTCCGGTCTGCCGCTTTTACCACGAACTGCTCCGGCGGCCGCCACCGCAGGTCCCGCAACGCATCGACGTTGGCCCGTGACAGGAGCTGGATCAGCCGACCGTCGGCGCGCCGCAACTCCACCACGGGCGGGCGATCCGGCGCGGAATGGGAATCCAGGTAGTAGCTCTTCGACGGTGAGAACGCGATGCTGTGCTGCCCCGGCTGTTCCGTGAGCCGCTCGAGGTCTCGACCCGCTAAGGTCACGCGGTAGAGGTGAAGGTCGTAGGGTCGCCGCTGGTCGCCGGACGCCGTGAAGTAGACCCAGCCGTTCCGCTCGTCGACAGCCTCCACCTGCACGACCGGATAATTCCCGCTGGTGAGCCGCCTGACGAGCGTTCCATCCAACCCATACAGATACAGATGATTCCAGCCGCCCCGCTCAGAACCCCAGATGAAGCGCTCACCGTCTTCCAGAGGCGCGAAAATTTGTCGGCGTTCCCACCCCGCGCCGAGCACGAAGGTCTCCTGCTGCTCGCTGACGATCACGCGTGTGGCGCCGCTAACCATGTTGGCCGCCCGGAGCTCGAGGCGCTCGAAGCCGCGGTCCATCACGAGATACAGGAGTTCCGACCCGTCCTGACGCCATCCCAGAAGCTGGACCCGCTCGCCCGGATTCTGACCGGTATCCACCCGCAATCGTTGCCCGGATCGAATGTCGATGATGAACAGTTCAGTCCGCGTTTTGTATTCGACGTGCGCCGGGGTCAACTCCACACGCCGCGATTCCGGGATCTCGCGAGTGTCGACTTTCTTCATTGCGAGCTTCGACCCGTCCGGTGACCAGTGGCTTCCCGGGATCGCCCCCGTGAGATTCCACTCGTGCAACGGCTCGCCGTCCGCCGTGAGCGGCGATGTGCATCCGTCATCCGTCGAGCGGAGATACACGTCGTGGTCACTGATGCCCGCGAGCCATCGGCCATCCGGTGAGAGTTCCTTTCGTCTCTCGCCCCAACCCGGCCGGCTCCAGTACACGCGCGGTACGGCGTGAGGGTCCAGGCTTGATGGCGGAGCCTTGCTCACCGCGTAAGTCTCGAGCGGGACGACGTATTTGTTCCCGTCGACCGTCAGGTTGGCCACGGTGTCACCGCTAAGGAGACTCAATCGTTCGACGACGAGGTCTGCGGGCCAGGCGCGATGCGGATCGAATCGTCGGAGTGCCACCCGTAGACGTGCGGCGTCGATCAGGAGCGTCCTGGTGGCATCGGCCGGATCGACCTTGTAGATGGTGGTACGCTCGCCGTCGGATTCCGCGTACCAGAAGCTGCTACCATCCGTCAGCCAGTGAGGCTCGAGCGATCCGCCTTTCACCAGGGATGGAAATTCCAGATAGCGGTAGTACATAGCCTCCCGCTCGGAGGGCGCCGTTTCCTGAGCGCACGCCGGCAGGGAACGGAGCCCCCCACCCGGAAGCATGGCGGCCGCAACTAGGAGCGCGATGGAAACGCGCGAACCGTCGACACTCCCCGGTACTTTTGCGCGCAGGACTGTGGTCATGGCGCTCTCGTCGTGAACGTCAGACGACGCACATCCGTTCCGTCCGCGTTCATCACGAACACTTCCATCCCGCCCCCATGGCGCCAGGACTGAAACGCGATTCGTCGGCCGTCCGGCGACCAACGCGCGCGTGTGTCGTCCGCAGCGTCCGTCGTGAGGCGCCGGACATCGGATCCATCGGCTGCCATGGTGTAGATTTCCCAGTTTCCGTCGCGAGTCGAATCGAAAGCGATCCGCCGACCGTCCGGCGACCACGCCGGCGCGACGGCCAGTCGGAGCACGCCATCGGCCCTCCCGGCCGCCGGACCCAGCACATTCATCTGATGGTGCTTTGTCAGGTGACGGATCTCGCCGCCCTCCGAATCCATCAGGTAGATTCCCCAACGGCTGCCACGGGACGAATTGAACAGGATGCTCCGTCCGTCCGGCGACCAGCGCGGCCCGTCATCGATTGCCGGGTGATCGGTAAGCCGTCTGACTCCAGAGCCATCGCCGTTCATCACGTAGATGTCCCAGTTGCCGTCCCGTGTAGAGCTGAACGCGATCCGCCGGCCGTCCGGCGACCAGTCGAGCAGGCCCTGCCGGCCGTCTTCCCGGATGAGCCGTCGGGCACCCGATCCATCCACATTCATGACGTAGAGTTTCGGCTCTCCGTTGCGGTCGGAGACAAACGCGATGCGGGTCCCGTCGGGTGACCAGCGCGACCGCTGGTCTGACGCTCGGTGTGTGGTGAGTCGCCGGACACCGGATCCGTCGGCGCGCATGACATATATTTCCCGATTACCATCTCGATCCGACGTGAAGGTCAGCTGCTTGCCATCGGGAGACCATGCGGCGTACAGCGAATGCGGTCCTGCGGGATCGAATGAGACCGGCTTTGACTCGGGGAGGGCCCTTTCCTGAGCGGAGGCTGGCGAGGAAAGCAGCCCCACGCCCGAAAGCATAATAGCCGCAGCCACTCGTAGCCTGGCAGCGTCACTGTTCACCGGATGTACCCCAACGCCCGCAGCGTCTCGAGCTGTTCCGCGCTCAGCTCCACGCTGCCGGCTGGCTCGTACAGCGCGGCCATTGCCAGGTGCGCCTGCCACTGCTCTTCGAGCAGCCGCATGTACTTCTCCACCAGCTCGGGATAGCGGTCGTTCACGTTCGCGCGCGTGAACGGATCTTCCCAGAGGTCGTACAACAGGAGCCGCGGTTGACCGTCTACGTGAAGGCGGGCCTTCGCCTCCCAGCGTGAAGGCTGCACGGGCGGCTCGCGCGGTCCACGCTCGGGCCAGATCTCGAGCGACGCGCCCCAGCGCCCGTCGATCATCTCGATGTGGCCCGTGAGCTCATCGGTCAGCACGTCCCGCTCGACCTGCTCCAGGATCACGGGGCGGGTCTCCCAATTCGCATCGCCGCGCATCAGCGGAACCAGGCTCCGCCCCTGCGTCCGCTCCAGCGGCGGCAATCCCGCGAGATCCAGAACCGTCGGCAGCAGGTCGATCAGAGACACCGCCTCGCGGATGCGCACCCCTTCCGGAAGCCGGCCGGGCGCGATGAACACGAGCGGCACGCGGGTGCGGTAGGAGTCGAAGAACGCGCCCTCCGTATCGGGGGGCAGTGGCTCGAACAGCTCCCGACCGAAGCGGGTGTGGCTGCCCGCCGGATGCCCGTGATCGGCTGTGACGATGAGGATCGCATTCTCCCACTCGCCGCGCCCCTTCAGATGCTCGACGAAGCGGCCGAGCTGATGGTCCGTGTACGCCATCGTCTCGTCGTACAAGCCGCGCTGCGTGTCGTAGAATTCGATGCGGTCGATCCCGAGTTGCTCCATCGTTTCGCGATAATGGGCCGAGAGCGACATCTCACCTCGCGCGGCCCTGTTCCAGCCGCCGGCACGTTCGATCTGCTCCTTCCAGTCGTTGAAGCGGTCCGATTGCGCGGCGCTGACGAACATGCCTCGATACGGTGGCACCGGGACCTGCGGCTCGTGCACGTCCGTGACCTGGAAGTGCGCCCAATAAGGGCTTCCGGGATACGCCTCTCTCCAGGACCAGAACTCGGCCTGTAGGAACCGCGAGGACTCGTTGTGGTCCTGCCCCGGCCGATGACTGTCCTGGAAGCGATCGACTCCGCGGTTCAGTGCGCTGCCGCGGCCGGCGTTTGGATGGAAGGTGAAGCTCGCCGTCTGGTATCCGGCGTCGTGGAAGCGCTCCGCCATGATTGGAGCCGCTTCAGGGATCCGGTCGCCATAGCTCCGAAACCCACCGAGCGCGCTGTGATGCAGCGACGTCATGAACGAAGCGGTCGACGGCTTGGTCCAGGCCGAGTTCGAGTGCGCGCGCTCGAAAACCACGCCCTCGGCCGACAGCCGCTCGAGGTTTGGCGTCGTGGGCCGGTTGTAGCCGTAGAGACTCATCAGGTCCGCGCCCGCGCCATCGATCACGTACAGGATCACATTCGGCGGACGCCGGCGGGCGGCGTGTGCACCGGCATCGCCGCTAAGGATCGGCGACGCCCAGAAGCCGATGGCGCCGGCACTTTCCGATTCCGTGCGCAGCGACAGATCGACCGTCTGCCCGGCAAACGCCGAGAGGTCGATGGAGTGGGGGTGCCAGCTCGTTTCGTCCGTGACCAGCTCGTGGAAGACCGTGGTATCGCGGGACGCCGTGACGACGACGGAGAAGGAGACCGGGGCTCGATCCTCCAGCGTCGTGAGCGCCAACCCCAGCCGTCCGCCGTCCGGCACGCGGACGCGCCATTGCAGCGCGGACGGAGCGTGCGTGAACAGCGCGGGGTGAAGCACGCCTCCACGATCGATCTCGCGCCGACCGGCTAGGGAGTCGGCATACGCGGCGCGCTTCGGCACGACGGTCACGGAGAGGAGGTCGATGCTCCCGGGCTTGCCGTCCGTCCAGAACCACAGGGCGAGTTGCCGCCACGGGCCCTGCCAAGGCCGCCCCGCGCCCGCTCGAGGCGGTGCGCCGGTGCTATTCCAGGTGGTCGAGGACCAATCGGCCCGCAGTCGGTACGTCTGGATGCTGCCATCCCGCACGATTGGGCTGTTCTGCCCCCCGAACTGGTATGGGGACTGGAAATCCGTCGTGGTCGGGCGCCCGTCGCGCAGGTTGAACCGGAGACCGAAGCCGGTCACCGAGCTCGCGCTATCGGCCCGGGCGCGGATGACAACATCGGCCCAATCCCCGCGATTCCAGTCGGGCAGGTCGACGTGGATCCCGGCGACGAGCGTGCCCGTCCATCCAGGAATCAGGCTCCGCGTGTCGGTCCCTTCGGTGAGCGTCACCCGCAGCCCCTCAGTAGTCCGCGTTAGGGTCGCCGCGTCGACGGTGGAAGGCCACTGCGGCGTGGCTCTCCAATCCGATTGCGGCTGATCGAAGCGCCACTCGACGGGCTGTAGGGAGTTCGCCGGGACCTCCGACCCTTCGATCGTCGCGGCTTCGAGGTGGTCTTCGAGGTGGAGCGGCATGTCCGACGTGAGGACCCGCGAACCCGGCGCGTCGTCCCCGCAGCCCGCAATCACCAGAACCGGCAGCCACGCTGCCGCCGCGAGTGAGGTCCGCCGTAAACGTGGTACGCGCAGCTTGCGTCGCCTCATGCCGGTCCTCTGCTCACGTGCGTCACCGGATGTAGCCCAGCGTCCGCAGCGTCTGGAGCTGCTCGGGCGTCAGAGCGACGGCCTCCTCGGAGGGCGTGAACAGCTGCGCCAACGACTGGTGCGCGCGCCACTGTTCCTCGAGGAATGCCGCGTACTTCTCGACCAGATCGGGATGCTCCGCGTGGACGCTGGTGACACAGAACGGATCGTTCCACAGGTCGTAGAGCAGGAGCGGCACCGGCCGGCGTCTCCGGACGTCCTTCCGCGCCGGTACTTCGACAGTCTCGTCCTCATCCTCCTCCGGCGGCCGCGGATTGATCTGGAGGGACGCGCCCCAGCGCCCGTCCACGACCTCGATCACGCCACGCAGCTCCTTCGTTTCGCGGTCGACCTCGAACTCGTCGAAGATCACGGGACGTGGCGTCCAGCCGCCCTCGCCGCGCAGCAGCGGGGCCAGCGACTGCCCCTGCGCCACCTCGGCCGGCGGCAGCCCGACCAGGTCGAGCAGTGTGGGCAGCACGTCGATCATCGAGACCGGGTGACTGAAGCGCTGGCCGGGCTCGATCGCACCGGGCCAGACGAAGATCAGCGGCACGCGGCTGATGGTGGGGCGGAAGATCGGGTGCCCCCAGCGCGGCGGCAGCGAATCCAGCAGCACGACCATGTCGTCCATCGCGGCGCGCGTGCTGTGGTCGGAGCCGATGATCAGCAGCGTGTTCTCCCATTCGCCGCTGGCCTTCAGTCGGTCGACCAAACGGCCGAGCTGATAGTCGTTGTGCGCCATCGTCTCGTCATACAATCCCTGATGCAGCCGGAAGAATGCGGCACGACTGATCCCAGTCGAATCCCAGGCCGCGGAGTAGATGCCGTGGCCGCCCTTCCCGTTCAGACTATCCTCCCACGCCTGCCACTGGGCGCGCTCCTCCGGACCCACGAACAGGCCTGCGAATGGGGCGACCGCGGGGAATTCCTCGTGCACGTCCGTCGTCTGGAAATGCACCCAGTACGGTTCCGCCGGATAGTCCTCGCGCCAGGCCCAGAACCCCTCGTGCAGGAAGCGCGAGGACTCGCGGTGGTTCTCGCCGCCGAAGTATGAAAAGTCCTCCCAATCCTCGCGGAACTGGTCCACGCCGCGTTTAAGATTGCTCAGGCTGCCCGCGTTCGGGTTCGCCGTGAACACTGCGGTCTGGTAGCCGGCGCCGTGCATGCGTTCGGCCATGGTCACAGCCTGATCGGGGATCGGATCGTTCCAGTTCAGGAAACCGCCCAGCACGCTGTTGTGGAGCGAGGTCATGAACGTCGCGGTCGACGGTCGCGTCCAGGAGGAATTGCTGTAGGCACGCTCGAACAACGCGCCTTCAGCCGCGAGCCGCTCGAGGTTCGGTGTCGTACGACGGTTGTAGCCGTAAACGCTCATGAAGTCGGCGGCGCCGCCGTCGATCACGTAGAAGATGACGTTCGGGCGCGAGCGCCGAGCCACGCCGGTCCCGGTCACCGTGGGTGCGCCCCACAGCGCGACGGTGCCCGCCCGCTCCGACTCGGTCTCCAGTGCCAGATCCACCGTCTCGCCGGCGAGGCCGGAGAGATCCACCGAGCGCTGTCCCCAGGCGTCCTTGCTCGCGTAGGTTTCCTCGAATACGGGCTCCGTCTCGCCGCCCCGGCGCGTCGTGACCCGGAACGTCACCGGGGCATCGTCCCGCAGCACGCCGAGCCCGACGTCGAGCCGCGCGCCTTCGGGGATCCGCACGCGGTACTCGAGCCGGCTCGGCGCGTGCGTGTAGATCGAGTTCCGGTAAACCCGATTCCGCATTTCCTCGCGCGCCCCGTGACCGGCTTGCGCGTAGTTTGCCGCGTGCGGGATTACGCTCACGGCCAGGATCTCCACGCTCCCGGGCTCACCTTCCGAGCCAAGGTACAGAACCAGTTGCCGCCAGGCGCTTTGTCGCGCGACGCCTCGCAACCGCGACGCGTCGACTCTCAGCAGGTAATTCTGAATCGTGCCGTCCCGCACGACGTCGGCCTCGTCGCTGAAGAACTGGAACTGCGGGCGGGTCCGACTGCCGGTCGCGTCGCCCTCCCGCAGGTTGAATCCGAAACCGATCACATCCACGGAGCTCGTGCTGTCCGCGCGCGCACGGATCAGCACCTCGCTCCAGTCGGCCGGATCCCAGGCGGGCAGATCCACGTGGATCGCGCCGCGGAGCATGCGCGGACCGACGCGGACGTCGTCGGTCAGCGTGACGCGCAGGCCCGCTTCCGTCGCCGTCAGAGTGGGCGTCCCGTGCGGCGGATTCCACTGCGGCGTGGCTTTCCAGTCGCGCTGCGGCTCATCGAAGCGCCACTCGATCGACTGCGGCGGATCGGCCGGAAGCTCCGACCCGCTCACCCGCGCCGCATCGAGGTGGCTCTCGAGGTGCAGCGGCAGCTCCGCATTCAATGGCGCTGTCTCCGCGTCGCCAAATGCGCAGCCGAATGCAAGGCAGATGCACGAAAGCGCGGGAAGCGACCCCAGGGGCCGCTCGGGTCGGAACGCAAGCATGGGCTGGAGGTCTCCTACCGCGGTGCACGCGCCGGGAGGAGCCGGGAGGCGGGTGGACCGGGCCGTGGAAGGATGACGAGTGCTCGTCTACCTCAAGATCGCGCCACGCCGCACCTTCCGCCAGAGTCTCCACCCGACCGAACAGGCAACGAGCCCATCTAATCACGCCCGCGGCGCCTTGAGATTGCACCCTTGCCGCCGTATCCTGCACCTACGACCACGGCTGAGCCGCTGTCAAGAATGTTCCCGCCGCACTCCGCGTTCGGGCGGGCGTGTGGGTCTTTGGCGTGCTGGTGGGTTCCACGAAAGGCACGAACCTGATGCGCACGCTGCCGCACTGGATCGATGGCCGCGAAGTGAGCGCCGGCCAACGGACGGCACCCGTCTACAATCCCGCCTCGGGCAACGTCGCCGTCTGCGTGCCGCTCGCCGGTGCCGAGGAGGTCGCTGCCGCCGTCGACGCTGCGCGCCGCGCATTCGCCGAGTGGCGCGAGAGCTCGCTGTCGCGCCGCACCGAGATCCTGTTCCGCTTCCGCGACCTCATCGCGGCTCGAACCGACGAGCTCGCGCGCACCATCGTGCGCGAGCACGGCAAGGTGCTGGCCGATGCGCGGGGCGAGGTGCGTCGCGGCCTCGACGTGGTCGAGTTCGCCTGCGGCATCCCGCACCTGCTCAAGGGCGACTTCTCCGAGAACGTGTCGAGCGATGTGGACAGCCACTCGCTGCGCCAGCCGTTGGGCGTCGTCGCCGGCATCACGCCGTTCAACTTCCCGGTCATGGTGCCACTATGGATGTGCCCGCTCGCCATCGCGTGCGGCAACACCTTCGTGCTGAAGCCGTCGGAGAAAGATCCGTCCGCGTCACTGCTGCTCGCGCAGCTCTGGCAGGACGCGGGGCTGCCCGACGGCGTGTTCAATGTCGTGCACGGCGCGCGCGAAGCCGTCGAGGCGATCCTCACCCACGACGATGTGCGCGCGATCAGCTTCGTCGGCTCGACGCCCGTCGCCCGCGCCGTCTATGAGATCGGCACGCACCACGGCAAGCGCGTGCAGGCGCTGGGCGGCGCCAAGAACCACATGGTCGTGATGCCCGATGCCGATCTCGATGACGCCGCCGATGCCGCCGTCGCCGCGGCCTACGGTTCCGCCGGCGAGCGCTGCATGGCCGTCTCCGTGCTCGTCGCTGTGGGCGACGTCGCCGATCCGCTGATCGAGCGCATCCGCCAGCGCACCGCCGGGCTGCGCGTCGGCGATGGTATGGGCGAGGCCGACATGGGCCCGCTCATCACGCGCGAGCACCGCGACCGCGTCGCCGGCTACCTCGATCGTGGCGCGGCCGAGGGCGCTGCGATCGCCATCGACGGCCGCGCGCTGCGCGTCGCAGGACACGAGGCCGGGTTCTTTCTCGGTCCCTGCCTGCTCGACCGCGTCACGCCCGACATGTCCGTCTACCGCGACGAGATCTTCGGACCCGTGCTCTCGCTCGTGCGCGTGGACTCCTATGCTGCCGCGCGCGACCTCGTGCACGCCAACCCCTACGCCAATGGCGTCGCACTGTTCTGCGGCGACGGCGCGCTGGCCCGCCGCTTCCAGCATGAGATCGAGGTCGGCATGGTCGGCATCAACGTGCCGATCCCGGTGCCCATGGCCTACTACTCGTTCGGCGGCTGGAAGAGCTCGCTGTTCGGCGACGCCCACATCTACGGCGAGGACGGCATCCGCTTCTGCACCCGCACGAAGGTCGTCACCTCGCGCTGGACGCAGCCGACGGATCCACGCGCCGGCGGTCTCGCCTTCCCCACCGCGCGTTGAGCATCACGGGGAGCACTCTCCGAAGCGCCAGCAGCGCTCGCGGCACACGCCGCACTCGGCGCGTCCTGGCTTCCCGCCCGCCGCGCGCGTGGACCGCGGCCCGGACGCTCCGGGCCGAGTAGGGGCTGCTGTGCTCCAGTTCGGCTTGTTCATTGTCAGATGCCTTTCTTCCTCCGCAGCTAGGAAGTGCGGAACCGCGCCGGCGCGCGATGAACCGGAACACGAACGGGGAAACGGCGCCGGACACCGTGCCCATCAGCGTCGCATACCCCACCACCGCGGCGGCCAGCTGCCAGGGATCCGCGAGACCGGTGTCGATCCCCCACACGACGAGCACGCCCACGACGAGGCCGCTCACCGCCCCCCACGCCGCGGACCGGGCAAGCGGCACCTCGGCAAACCTGCGCCGCGCCTCCGTGATCGGGAGCAGGACAGAGAAGAGCACACCGCCCACGAGCCCGGGCAGCCCGAGCGTCTGCGGCCACATGTCGATCTTCCGCGTAAACCAATGAGCGCTGGGAGCGATGTTGTCGATCGCTTCGATTACCCCGCCCGGGAACGCCCACACGAACGCCCAGGCCAGGGCCATGGCGACCACGCCGCCGAAGCTCGCCGTTCTGAATTCCACGATCCCTCCTCCATTCACTGGAATGAACCTCATGGGGACTTCCGCGTGCCCGGTATCTCGCGTCCATCGATCCGCGTCTCGGCCCCGTCGCTCAGCCGCGCGAATCGGATGTTGCGGACCACGGGGTTGCTGTAGTCGAGCGCCACGACCTCTCCGCCCTCGTTCCGGCGGAACCGGACGGTCATCAGGCTTCGCTGAAACGTGTCACGATCGACGGGGGCGAACTCGATCACCTGCGAACCGTTGAGTTGAATCGCGATCCCCTCCGCACGCGGCTCGACCTGGAAAACGGCCCTCAGGTCGTCGCTCTCGTAGCGGCCGGCGAAGGCCTGCAGCTCGTCCGGGGTGGGCGCGTACGGCTGCGCCCGGCGATACCGCGTCACCTCACCTTCCATGGAGACCAGCTCGAACGCATCGGGTGACAGGAAGCGCAGCTCGAACTCGTCCTCCGACCTGAAGGACAACGTGCCGCTCGGATTGCGGAAACGATCCTCGGCCACCGCAAGCAGCGGGGGGCCGCCGGCGACGCGCAGCCTCCCGTTGTTCACGACCAGGCGTAGCGGCTCGCGGGTGCGCTCGCTGAAAAAAAGGCCTGCCCTGCTGTTCATGTCGCGTCCTTCTACGGGCGTACCGCCAGGGAGCGCGGCCGGCGTCCCGGGTTCGGCCGGACGAGTGCCGGTGGGGGACACGAATAGGTCGAAGATGCGGCCGGCGAACATGGCCCTGTCGTCCGCAGCTTCGCCTGCGTTGCAAAGGATGGCGATAGACAGGCCCTGCTCCGGATAGCGGGCCAACACGGATTTGTGTCCAGCCGCGCTGCCGCCGTGCCACACCACCTGCCCGCCGTAGTTGGTGTCCAGCATGAGACCTCGAGCGTAGCTGAGTTCCCTGCCGTTGCTCAGCGTTGCCGGCTCCTGAAGCTTCTCGCTGACGAACTCGCCGAGCGGAGCCCTCGTCAGGGCCTCATTCCAGATGAGCAGGTCGCTGGCCGTGCTGAGCACGGCGCCGCCGCCGCGCTCGTCGCCGAGCATCATGGCGGGCTTCCAAACGTCGCCCTCCTTCTCGTAGGCGAGAGCGCCGGTCTTCGCGGCCCGTATGTCGGCGGCGTACATGGTGTTCTCCATGCCCAGCGGCTCGAACAGCCGCGTGCGCGCGAACTCGGAAAAGGACATCCCGCTCGTGCGGCCCACGATCTCCTTCAGCAGCACGTATCCGCTGTTCGAGTACGACCATTCCTCGCCCGGCGCGAAGTTGAGCCCGCGCTGCCGCAGGATCAGGGTCAGCGCGTCCTCTTCTTCGCGCGAGAAATTCGACAGCGCGACCCAGTCGCGGATTCCGCTGGTATGCGTCAGGAGATGGTCCAGCGTGACCCGGTTGCCGTAGTCGGGCAGCTCCGGGATGTGCTCGCGGATGTCGTCGGAAAGAGCCAGCCGCCCTTCTTCTACGAGGAGAAGGACCGCCGCGGCGACGAACTGCTTCTGCACCGATCCGATGTCGAACATCGTGCTCGGACCGATCGGTGCTTCGGTTTCCAGGTTGGCAACGCCGTACGCCCGGTTCACGACCACCTCCCCCTTCTGCGAGACGGCGACCGCGCACCCGGGCATATCCGGCGTGATCCAGCTGAACAGCTCATCGATTTCGCGAATCCTGTCCTGGGCGTACGCGGGAGTACCGAGCAACAACGGAACGAACGCGAGCGAGACCAGAGACAGACAGCGGCCGAGTGTGTCCCGGCAGGGCTGCGGGTTCAGGAAGCTCCTCATCCGGCTAATCCTCCAAGAGAGTGAATGTTGCGCCAGCTACTGCGCAGTACTTTGCATTGCAAAGTCGAGAGGGTGCATTTGCCCGCCTCGATGCCGCTGACAGCTCATTTCAACGGCTCAGCGGAAGGCGAACAGCGGCGGGAACAGGAAGGCCACCACGGCGGTCCACCCGGCGAGGACGTAGACGTAGGCCATCTGCCAGTCCCACAGACGACGGAATCCGCGCGCACGCCGGAGGAACCGGAAGTAGAGGAAGGCGGAGCCGGCCAGGTTTACGAGCAGGACCACGTTCATGCCGAGGGCCGCGAACCGGTTGGGAGTCCAGCCCATGTCCGAGATCCGAGCGCCGATGGCCCAGAGAGCCAGGACGTCCACCACCAGGGCGGTCCCGACGAGCGTCAGTTGGATCCAGTCGAACACGGCCGGGGGCGCCAGTGGGTCCCGCGCGGAGATCGAGTATAGGAGCAGGCCGAAGACGACGACCAGCAGCAGGTCAACGACGATCAGGATCTGCCGCTCCACGTCGAGCCCTCGCCCGGTCGACGCCATGGTCCCGACGAAGACGAGAAGCACCAGCGCGAACAGGGGAACGAAGATGCGCGCCAGTACGGGCGCCATGTTCTCGATGACGCTCTGTTTCGCTTCCACGAGCCACGTGGCGACGACGATGGCGCCGGCGGCTCCGCACGGCATGATCCAGCTCGCGACCAGGGGCTCCACGTCCACCCCGATCGCGTCGAACAGGCCCAAGGTCAGGGCGGTCAGCACGCCTCCGCCCAGTGCGATCAGGACGAAGTAGATGAAGAGCTCGCCGGTGAAGCGGAGGAAATCCATCCGCCTTTCGTTTCCCGGCCATCGGCCGCCGACGTAGGCCACGCCGACGGCAAGCCACAGGGCGATGGGCAGGTGTAGAATGGTCAGCTTCAGCGTATCCGCGACCCGCTCCCCGGGAGCCGCCGACGGGAACGGGAAGGCGTTCACGACGACGGCCGCCGCGGCGAAGGCCGCGGCCAGCCCGAGTCGGGCGCCCCACCACAACGGACGTTCCCACGCGAAGTACGCGATGACGAACGGAAGGGTGAGGAACCCGATGTTGAGCGGATAGAAGAAGTCCTGCGTCTCGGCGTCGAACTCGATTCCGAAGAGCGCGGGGACCTTGATCGCCACGGCCGCCGCCACGGCCAGGCCGAGGGCCACCCACATCCTCCGGGACCCGTACGCTGCGGGCACCTCGCCGCCGCCCCACCGGTCGCCGGCCAGGACGAGCTGCTTCCAGAGACGCTCCGAGTGCTCGCGCGCGAACTCCCGCGACAGGGCGTCGAGGTCGCCCATGCGCTTGACCGCTACCAGGAACGCCTCATCCGCGGCGAGCCCCGCGTCGGTCAGCACCGCGATCTGCTCGCGCAGGTGGTCCTCCAACTCCGCTACGTCGACGGAGTGGATCGCCTCGCGGCGGCGCAGGTAGCTCCGCCACTGGTCGATCTGTTCCTCGACGGACACCGCTTGGCCTGGAGCCGCCATCGCTCAGGCTCCCTGTGCCAGTGGCGCCGCCGACGCCACGTGGATGGGCGGAACCGAAAGGGAAAGCGCCTGCCAGATGCCCCGCAGCGTCGCGTCCACCGCTTGCCACTGCCGGCGTTCCTCGGCAAGCTGAGTCCGACCCCGGGACGTGATCCGGTAGTACTTGCGACGGCGCCCGCTCTCCGCGACCTCCCACCGCGCTTCGATATGGCCGAGCCGCTCGAGCCGATGCAGAACCGGGTACAGCATCCCGTCCGTCCACTCCATGCGCCCTCCCGACAGCTCGCGAACTCGCTTGAGGATTGCGTAGCCATAGCTGTCTTCTTCGGCGAGGATGGCCAGCACGATCGGCGTCGAGGACGCGGCGATCAGGTCCTTGTTGATTTCCATCATTTCACGCGTCGGATCGCCTTGTCGAGCTCGCATCTCGGAGTACCTAGCACCATTATACATGGCAGCACTAGGTATGGCAAGAACCGCGTTTCGGGCCATGGTGATGACGTGCGACGACGCCGGGCATCCCACGTCAATCGCGTGTCGAGGCCGTCGGCAACGAGGCCGACCTCGGGAGTTTAGACGGGCGGACTATGAGTCCAAAGAAGGCCACGCAGAAGTCCAGCAAGAGCACCACCAAGAAGCCCACGCAAAAGTCCGCCAAGAGCACCACCGCGCTCAACAAGAAGTCCAAGGGATTTACGGACGAGGAACGAGCTGCGATGAAGGAGCGCGCCCAAGAGCTGAAGGCGGAAGCGCGCCGCGGCGCACGCGCGAAGAAGACGGACGGGGAAAGCGCGGTGCTCGCGAAGATCGCCGAGATGCAGGGACCGGATCAGGCCATGGCCAGGCGGCTCCATGCCATCGTCAAAGCCAGCGCGCCAGCCCTCTCGCCGAAAACCTGGTACGGGATGCCCGCGTATGCCAAGGACGGCAAGGTCGTCTGCTTCTTCCAAAGCGCGCTGAAGTTCAAATCGAGGTATGCGACGTTCGGCTTCAGCGACGCGGCGAACCTCGACGAAGGCGACATGCGGCCGACCTCCTTCGCGCTGAAGGAGTTGACCGCCGCCAGAGGCAAGGATCGGCGCGCTCGTGAAGAAAGCGGTGAGCTGAGAACTGGCAACGAGCACACAAAGACGGGAGATGGCATGAAGCATTCACGATTCATCCACCGATCTCTGCGCCTTTCCAGTGTTCGGAGCACGCACTCGGTGCCGAAGATCACGTGCCCGACGCGCTCGGTGCTGATTGCGTGGTCGTTCGACGGAACGGTGGCCCCAATGGCAACCTGGCCTCGTTGTACAAAGGAGACGGGACTCGGAACGAGGATTGGCATAGTTGGCGCGAACCGCTTCTCGCCCCGTTCGATGGGGTCGTCCTGATCGTGCACATCAATCCCAACTCTACGGTTCCTGGCGTGCGTGGTGAGGGTCGATCCAGTGCGATCCTGTTTCGGCGTGGATTCGATGATGATCCTACAGCCGTGCAAGTGGCATATGTCCATGTTCGAGAGGTGTTGGTTTCCGAGGGAGACACAGTTCGAGCCGGCGAGCCCGTCGCCCGAATCGGAAACAACGGATCATCCTTCCATCCACATGTACACATTGGCGCGTTCCGCGGTGAGCTCATGTCGGAAGATGCCGAGCCACTTCAGATTCGGATGGACCTGGCGGCGATGGGGCGACTACGGCGAAGTCCGAACTGATTCGTAGAGAGAGCTCACGCTGCCATTGTCCAGCCGCGGCTGCGCTCTTACAATGGCTCGATCTGCGACATCCTACCACGGCAACCGACCGGAGCCGACCTATGGCAACGATTCTCTACGCCAGCACCTTCGGCAGCGACGATCCCACTCGGGCGAGTGTGCCGTTCCACCTTGCACTGGGCGCGGTCGAGGCCGGCCACAAGGCGCAGATCACTCTGATTGCCGAGGCCAGTTACCTGATGAAGAACGAGGTCGCGGAGCAGGTTCGCGGCGTCGGCGTGCCGCCACTCACCGAACTGCTGGCGAAATGCGTCGAAGGCGCTGTCGACATCTTCGTTTGAGGCGGGTGCGCAAAGGCCCGGGGGGGTCTCCGAATCCGATCTGAAAGGCAAGAACGCACGCTTCAGTACGCCCAAGGAGTTCGCGGAGCGGGTCGTCGCGGTGGACCGAGTGGTTACGATCTGAGCGCCCGCGGCCGAGCTACGGCGTGAGCTGGCAGGTCGGGCGCCGCGTGGCGCCGCGACCTGCCGGGCTCGAGACGGCTACTGCAGGAGGAGCGAGAGCTTGAGGTTCGCTTCCCGCGCCATCTCGATGGCTCGCGGGAGGGTAGTGCCGAGGATCAGCCCCGTCCCGCCGGTGGAGGTATCGAAACCGACGCCCAGGTGCGTCAGAACGCCGATGGCGCCGCGCCCCTCGAAGGTGGCGACTACGGGCTCGCACTGTACCATGCCGGATCCGGAGTCGCCGGGCGAGCCCGCGAAGTCGCCGGCCCACCATTCATCGGTCCAGACGCCGCCAAGGCCGGTGCGTGCCTTGGTCAGGAAGGTCTCGCCGACGATCAGCCCGTGGCCGTAGTGGCAGCCGTGCTCGCCCAACAGCAGGTCGTCCTCGCCAGTCGGTCCGCCCCAGACGGGCATCGCCGGCCGGATCACTTCCGCGATCTTCTTCGGGACCTCGACCACGCCGAAGTCGTGGCCGACGCCGCTGCCGGCCTCGTTCTGCTGCCGCGCGTACGCGACCCCGGCGAGCCGGACCCAGCGCCCAACCAGCAGGTTCGTCCGGAAGTTGCCCTCGCAATCCTCGACGCAGACTTCCACGACCACGCCCGACGCGTCGTAATCGGCGCCGGCGCCGTGTGTCGCAGTCGCGCTGCCGGGCAGGAAGCAATGGCCGGCCGATCCCAGATAGAAGCGGCCGCGGGCCTCCCAGATGAAGTTCGCGGTGCAGCCGAAGCGCCCTTCATCGGGAATCGTGATCACGATCGCCGAGCCGGTGCCGATGTCGCTCGCGGCCTCCGGCGTGAGCACTTCGAGGTCGATGAGCTCGCGGGCATCGTCCCAGTCGGTGACGTCGAGTAGCGGCCGCTGCGCCTCCACCTCCTCGCCATCGATCACGACCGTCTCCGACTGGAGCGCATCGGGTGGTACCAGCTCCGGCGCGGGGGTGACCGGCGAGTCAGCGCAGGCGGCGACGAGCCCGAGCGCGACCGCTGCGACGGCCTTCGGTACCAGACGCATCGAAACCTCCTGTGTTGAGGCGAAGCCCGGATGCTCGACCGGCATCCGGCCGCCCGCGGGCAAATCGGCGGGGTGCAGTGCCCACGGTGCGGCGGCGCGCGCCGCAAGAGTCGAGCCCCCGAGGTGCAGTGTCGCTGCTGGTGTGCAGCAAGCGGACATCGCCATTCGGCCGTTTTCCTCCCGTCGTGCAATGGTAGTATTCCTCTTGACAATCTGAAGGAGAGATCGCACTTCTTCTTCAGGCAGTCGAAAGGAGAGGCCGAAATGGCGGAATCCAGCCTCGTCCAGGGGACGCTCGAGCTCCTGGTGCTCAAGACCCTCTCGCTCGAGGCGATGCACGGGTGGGGCATCGCGCAGCGGATCCAGCAGATGTCGAGCGACGTGTTCCAGGTGAACCAGGGCTCGCTCTATCCCGCGCTCCAGCGGATGAAGCGCAAGGGGTGGATCCGCTCGGAGTGGCGTGCGACGGAGAACAACCGCCGGGCGCGCTACTACATGCTCACGAAGGCGGGCGAGAAGCAGCTGGCGATCGAGCGGGCGGAGTGGGAGCGGTCGGCCGGGGCGGTATTCCAGGTTCTCGATTGGGCCGGAGGTGTCGCATGAGGTGGCTCGCGGAGGTGCGCGCGCGGCTGGCGTCGCTTCTGTTCCGCGGACGTGAGGAGCGTGAGCTGGAGGAGGAGCTCCGCTTCCACCTGGAGATGGAAGAAGAGGCGAACGTGCAGCGGGGGCTGAGCCGGCGCGAGGCTCGTCGTCTAGCGCGCCTGAAGCTCGGGGGCGTGGAGCGGACCCGGGAGGAGTTTCAGGACGCCCGCGGCGTCCGGCCCCTGGAGGACGCCGTCCGGGACGTCCGGCTCGCGTTCCGCTCGTTCGCGCGGGCGCCGGGGTTCACGCTGACCGCGGTGCTGGTGCTCGCGCTGGGCATCGGTGCGACGACGGCGATCTTCTCGGCCGTCCGCGCGGTGATCCTGAGGCCGCTTCCGTTCTCGGAGCCCGGGAGCCTGTACATGCTGTGGGAGTCGAACCCGGAGAAGGGGTGGGAGCGGGAGATGGCGGCGCCGGCGAACTACCTGGACTGGAAGGAGCGGGTCTCGTCGTTCGCGGACGTGGAGGCATACGACCCGTCCCCGTGGCAGGTGACGCTGACGGGCCTCGAGCAGCCGCTGGTCCTGGAGGAGACCCGGGTGACCGGCGGCTTCTTCTCCATGCTCGGCGTCCGCCCGATGCTGGGCCGCGACTTCACGGAAGCGGAGAATTGGGCTGGCGCGACGTGGCGCGCGGGCGAGACGCCGCTGATCCTGAGCGCGGCGACGTGGCGCACCGTGTTCGGGGGCGACGCCGATGTCGTCGGACGAGCGGTCCGGGTGAACGATGGGCCGGCCCGAATCGTCGGCGTGATGCCGGAGGGGTTCGCGTTTCCCACGGACGACGTGGACCTGTGGGCGCCGTTCGGCTGGCCCGAGGAGTACCACGAGTGGTTCCGCCGGGGGCACTTCATCCGGCCCATCGCCAGGCTCGCGCCGGGGACCGCGCCGGAGCTGGCGGCGGCCGAGCTACGCAGCGTGGCCGCGCAGCTCGAACGGGAGCACCCGGAGCTGAACCGGCTCATCGGCGCCGGGATGTCGCCCCTCCACGACTTCCTGCTCGGAGACACGCGGACCCCGCTCCTGGTCCTGCTCGGCGCCGTGGGGCTCCTGCTTCTGATCGCCTGCGCGAACGTGGGAAACCTGATGCTGGTCCGCGCTTCCGGCCGTCGCCGCGACCTCGCGGTCCGGTCGGCCCTGGGCGCCCGGCGCGGCCGTCTCGTGCGCCAGATGCTCACCGAGAGCCTCGTCCTCGCCGCGCTGGGCGGGCTGGTCGGCATCGCGCTGGGGATCGCCGGTACGCGGCTCCTGGAGCGGTTCCAGCCGGAGGGTCTGCTGCGGGTCACCTCGTTTCCGGTGGACGCAGGCGTCATCGCATTCGCGATCGCGGCGACGGCCGCGGCCGCCGTGCTGTTCGGCCTCTTCCCGGCCCTCCTTACCCGCCGTGCCGGGCCGGGCGAGGTGCTGCGCCAGGCGGGGCGGAGCGGGGACGCGGGGCGGCGGGCCGGACGGGCGGTCGGCGGGCTGGTCGTCGCCGAGGTGGCGCTCGCGGTGGTGCTCGTGTTGGGCGCCGGGCTCCTGGTCCGGAGCATCACGGAGCTCCGGCAGGTCGACCCCGGCTTCGACCCGGACGGCGTGGTGGCCATCACGCTGAGCCTCCCCGGCGCGCGGTATCGGGGACCGCCGGCGGTGATGGCTTTCTACGACGAGGTCCTGGCCCGCGTCCGTGCCCTCCCGGGCGTCGAGTCGGTCGCCGCGTCTTCCACACTCCCGCTCCGCGATCGGGGCTTCACCAGCGACTTCTTCATCGCCGGCCGCGCTCCGGACGAGTACGGCACCGAGGTCGTCCGGCGGAGCATGACGCCGGGCTACCTCGAGATCATGGGCGTCCCGCTCCTGGCCGGCCGCGCCTTCACCGATGCCGACGTCTTCACCGAGCCGTGGGACGAGCTCCGCGGCGAGCCGGTCGCGCTCATCAACGAGGCCCTGGCCCGGCAGTACTTCCCCGGCGAGGACCCGGTGGGGCAGCGGATCACGACGGACCGCGTCCCCGATTCGACGTCGGTGGCTATTGGTGAGGGCCGTGTCCATGTCAGCCGGTGGCGCACGATCGTGGGTGTGGTCGGCAACGAGCGGCAGAGCGAGATCGCCATGCCGGCCCAGATCGAGCTGATCGAGCCGTTCGGCCAGACCTTCGACCGGCAGATGCACCTCTACGCCCGGGTCGCGCCCGGCGGCGACCCCACGAGCGTCACGGCCCAGGCCGCGCGGCAGCGTCTGCCCGAGCTGGGACTCCGCATGGCACTCGGCGCCCGCGCCGCCGACCTGGTTCGCCTCACCGTCGGCCGCAGCGTCGTTCTCGTCGCCATCGGCCTCGGCGTGGGGCTCGCCGTGGCTCTCCTGGCGACGCGCGCCATGGCCGGCATGCTGTACGGCGTCGCCCCGAACGACCCCGTCACCTTCGTCGTGGCCCCCCTCCTTTTCGCGGCCGCCGCCCTCGGCGCTTCCTGGCTCCCCGCCCGTCGGGCCGCCCGCGTCGACCCCGCCAGGACTCTGCAGGCGGAGTGATCCGATGAGCCTGCTCCTCTCCGCCGCTCATCCGACACTCCCTTCTGAGGCCGGATCCACTGTATCAGGTCAGCCTCGATCGGCACCGATCAGATATGGAAATGGAACGTGACGATGACGAAGGGCAGAACAAAACGCCGTAACGCGTTGCCCTGCAAAGACTGACGGCGTTGATGGTCGCAGTAGGACTCGAACCTACGACCTCACGGATGTGAACCGTGCGCTCTAACCAACTGAGCTATGCGACCTCGTTGGGCCCGCTGGCGCAACCCGCAGTCGGCCGGCGGTCTCATGTACAAGTTGTACAAAAATGCCGATACCTGCGGAAGGCCCGAGCGCGGGCCCCTCGCGCCCTCCCGTCGGCCGTCCGAGTACCCCCACGGGGAATCGAACCCCGGTTTTCTGGCTGAGAACCAGATGTCCTAGGCCACTAGACGATGGGGGCCGCAGACAAAAAGGCCGCGGCCGTGCGGCGCCGCGGAACCATGTTGAAATATAAGGAAATGGCCTAACGGGTCAAGCAGTGGAGGTACCAACCACCAACCAAACTTCACCGCAGCCCGTCCAGCACCGCCCAGCCCAGCAGCGGCACCATGAGCTCGTGGTGGCCGGTGATCATGTAGCCGGTGCCACCGCCGGAGCGGGTCGGCCGCTCGACCACGTTCATCCGAGGCCGATAGTGGCGCTGCATGTCGAAATCGGCGGCGGTGAACGCGCGCGGCGCGCCGCCGTTCAGGTTGCGGCAGACGGTCAGCGCCTTGAGGAAGACTTCCGGCATGATGACCGCGGAGCCGATGTTGAGCACGACGCCGCCGTCGAGGCGCTCGAGGTGTGCGGCGAGCCGGCGAAAGTCGGTGAGCGACGTCGCGCCGATCGCGGCGCCATCGGCGGCGGGGTGCTGGTGCGTGATCTCGGCGCCGATCGCGGCGTGGGCGGTGAAGCCGATGCCGAGGCGGCGCGCGGCGAGCAGTAGTGACAGCTCGGGCTCGGCGAGGTCGGCGCGCGCCTCGAGGTCGCGGGCGAGCGCTTCGCCCAGGCCCCAGCCGTGGTCGGCGCCGCGGCGGATCGCGTCGTTCGTGTCGCGGCCGGTCTCCTCGGCCATGCCGAAGCTGCCATCGGCGAGCCCGGCCTCGACGTCCTCGGAGGTGCCGCCCCAGCGCGCGATCTCGTAGTCGTGGATCACGGCCGAGCCGTTCGACGCGAGGTGCGTGATCGCGCCGCGGCGCATGAGCGCGATCAGGATCGGCGCGAGCCCGGTCTTGATGACGTGGCCGCCGACCATGCAGAGCACGGCGCGCTGCTCGCGCGCGGCCGTGATGATCGCGTCGACGACGGCGCGGAAGCTGCGCGCCTCGAGGACGTCGGGCAGTGCGGCGAGGAAGGCGCGGAACGAGCGGTCGTCGGCGGGCGGCCGCGCGAAGTCGGCGGCGCCGACCTTGTTGGCCCGCGCACGGACGGGCACGGTGCGGATCTTCTGGAGGTCGACTTCGCGGTCGGCGTCGCTCAACGCATGAGCCGTGGCGAGCTCAGCGCCGGTCGGCGAGCGAGGTGGGACGCTCGCCGGGCGTGTACGCCTTGAGCTTCAGTGTCAGGCTGCCGACGATCGGCACCTTCGACTTGAGCTGCACGAGGATGCGGCGGTCATCGTCGGTGAAGTAGACCTCGGCCTCGCCGCCCTCGCTGAACAGGCCGCTGGTGCGGATCTCCGGGCGGATCACGATCGTCTCGAACCTGCCGGCCGGCACGGTGATGGTTTCCTTGCGCACGACGCGGATCGTGACCGGATTGCCGTCCGGCTTGAAGTAGCGCTCGAGCACGTAGGTCTCGCCGACGTCGAGCGGCAGCTGGCGCACGTAGTACAGGAACGATACGTCGTCGAGCGGCCGGTCGCTGCCCAGCTCGCCGCTGGTGCCGTCGCTGGCACGCCAGCGCATCTCGTCCGGGAAGAAATCGATGGTCTGCCGGCGCTTGTAGTTGACCTCGTGCTGATCGCGGAAGAAGCGCATGGCGGAGAACGTGTTCGGCTCGACCCACGACTCCATGCGCGTGTCGACCTTGGCGAACCAGATGCCGCCCTCGAGGTCGAAGCGGAGCCGGTACGTGCTGCGATCGCGGATCGTCTCGCGGCCGACGACTTCCATCGACGCCTCGCCGACCGTGCCGAACGGGCCCAGCGTCACGGCGTAGCCGCTCCGCTCGCCGGCGTACAGGCCGGGCGACGTCGCATGCGCGAGCTCCGCCGTCTGCGCCGCCGCGCCAGTCGCCGCGGCGAGCAGCGCAACGAGTCCGAGTGTCGGCAATCGCTTCATGTGCTCCTCGTGTCCCGACCGCTGGTCAGGAGCTATGCCTCGGGCGAGCCGGCCGATTCTGGCGCACCGCTCGGCCTGGGCGAGCCGTCCCGGGCCCGGCGTGGGCGCCCGCGTCCGCCACGCCGGCCACGCCGGCGCTTCCGCTC
>JBOHRE010000010.1:0-53082 GCA_050732635.1 Longimicrobiales bacterium | reverse complement strand
CGCTGGTCGTCCCGCCGCCGCCGCCCACGAAGCGCCGCTACGACCGCTCGATCGTGGAGGGGCCGCTGCTGCCCGCGGTGTGGCGAATCGCCTGGCCGACCATGCTGCAGAGCGTGATCGGCGGCCTGCAGGGCATGGTCGATCACGCGATGGTCGGCCATTACGTCGGCTACACCGCGAACGCGGCGATCGGCGTGAGCTGGCAGATCTTCCTGGTCGTGGTCGTCTTCATCTCCTCACTGTTCACCGGCATGAGCGTGCTGGTGGCGCGCTTCGCCGGCGCCGGCGACCACGAGAAGGTCGACCGCACGGTGTACCAGGCTTTCCTCACGGCCGTCGGGCTCTCGCTCGGTGTGCTGGCGCCGATCGGTTACGTGCTGGCGCCGGCGCTGCTCGATGTCGTGAACGCCGCGCCCGAGGTGCAGGCCGAGGCGCTGCCCTATCTGCGCATCATGTTCGTCTTCAGCAGCGGCATGCTGATCTTCTTCATGCTGGGCGGCGCGCTGCGCTCGGCCGGCGACGCGCGCACACCGCTCCGGCTGGGCATCATCGTCACAGCACTGAACATCACGCTGAACGTGATTCTGATCCGAGGGCTGGGGCCGATCCCGGCGTTCGGCACCGCGGGCGCCGCCATGGGCACGGTCATCGCCGCCGGGCTCGTCGCAGTCTATGCGCTGTCGAAGCTCTGGGGTGGCTCATGGGTCGTGGCGTTCCCGCGAGGCGCCGGCATCCGCCCGGATTGGGCCATCATCCGCGCGCTGTTCCGCTTCGGTCTGCCGACCGGCGTACAGGGCATCGCGATGAATATCGGCGGTGTGCTGCTGCTCGCGTTCGTCGGCTCGCTGGCGCAGAGCGCGGCGGCGCAGGCGGCGTACGCCGTGTCCTACACGCAGCTCTTCTCGCTCATCACCTGGACCACGGTCGGGCTGATGGGCGCGGCGGCGGCCGTAGCGGGGCAGAGCCTGGGCGCGGGCGACGCCGAGCGCGCGTCCAGCGCGGTACACGTCGCCGCGCGCATCGGGTTGCTCAGCGCGGCGGTGGTTGGCGCGCTGTTCCTGCTCATCCCGCGCCAGCTCCTGGCGCTGTTCGGCATGAACGAGCCGGCCGCCGTCGAGCTGGGCGTGCAGTTGCTGCGCGTGCTCAGTCTGTCGGGCCTGTTCGTGGCCGTCGCGCTGACCTACACCGGCGGCTTGCAGGGCACTGGCGACACAAAGAGCCCGCTCTACATCTCGATCGTCTCGCAGATCGCGGTGCCGCTCGGCATCTGCTTCGTCATTCAGCAGACCGACACGCTGCAGGCGCTGCACATCTGGCTCGCCATTCTGGCCGGGCATGCAACGCGCTGCACGCTCAGCGTGCTGCGCTTCAACCAGGGCCGCTGGCGCGAGATCGTCGTCGACATCGGCCGCGCCTGACCGGCTCGCACCATGACAGCTCGAGCCGCTGGCCCTCAGCTGCGCGCGCCTTTGCCTGCGGACCTCGCCGGCGCCCGCCCCTCCGTGCGCGGCGCCGGGAAGCGGGCGAGCAGTCCTTCCGCCTGGACCTGGAACAGCGGCTCGGGTTCGGGCAGGCCCTGCAGGCGATGGCGGCCGAGGCTGCGCAGCCGGACCCCCGCAGGGATCGACTTGCCGATGACCGTCCTGGTCTCGCCCGAAACCACGATCTGACCGCCGTGCGCCGCCGCGCAGACGCGCGCCGTGGTGTGCACCGCCAGCCCGATGTAGCCGACGTCGGTCAGCGTCGGCGTGCCGCTGTGGATCCCCACGCGCACGCGGACCTCGAGCCCCTCCGCCCAGCGGCGCTCGGCGAGCGCGCGCTGCATCGCCGTCGCCGCCTCGACCGCGTCGGCCCCGCGCTCGAACACCGCAAAGAAATCGTCGGCGCGCGCGTCGATCACGCGGCCATCGGCGCGCGAGACGGCCGTGCGCAGGATTCCCCGTACGTCGTTCAGCAGGTCGCGGTAGCGATCGCCCAGGCGATGCAGGATCGCGGTCGAGCCCTCGATGTCGGTCATCAGCAGCGTGACGAAGCCGGTCGGCAGTACGGCCGCGGAGGTCGCCGTGGCGCGAACCTCGCCGTAGGCGCGGTCGTGCTCGACCACGAAGCGCACGGCGGCCAGCACGGTCTCGCCCAGATCCGGATCCTCCAGCACTGCCGGGTCGTGCACGAGCGCAGTCATCGGCCGGCCGTGGCGTTCGAGATAGGTCACCACGCGCGGGTCGCCTTCGGCGGGCAACGGGACGGGCTTTCCGGCGCCGTCGAGGTACGCGCCGGACGTCTCCGACCAGTGCAGCACGGCCAGCGTCGGATCCCGGAGCACGCTGCGCAGCCGCTGCTCGAGCTCGCCGGGCGCGCCGCTGCGACCCAGCTCGATCACCAGCCGACCCGCCGTCGCGTGCTTCCGCTCCGACTGAAGCTGGCCGGTGACGAAGCCGATGGGCACGATGCCGTACTTCTTGGCCGCCCGCAGCAGCCGCTTGCGCGCTCTCTCACGCGCGGCGTCGTCCTCGAACGCAACCTGACTGAACCGAGACAGCGCGTTGCGCACGTGCGCCTCGTCGTGGATCGGCAGCCGCCGCCGGCCGCGAGAATCGACGTAGGCGAAGGCGCTGTCGGGGAGCTTGGCCCGCTGGCTGGCGTCGAGCCGGGACATGAGCCCACGATAACCCGGCGGCCGGCGCGGTGGAAAGGATGCGCACCGACGCGTATGTGTACTGACGGGAATCGCGATGGTCATCACGGTCACGGGTAGCACCGGCACGATCGGCAGTGAGCTGGTGCGTCTGCTGAGCGACGCCGGCGCGCCGACGCGCGCTGTGTTCCGCAACACGCGCGGCATACGGCCGTTGTCGGGCGTCGTATGGCTGCAGGCGGATCTCCGAGACGCGGCGTTGCTCGAGCCCGCGCTCGCCGGAACGACCCGCCTCTTCCTGCTCACCGACAACACACCGGGTTTCGGCAGACTTCAGATCGCTGTGCTGCGCGCGGCCGAGAGCCTGGGAGTCGAGCACGTGGTCAAGCTGTCGGCGCTCGGCGCGTCGAATCACTCGAACTCGACGATCGCGCGCGAGCACTGGGAGGTCGAGCAGGCGCTGCAGCAGTCGGCTATGACGTGGACGATCCTGCGACCGCATGCCTTCATGCAGAACTGGCTGGGCGATGTAGCCGAGTCGGTACGCGCCGAGCGCATCATCTACTCGCCGATCGGCGACGGGCGCGTGCCCTTCATCGATACGCGCGACATCGCAGCGGTCGCGGCCGAGGCGCTACTGCACCCGGACGCGCACACGAACGCGAAATACTTCCTCACCGGCGGCGAGGCGGTCGGCTACGCGGAACTCGCCGCGGCGCTGTCCGAGGTCACTGGCGCGGACGTGCGCTACCAGCCCATCGCGATGCCGGAGGCGCGTGCACGGCTGGAAGCGCGTGGCGTGCCGCCACCCACGATCGACGCGACACTCGCGATCGCGGCCTATCAGAAAGCCGGCGGCCCGACAGCGAAGGTCTCCGACCGTCTCGCGCGCATCCTCGACTGGCCGCCGCGCACGATCCGCGACTTCGCGCGTGATCACGCGAGCGAATTCGGCGCGGGCGCCTGAAGCCGCCGGCCGCGCGCGCATGGCACCGCCACGTCGCTCGAACGGGACGATGCCGGGCGATCAGCCCAGACCGTAGCGCTCGCGCAGGATGCGGCGGTGGTGCAGCTCGTGACCGGCGATGATCCAGGGAAAGCTGCGCACGGTGAAGCGCACGCCCGACGCGGTGCCGGTGCGCGCCAGGGCGACGTCGTCGAGGCCGCGCACCAGTGCGACCGTGGCCTCACGCACGGCAGCCCACTCGTCGAGCAGGTCAGGGAGCGGCCGCTCTCGCGCACTGCTGTTCGATGCCCACAGGTCCTGCTCCATCGAGGGCAGCGGCGTGTCCGGATCGCGTGCGATCCAGAGCGCACGGTCCGCGAACACGCGCTCGGCATCGGCCAGGTGGCCGACCACCTCGCGAAACGACCACTTGCCCGGCTCGTAGGCCCAGCGTTCCCGGTCGGCCGGGACGGCGGCGAGCATGCCGCGCGTCACCGGAAACTGGCTCGCGAGCGTCGCCCCGATGTCGCCATCGGGCACGAGCGACGCGTAACGGTCATAGTACTCGGCGTACTCGGAGCGGTCGGGTCGCAGCATGCCTCACCTCGTGGGGGACAGTGGTCGAGGTACAGAATAGTGCGCCGGCGACGGCTCTGGAACGGTTCTGGCACGGCGACGTCGGGGTGCCCGCCGGTGGCGGGCCCGGTCGACGGGGAGAAGCTCCGAGGATGAACAGGGTGCGGCGTCGTGTGCTAGGGGCCGTCGTGCTGTTGGTCGCACCTGCGACCGCCACCGCGCAGGCCATAACGCCAGCGCCGTCCACACGCGACATTGTGGTCACCGTCGCACCGGGGCCGGAATACCAGGCGGGCGGGCTCGCCCGCACGCTCCTGGGCAGTGGCTGGCGGCAGGTGTGGCTGACGCCGGTCGACGTGCCGGTATTCGACATGAGTCGCTACGCGGGCGGGCTCGAGTTCCAGGAGCGGGGCGGTGGCCACCAGAGCATCACGCTGCACCTGATCGAGGAGGACGGCTGGCGCGAGTACCGCTTCCGCTCCGTGAACAAGTTCCCGGCCATCCAAGCGATGCCGCCCTCGCTCAGGGGCACGACCGCCGCCGCGCTGGTGCAGGACAACGTCAGCTCCCTGTTCCCGGCAGCGCCACTGCTGGTTCCGCCGCTACTGGACGCGATCGACGTGCTGCACGTCGAGCCGGCGCTGTACATCATGCCCGACGAGCCCCGCCTGGGCGTGTATCAGGACTCGTTCGCCGGCATGCTGGGCACGGTCGAGCTGAGTCCTCAGGAGGCGCCGGATGATGAGCCGGGCTTCGCCGGATCGCGCAAGATCAAGAACGCGGGGAACTTCCTCGACGACATCCGCGCCAGCCGCATGCACCGACTCGACGAGCGCGAGTTCGTGGCGGTGCGGCTCGTCGACTTCATGATCAACGACACCGACCGCACGCTGGACAACGTACGCTTCGCCCGCTACGGCGAGGATGGCGATTATCACTGGCGGCCGCTGCCCCGCGATCGGGATCGCGCCTTCATGGATGCCCGCGGCTTGCTGATCGAGCACGTCGTCCGGCCGCTCTATCCGAAGCTGATCGCGTTCGGATCGACCTACTCGCTCGAGGGGCTGACCTACACCAGCCACGACCTGGACCGCAGGCTGCTGCAGCGTTTGACCCGGCGCGCCGTCGAGGAGGTCGCGCTGCAGGTTCAGGAGTCCATCAGCGATGAGGTGATCGAGCGCGTGATCGGCGAGCTGCCGCATCGCTGGCGCGGGCAGACCGACGCAGCGGCGCGGCTGCGCGAAGGGCTGAGAGCGCGCCGCGACCAGCTGCCTGCCGTCGCGCTCGAGTTCTACGAGTGGCTCGCCGGCGAGGTGGACGTGCACGGCACCGACGAGTCCGACAGGGCGTCGGTGGTTCGGCACGCCGATGGCCGCGTCACGGTGACGATTGGCGGACCGGAGCGACTCGCGTCGGACGGCGTGGAGCCGTTCTACCAGCGCACGTTCCTGCCGGTGGAGACGAACGAGGTCCGCATCTACCTGCACGACGCTGACGACAGCGCCGTGATCACCGGCTCCGCATCCAAAGCCATCCGCGTGCGCGTGATCGGGGGCGGCGGGGACGACGTGCTCGCGGACTCCGCAGGTGGCGGCGCGACGCACTTCTACGATTCGGCAGGCGACAACGAGTTCGTCACGGATAACGACACGCGGGTGAGCATCCGCGAATGGGTGCCGCCGGAGCAGCTGGGCGGCCTGCGGCTGGACGGCGCGTGGAGCCCCGACTGGGGCGGCAGCACCGGCTGGGGGCCGGTACTCGGTTACGCCGACCGCGCCGGCGTGATCGTCGGCTTCGGTCCCAGCTTCCGCCGCTATGGGTTCCGCCGGCTGCCGCACCACTGGGACGCCGGCGGGAGTCTGCTGGTGGGACTCGGCAGCGGTGGGCTGGGCGTCACGATCGATGCCGATTACCGGCTGGAGAACTCGCCCATGGCGCTGACGCTGGCGGCGCGCGCCACGCAATTCGAGGCGATCCGGTTCCACGGCTTCGGCAACGACACGCCACCGCTCGACGACGCCGAGGGGCTGGTCGATCAGGACCAGATCGTCGTCGCACCGGCGCTGGTCTGGCACATCGGCTGGCGCGCGAGGGAGGGCCTCGCCAGCGAGCTGCGCGAGGAGGCGGACGTGCTGCCGGGTCTGCGCCCGCTGGTCGGGCGGCTGGAGGCGGGACCCGTCGCGGCCTGGAGCCAGGCCGAGCCGCCACCGGGATCGCCGTTCGCCACCGAGGCCGCGCGCGGCCGCGACGCTGGCGGCCGACTGGGCGCGCGACTCGGGCTCGAGCTGGACCTCACCGGCAGCGGCGCGGTGCCCGACCGCGGCTGGACGCTACAGGCGGAGCTCGCCGCCTACCCGCCACTCCTGGATGTGGCGGAATCGTTCGGCACCGCGGCCGCGCTCGGGTCGGCCTACCTGCCGCTGCCCGGCGACGGCACGCACCTGGCCCTGCGCGCCGGCAGCGCGTTCGCATCCGGCACCTTCCCCATGCAGCACGCTCCCGGAATTGGCGGGCGGGAGACCGTCCGCGGGTACCGTTGGCGACGCTTCACTGGCGAAACGTCCGCGTTCGGATCGGCCGAGCTGCGCGTGCCCGTCGGCACACTGCCGCTTTTCGTACGCTGGCGGCTCGGCGTGTTCGGGCTCGCCGACGCCGGCCGCGTCTGGTACGAGTCGCAAAGCCAAGGCGGGTGGCACGTCGGCATCGGCGGTGGCGTATGGCTCGACGCGCTCGGACAGGCGTTCAGCCTCGCATTCGCCCGCGGCGAGCAGAACCGTGTCTACCTGCAGCGAGGCGTCTCCTTCTGACGCTACGGTCTACAGTCGGATCGGAGACCGAGCGCGGCCGCAACATCGCCCCAGTCGAAGGCGGCCAACGCCCGATCTCGGTCCATCGCGTAAAGCGACCCGGATCGCATGGCGCCGACCGGTCGCTGCGTCAGCGCAATGCCGTCGGTCTGGCGTACGGTCCTCCCCATGAATGCGCCGAGGGGCGCGAGGCTTCGCCGGTCGAAGACGCGAAACCGGTTCGTCGTGCGGTGCTGGTCCGCCACGATCCAGTAGCCCTCGTCCTGGCCGCAGGCGTACAGTGCAATCCCCTCCGGGTCGTTCTCGATCACGCCCTGCCAGAGGACTTGCCCGGTGAACGTGCCGCTCACGTCGTAGACCTTGACGTCGCGCGCGATCTCGTCGGCCACGAGCAGCAGCCCCGCATCGGCATCGACCGCGAGCGACTCGACCTTGCCGAGCCGGCCCGCACCCGCGGTGTCACCGAAAGCGCCGCGGTAGAGCGCCGACACCTGCCCGCCACGCGTGGTCACGAGGTAGTGCTTGACACGCTCGCCCAGCTCGTGGTCGGCCGGCGGTCCGCCGCCGGCGGCCTCGTAGTCGTCGGTGACGAATACCTCCACGCTGTCCGGCCCCCGCTCCAGCACTGCGATTCCGTACGGCCGCCGCAGCGTTTCGCCGAAGCTTCCGATGGGCTCGAGGTCCGGAAGGCGCAGGACTTGGACGCGAGCATTGTCGCGCTCGACCACGAGCGCGAGATCGCCGACGACTGCAACGCCGTTCGGCCGCCGAAACTCGCCGGCCCCGGCGCCGCCGCGGCCGACCGTCTGCAGATGCTCGCCGGTCGCGCCGTCGTAGACCTCGAGCCGATGCCGCCATTTCGAGGTGACCAGGACCCAGGCCTCGCCGGCCGGTCCATGCCAGATCGCTGGGGAATCCAGATTGCCGAGCAGCTGCCGCCGGCTGACGAACGTTTCCTGGACGACCGCGACGCCCGGTAGGGTGGCATTCGGACCGCCGCAGCCTGCGGCGACAGCGAGAACAAGGCTAGGGACGGCGTTCCTAGTCATACGCAGTATGGTATCGGCATGAGACCTGCTTCGCCCGGCGCAGGCCCCTCTGCCGGAGGAATCGGGGAGAGATCGTGCCAGTGAAGACGAAGCGCCGGCGAGTTCGTGACGGCACGCGCATGGCCGGGCAATGGGCGTTGCTGCTGGCCGTCGCCTCCGGCTGTCAGCCACGCATGGTCACGGAGCCACTCGCGCCCGCGGAGATCGAGACCACGCTGCTTCTCATCGGCGATGCCGGCGAGCCGGACCCGCATGAGGTCGGCGCACCGCTGGACTCGCTGGAGGCACAGGCGATGTCCGCGGCCGAGCGCACGATCATCCTCTTCCTCGGCGACAACGTGTACCCGGAAGGGCTGCCGGAGGAGGGCCACGCGGAGTGGGCGGACTCGCGCCGCAGGCTGGAGGCACAGGTCAGCGCGGTGCCGCACGACGCGCGCGGCATCTTCCTGCCCGGCAATCATGATTGGGCCGGCGAGACCGCCTTCGGGCTCTACTCGATTCGGCTCCAGGAACGACTGATCGCCGAGCTGGCCGCCGGCCGCGACGTCCGCATGCTGCCAGGCAACGGCTGCCCCGGCCCGGTTACGGTGGACGTCGGCCGACTCCGGCTCGTCATGTTCGACACGCAATGGTGGTTGCACGAGTACATCGTGCGCGATGCGGACTCCGATTGCACCGGAAATTTCGCTACGGTCACGGCCGCGCTGCGCGAGCAGATCCGGACGGATCAGGACGGCCGCGTTGTGGTCGTGGCCGGCCACCACCCGCTCATGACCGGCGGCAGCCATGGTGGCTACTGCAGCACCACCGGACCCTTTCGCCGCTTCGGCGGCCGCACGCAGGACATCATCTCGAAGCCGAACCGCACGCTGCGCGACTCCATCGAGGCGGCGTTCAGCGCCCAGCCGCCGTTGGTCTATGCGGCCGGACACGACCACAACCTGCAGGTGCTGCGCGGCGGGCCCAGTGTCGCCTACCTGCTGGTCAGCGGTGCGGGTTCGGACCCGAAGACATCGTGCGCCGTTCGACTGCGCGAGAGCTACTTCAACAGCCAGAACCGCAGCGGCTTCATGCGCCTCGACATCCTGCGCGGCCGCGGTGTGCTCCTGCGCGTCTTCCACTACGCGGGCGATGGCACGGGCGGGCTCGCGTACTCCCGCTGGCTGGAGCCGCGCTGACCGTGACTGCTGTCACGCTGCGCGACCGCGCACCGAACGGCCGGCGCTTCGCCATGCTGGCACTGGCCCTTGCGCTGGCCGCGGCGCAACCCGCGCTCGCGCAGAACGCCGCCGTCCCGGAGATCAGGGTGCTGCAGGCCACGCCGATCGGCGCACTACCGCCCATGGCCATGCCGATGCCGGCCAGCCGCAATCACACGTACTGGGGCCTCCGGCTGCAGGCCGGTCAGGTCGGCGCGCGAACCGGGCCCGACCTGTCCGCCATCGCCGGCGGCGTCGACCTGCAGTGGCGTGGCGGCTCGGTGTTCGGCATCACCGGTGGCTATCAGAAGCCGCACTGCGAGGGGCCCGAACCCGATTGCGAGGGCCACGCTCTGTTCGGCGCGCGCGCCCGCCTGAACGTGATGTCCGGCGGCCCCACGCTCGCCGAGTCCTTCGGCGACTACAGCGCCACGACCACGCTGGGCATGGAAGTCGGTCTCGGCTACGCACCCGGCCTGCTGCCAGACCGTGATGCCTGCACGCTCGACCTGGCCGTGCCGCTCTCCCTCGCGATGCTGCAGAGCGTGCGGCTGGTCGCGTTCATCGCACCAGGCCTCGTCTGGGGCATCCGCTGCGGCGGCGAGAGCCACGCCACCCGCCGCAGCTACCTGACCAACCTCGGCATCGGTGTGCAGCAGCTCGTGCACCCCGGGCTCGACCTGCACCTCGGCCTGCAGCGCATCTTCCGCGCCGGCACCGGCTACCAGTTCGGCATCAGCGTTTCGTACATCCGCTTGCCGTAAGGGCGGTCCTGGTATCGCGGCCGGCCGCGGTCGCAGGGTGTTCAAGACCGCGCCCCGAGCTTATGTTTTTCTCAGGCTGGCCGCGCCGCCCCCTCCCCGGTGGCCAGACAGGTGTTGCACAGCATCAGAGCTCTCCTCCGCGGAAACCTTTCCAGGAGTCCAGTGATGGCGCTCGGACAACACTCCGGCCCCAGGCGGCCGGTGCTCCGCCAATCCTTGCGGTGGCGGTTGCCGCTCTTCCTGTGTGCGCTCGTCGTACTCATGCTGGGCACCTTCCTGTGGGCCACGTACCGGGTGGTCGAGGATACACTGGTCCGCGCTGGGCACGAGCGGGCGCTGACGGCGGCGGATCAAATCGCTGGCATGCTGGCGACGTCGCTGCGGACCCGCACAGCGCAGGACGATCGGCTGCGCGGCGATGCCGATCTGCGGGCCTATCTGCAGGACCCGACGCCTGCGGGGCGCGAGGCCGCGCGCCGCGTCCTCACGCCGCTCGTCGAGCAGCCGTTCCGCCGTGTGGAGCTCTGGGATGCCGGCGGCTCGCTGCTGCTCGAGCTGGCGACGCCCGGCCGGCCGGACTCGACGGCTGACCCCGTGTTCTTTCCCGCCGGCAGCCCCCCGGTCCGCGAGGGTGTGAGCCCGCTACAGGCGGCCGGCGAGCTGCCGTACTTCGACATCGTCGTCGAGATCCGCGCGGACACCGCGCCGGCGGCTCCGCGCCTGGGCTATGTCCGCCGGTTCGGTCGCGTCACCACCACGCCGGGTGGCGCCGTGAGGCGCCTGGTCGGGAACGAGGCCGTCATCAAGGTCGGCACGATCGGTGGGCCCGCCTGGACCGACCTCTCTACGATCGTGGCAGCGCCACCGATCGCCGACACGCTTGCCGGCGCGACGGAACCGCGCACGGCCGACGACCGCCGTTGGGTCGGTAGCGTCGCCGCCATCGAGGGCACACCGTGGGTCGCGTGGGTTGGATTCCCGCGCTCGCTCATCGTCGCACCGGCGCAGCCGTTCATCCGGCGCATGATGATGCTGGCGCTGCTGTTCGTGGCGGCCAGCGGCGCACTGGCGGCCTTGCTGGGCATGCGACTCGCGCGGCCGCTGCACGCGCTGGCCCACGCGGCCGAAGAGATCGCGGCGGGCGACTACACCCGGCGCGTCGCCACCGCGCGCCGCGATGAGATCGGCCGCCTGAGCGATGCCTTCAACACCATGACGGATCGCGTCGAGCACGCCTACGGCGAGCTGCGCAAGAGCCATGAGCAGACGCATTTCGCGCTGGCCGCCGCCCGGATCGGCGTCTGGGAATCCGACCTCGCCACAGGCGAAATGGTTTGCTCGGACAGTATGCGTATCGTTCACGGGCTGCCGCCCGACGCGCTGCCAACGACCCGCGACGCCTTCCTCGAGCTCGTGCACGCCGACGACCGCGCGGCCGTCCGAACCGCGCTCGCCGGCCGGCCGAGCGATGAGGCCTTCGACCTGGAGTATCGCGCGATCGCCCCCGATGGCTCCGTCCGCTGGATCGAAGGCAAAGGGCGCACGCAGTTCGACGACGGCGGCCAGCCACGCTCGGTCCTCGGCGTGAGTGCTGACGTGACCGATCGACGTCGCCTCGAAGCCCAGCTCCACCAGTCCCAGAAGATGGAGGCGATCGGGCAGCTCGCGGGCGGCGTCGCCCACGACTTCAACAATCTGCTCACGGCGATCGTCGGCCACGGCAACCTGGTGCTCGGACAGTTGCCGGAACCCAACCGACTGCGCGGCGACGTGATCGAGATCCTCAAGGCCGGTGAAAGCGCGGCCGGCCTGACGCGGCAACTGCTCGCGTTCAGCCGGCGCCAGGTCACGCAGCCGGAGGTCATCGACCTCAACGAGGTCGTTACCCACACCGAGAAGCTGCTCCGCCGGCTGATCGGCGAGGACATCGTGTTCGTTACGGCGCTCGCGCCGCGCCTGGATCACGTGCGCGTCGACCGTGGTCACCTCGAGCAGGTGCTCGTCAATCTTGCGGTCAACGCCAGGGATGCGATGCCGGATGGCGGTAGACTGACCATCACCACCGGCAACGTCGACCTCGATGAAGCGTACACGCACGAGCACCTGGCGGTGACGCCCGGACCGTACGTGATGCTCGCCGTGAGCGACACCGGAATCGGCATGGATGCGGAGACCCAGGCCCACATCTTCGAGCCGTTCTTCACGACCAAGGCGCCCGGCAAAGGCACCGGCCTGGGCCTGGCCACCGTTTTCGGCATCGTCAAGCAGAGCGGCGGCCATGTCTACGTCTACAGCGAGCCGGGCAGCGGCACGACGTTCAAGATCTATCTGCCGGCCAGCGCGGAGAAGGCGGCCGTCCCGGTACGACGGTCGGTTCCGAAGGCCGCCGGCGGCACGGAGACCGTGCTGGTCGTCGAGGACAACGCGCCGGTACGCGCGATCGCGACACGCATCCTCGAGCAGATCGGCTATCGCGTCGTCACCGCCTCGAGCGGCGAGGAAGCGCTGCAGCTACTCGATACGGATGCAGCCCGCCCCGACCTCGTCGTCAGCGACGTCATCATGCCCGGCATCTCCGGCCCCGATCTGTGCCGCCAGCTCGCCGTGCGCTACCCCGGGCTCAGGGTGCTCTTCACGTCCGGCTATTCCGGCGACGCGTTGGGCAGACACGGCATCGAGGAGTCCGGCACATTGTTCATCGAGAAGCCGTACACGCCCGCTGCCCTGGCGGACATGGTGCGCGAAGCGCTCGGCCATACGAGCGAGGTCCGGCACTGACAAACGCGGCGCCGTGCCGCAGCCACCGCCGATCGAGTCACGACGCCGCGGTCAGCTCCCTGAGCAGACCCGCCAGCCTCGCCTGCACGCGGGCCGCATGGTCCTCGCGGCCTTCGGCCAACGCCGCCAAGGCATCGGCCTCGAATCGCGTAGCCGCGTCTCCGAGGCGCGTGAGGGCGGCGCGCCGATCTGCTCCGGCCTGCAGCCGCTCGATGCTGTCGAGGTCGGCGGCGAGCCGCGCGGCGAGCTCCGTCGACACCGCGCCGGCGCGCACGAGCTGGTCGAGGTAGGCGCGCGCGACCACGGGGCTGGCGGGCCAGCTCAGCTTCGGCTGGTGCTGCGCATTGAACTCGGCAGTCTGCACCAGCAGCGCCGCAGCGATCTCGTTCCGCGTGAGGTGCTCGCTGGGTGTCAACCTGAACACATCCAGTCCGCGGGAGATCTCGGCACCGTAGACGTTGCCGTTGTACCAGTAGGCCGACCAGTAGCCGCCGGTCATCAGCGTCGTGTCGCTGAGCGGGCCGCGGTCGAAGAACGCGATCTCGACCGGGTTGTCGGAGTCGGTGAAGTCGAAGACGGAGACGCCGCCCTGATACCAGCCCTGCACCTTGATGTCGCGGCCGGGCACGGGGATCAGCGAGCCGTTGTGCGCCACGCAGTTCTCCAACGCGGTCTGCGGTGCCGGCAGCTTGTAGTAGCCGGCCAGCCTCAGCCTGCGATCGACGACGTCGAAGATCGCGTTCGCGCCCCATGTGGGCGGGTCGTCGGCCCGGCAGCGCGGCGCTCTGCCGCCACCCCACTCGTCCGTGAAGATGACCTTCGTGCCGTCGTTGTTGAACGTGGCCGAATGCCAGTAGGCGAAGTTTGGATCCGTGACCGCGTCAATGCGGACGGGGTTTACGGGGTCCGAGATGTCGAAGAGGATGCCATTGCCGGCGCACGCGCCGGCGGCCAGCCCGATCTCCGGATACGCGGTGATGTCGTGGCACCGGTTGGTTTCGGATGACCGCTGCGTGCCCGGGCCATGATCGCCGCCGGGCCAGAGCCCGGCGATGTCGCCAGTCAGCGTGTCGGCGAAGACGCGAGGCTCGCTGACGACGGCGGCCTGCTCGGGCGAGGCGAGGGGCACGCGGATCACCTCGATGCGCCAGTACGACGTGTTCGGATCCTCCTCCGGCTCGGCGCTTGAGCACCCCGGAAGCTCGGCGGCGGGGCGCGGCGCGCTCGTGCCGGACACGTAGACGTACACGTTGTCGGGATCGCGCGGGCTGGTCACCAGCGAGTGCGTGTGCGAGCCGCGGCAGGTCTGCACCGCCGCCACCTGACGCGGATTGTCGATGTCGCCGATGTCGAAGACGCGCACGCCGCGGAACCGCTCCTGGCTGACCGTGTCCTGCACGCCTTCGGTCCCGCAGTCGAGCCGGCCGCGCGTTTCCTGTGCCGACACGAACAGCAGGTCGCCATAGACGGAGACATCGCCCTGACCGCCGGGGCAGACCACGGCGACGCGCAGCGTCGGGCTCGTCGGGTCCGAGACGTCGTAGGCCTGCCAGCCGTAATAGTTGCCGACGAAGGCGAAGTCGCCACGGAACGCGAGGTCGGTGTTCGAGAAGCCGCCAGCGCCCGGCGACTCCGGGTTGAAGAAGCCCTGCGGCCGGTCGACGTGCGCCACCAGCTCGAGGTTGCGGGCCGCGACGCCGGCGTCGGTCCAGCCGGCAGGCAGCCCGATGCGCGGATCGCCGTCGGGCGTCTGGGCCTGAACGCGCGCCGCGCCTCCAGACGCGAGCGCGAGAACCACGACTGCCTCTGCGGCCAGGTACCGCCGGCAGCACTGCCAGCCCATGTTGGATCGCATCCTACCTCACGAGACGTTGCGGTCGCTGCCCCACTCATCCGCCAGGATACACCATCCTGCGCATGCGCGCGATCTCGATGCGCTGATCGCTGTCGATTTCCGACGCGAGCTGAAACACCTCCGACTCCTGCCCGGCACCGGCATTGGCGAACAGGTCGGCGACCATCGCCAGTGCGCCCTCATGGTGTCGGATCATGAACTGCAGGAAGAGCCGGTCGAATTCCGCGCCGGCTGCCGCCGCGAGCCGGGCCAGCTCCTGCTCGGTCAACATGCCGAAGATGCGGGCGCCGTCGTGGCCCGCCGCTCCGTGTTCGGTGTGCGACGGCGTTGCGCCAGCCTCGTCTCGCGCCGCCAGCCATTGTCGCATCAGCGCGATCTCGTCCTGCTGCGACAGCTCGATCCGCAGGGCGAGCAGCCGCACGTCCTCGCGCTGGCTCCGGCCCGGCACCAGCTCGGTCATGGCAAGCGCCTGTTCGTGGTGCGCGATCATGGCCCTCACGAAGGCAACGTCCGCCGCGGTGTGCCGCGGCTGCCCGACCGGCTGCCCCGCCGCGACCTCGCGGCTCGGCTCGCCGGGCGCGCCCGGCTGGACGGTCCTGGGCCCCGACGCAGTGGGCGCGGCAGTGCAGGACGCCACCGCGAGGATGGCGGTGCAGCGTATCATCAGCGGAACCATGGTCGCGGACATCGGGTCTCAGCGGCGCGGCGCCGTTCGCTCGAGCCCGCGAGGACCCAGGTCGTAGGCCCAGGCGAGCACGACTGCGAGCGGGAACCCGAGCAGGATCAGCAGCAGCACGAGGCCGTAGGTCCAGTCGGGCAAACCCAGCGGCTCGAGCGTGCGTTCGGCCACCTGCAGCACGATGAAGGCGACGGCGCCATACACCAGCATCACCCGGAAGACATGGCGGCGCCGCAGCTCGGCAATGAGCCCGCGGACGCCGGAGACGTGCTCGGCGCCGGCGGCCGGGCGCACCTCCACGAGCTGAACAGTGCCTTGCAGGCCGCGAAGCCGCTTCTCACCGATTACGCGGAACGCGTACTCGGG
Source organism: Longimicrobiales bacterium (assembly GCA_050732635.1). Classification (GTDB taxonomy): domain Bacteria; phylum Gemmatimonadota; class Gemmatimonadetes; order Longimicrobiales; family RSA9; genus JBOHRE01. The sequence continues at coordinate 37,428 of JBOHRE010000010.1, read as the reverse complement.
ACGCGCACGGAGCTGACGCCAGACGTCGCCGCTGACCAGGATCTGGCCGGGCCGAGCCTCCGTCTGCAGCCGCGCCGCGGTGTTGACGCCATCGCCGTACAGATCGCCGTCGGAGGCAGTGGTGACATCACCGGCGTGAATACCGATTCGCAGCTCCGGCGGGGTGCGGCCGCCCGAGCTCGAGTCGGCGAACCGCTCCATGATTGCCAGCCCCGCGCGTACCGCGGATTCCGTGCTCGAGAAATGCACGAGTGCAGCGTCGCCGACGAACTTGACCAAACGGCCGCGCAGGCGGTCGGTCTGCTCGCGAACGACCTGCTGGAGCCTGCCGACGTGCTCGAGGGCGGCGCGCTCATCAGTGGCAGAGATCGCGCTGTAGCCGACGATGTCGACGAACAGCACCGCCGTCAGCCGGGTCAGTGCAGGCGCCGTCTCGGTGCCTACGCCGGGCGCCGGAGCGGCCAGCCGGCGAGCCAGCTCGGCGGCCGGCGGCCGGTGCGCGGCCGTCCTTGCAAGGCACCGGCGCAGCAGATCAGCGAGGTCGGGATCGACATCGTGGCGTAGCTCGAGCAGATCGGGCGGATCGCCATGGACCACGCCCGCGCCCGCCCGCGGCTCCGCCACTGGTGGCGTGCCCGTGAGCAGCTCGTACCCGAGCAGCCCGAGACTGTAGATGTCGGTTCGATCGGTCACGGCCGCGCCGAGAGCCTGCTCCGGGCTGACGTGCGCCGGATCGCCCAGCACGATCCCGGTCCGCGTCAGCCGAGGCAGCGATTCGGCGCCCGTCGTCTGGATGTATGCAAGCCCGAAGTCCGTCAGTAGCACGCGATCGCTGCCCTCCTCGCAGAGCACGTTCGCCGGCCGGATGTCGCGATGGATGACATGGTGCTGATGCGCGGCAGCCAACGCGGAGGCCAGAGCGACGAGCAGGCGCCTCACCTCCGGCACGGGCAGCGGCCCCTCGGCCGCGATGCGCTCTGCCAGGCTGGGCCCCTTCACGTACTGCATGACGAGGAACGGCGTATCGTCGGCCAGGCGGTCGACACGGTACACCGTCACGACGTTGGGGTGCACGATCGCCGCCGCCGCCTGACCCTCGCGCTCGAAGCGCTGCCGCGCCACCGGGTCGCGCGCCACCTCCGCCGACAGCACCTTGACCGCGACCAGACGGCGGAGCGCGCTCTCGCGCGCGAGGTACACGCCCGCCGTCGCACCCCGCCCGATGAGGCGCAGCACCTCCAACCCGGGGGCGAGCTCGTCACGTAGCCGCCGCTCCAGATCGTCCGAAGATACGGATGGGGCCCCGGGATTTTCCGGCTGGGATTGCATCAGCGATAGGCTCGGGATGGCAAAACGATAGAGACGGCTGGGGGCTGCGGCAAGTTGAACGGCGCGGCGGGTGGGGCGGCGCCGTCGCCCGTGCAACGCTCAGCAGCGGCCCGCGCGCTCACGAAGCAGCGCGTCGTAGGTCTCGGCGCGCCGCGTCCAGGTGTGGTTGTCGAGAATGTACTGGACCGCCCGCTGCCGATCCCACACTGTGCGACCCGCCTCCAGCACCCGGTCCGCGATCCGCTCGATCGCGCCGTTCTCGACCACCGAGCCCAAGCCCGACTCCGTAACCACGTGGTCGTTCGGAAAGCCGGCCTCACTCACGACGGGCAGCCCAGCGCGCAGGTAGTGGTAGATCTTCGTGCTCTCGTTGTTGTGCTGGAATCTGCCCGCCAGCAACACCACGCCGACCGCCGCGTGGTATAGATAATCCCATGAGCGCTCATACCGGACTGCTCCGTGCACGGTGATCACGCGCGCGTCCAGACTGCGCCGATCGCCCGGCCCGACGACGTGCAGACGGCCGCCGCGCTCCCACAGCAGCCGCCCCAGCCGGTTGAGCTTGCCGGTCAGCGTCGCATGCGCCTCCGGCTGGCTGCGTGAGCTCCGAGTGTAGTAGTTGCCCGAGAACACGCAGTCGAGCCGCCCGTCCTTCGCGTACGGATCCGGACCCGGCGGCGGGATCTCGGCGTCCGCCGCGCCCGGCACCACCAGCGTCTCCGGCCGCTCGCCGAAACACTCACGCCAGAGCTGCCTGGCCGGCTCGTTCAGCAAACTCACGTAGCGGCTCGCGTCGCGAACGCGCTCCTGCGTGCGATAGAGCCGCTCGCGCTGCCGCCCGTGGAAATGGATGCCCTCCATCTCGACCGGGCCGACCATCGATCCCAGATGCGCGATGACGAACCGGTGGCCGGCAGGTACGTGTCGTTCGAAGGTCTCGAAGCCTTCATGGTAATGCGTCTTGACGACATCGTACTCGGACCAGTCGACACGGCTGAGTGGCACGATCCGCAGCCGCGGGCCGAGGTGTGTGACCCGGTGACCCACACGCCTCCACAGCTCGTTGCTGGCAATGTCGACAGAGTGCCCGAGCGAGGCGAGAGCGGCGGAGATGCGGAACCAGCGGATGAACCCCATCTCGGTCGGCCGGACGACACTCATGCGTGCGCTGTGCACGGTAACGATTCGGCTCATACCGGTGGCGGGCGGACAGGCAATTTCGCGGTTGCGGCAGAGCAGGCCGTTGCGGCGTAATCACGCACTGCAGATGCGAGCGAGCAGCGACTCGTAGCGCTCGACGGTGCGCGCAATGTCGAAGATCTCGACCCTGCGCAACCCTTCACGGCGAAAACGACGACGCAGGGGCGCCTCCGTCAGCACGCGAGTGAGCGCTTGGGCGAGGGCATCGACGTCCTCGGGCGGGACGAGCAGGCCGCACTCCCCTCCGTTCAGGTATTCGCGTACACCCTCCGAGCAGTACGTGGCAACCACAGGGCGCGACAGTGCGAGCGCTTCGCCGATCACGTTCGGAAACGCCTCCGTGCGCGAACACAGCGCGACGACATCCGACTTTGCCATGTACTTCCAGGGATTGCTCCGATGCCCCAGCAGACGCACGCGATCGGACATGCCGAGCCGCGAAATGAGATGCTCCAGCCGCGAGCGTTCCTCCCCTTCACCGATCACGAAAACGGTACCGCGCAGTTGCGGAGGCAGTCGGCCGACTGCCCGGATCAACAGGTCGAGCCCCTTCAAATGGACCAGCCTGCCGACGGCGACGATCAGCGGGCGTGTGACACCGTTGCTGATCTCGGGTGCCGGCTCCGCCGCTCTCTCACGCACCTGCACCACATCGATCGGGTTGTGCACGACTGTTATGCGGTCAGGATCGAGCCGGAAGTGCTGCACCAGATCACGCCGCACACCTTCCGACACGACGACGATGCTCGCAGCCCGCGGAAAGGTCCAACGGATGAACCACTTCATCAGCTGCCGCTCGACCGCGGCGAAGTGGATTTGCAGGTGCTGCGACAGCATTTCGTGCACATTGATCACCACGCGCAGCCTCGGCGCGAAGAGCAGCTTCGCAGTCAGTGCGATCGTGTGCGATCGATTCAGGAACGTCGACACCGCGGAGCAACGGTGCGTCCGCGCCAGCCGAGCGAGTCGCCAAGCGCGCACCAGCAGTCCCGGCAGCTCGAGTGGCATCTGTCCGCGTGGGCGTCCGCGGCGGTATGCCGGCCCCGCTGGTCCCGGACTCGGCTGGGCAGCGCCGACCTCCGCCGAACTCGCTCGCCGAGACAGGACCAGAACCTCCACACTCGGTGACAGCTCGGCCAGCAGCTCGGCCTGCGGATTGATCAGCACCAGTACAGGCTGCAGCCGGCGCAGGTGATTCAGATAGTTGACGAGCGTCCGCTCGGCTCCACCGGTGCGCAGGTCGTTGATGAGGAAGAGCACGGTCGAGCCCGTGGCGGCATCCACGACCGGGCCCTCCACCAGGCCCTGGCGGGTCCGGAGGCCTGTAATTGGAGCGCTGGCGGCAGCGTCGCGACGCACCGCGGCGCGCTCGCCAAGCATGCGGCGCGACGGCTCGGGCGGCATTCGGCCTGATAACTGGTATTGGGTGGGTGTCGACGGGCGGCTGGGGGCAAGAGATATGCCCTGTCCGCGCCGCCCGGGCTACGGTCGCGCCTCTGTCGGGTGCGGTGTGCATGCAACGGTGTCGCGAGGGGGCGGCGTCCGACTCGAGGCGCTGGCGGCCGGCCGCCGACCGGCCGCGCGTCCCCGACGGCCATAGCTACCGTGTTGTCGCCCGTTCCCGGCCGGCGGACCGTGCGTCAGCGCGGCGCTCACGCGGGTTTTCGGGGGCATGGCGATTGCCGTCTCGTCGGCGGCCGCCCTTCTCGGGCGACGCTCTCCCCCTGCCAGCGAGCCGGCTTCATGCACGATCCCCCGACCGCGGCTCCGGTCGCGCCCGTTCGCGGTCGCCTGCTCACGGACCTACGGGAGGTGGTGGTGGAGCTCGGCGAGTTCCGCGAGCTGTTCGTGGCCGTAACCCGCCGCGACCTGAAGCTGCGCTACCAGAACGCGATCATGGGGTTCGGCTGGGCCGTGGCCATGCCGCTGCTGAACATGCTGATCTTTACGGTCATCTTCACGCGCGTCGTGCGGCTCGACACTGGCATGCCGTATCCGCTCTACGCGTTCGCGGGGCTGCTGCCGTGGAACCTGCTCGCTTCGTCGCTGCGCTTCGCGACGACGTCGCTGACGAGCAACCCGAACCTGGTCACCAAGGTGTACTTTCCGCGCGAGATTCTGCCACTCTCGGCGGTGGCGACGGCGCTCCTCGACTTCGCCGTCGCCTCCATCGTGCTTGGGCTGCTCATGGCGTGGTACGGGATCGCGCCGTCGAGCGCGCTGCTGTTCCTGCCCGTGGTCCTCGCCGTGCAGCTCGTGTTCACCGCCGCCCTCGCGCTGGCGTTGGCAATGGCGAACCTCTTCTACGCCGATGTGAAGTACGTTTTCGAGGTGGGCATCACAGTGTGGATGTTCGCCACTTCGGTCGTCTATCCAGTCGAGCGAATCGGGGGCGCGCTCGGCCAGGTGCTGTTATTGAATCCGATGACGCCCATTATCGATGCGTACCGCGCGGTGCTGCTGCGCGGTGAGCTGCCGCCCGCCGGCCCGTTCGCCGGTGCGGCCGTGCTCGCCGTGGTGATGCTCGGCGCCTCCTGGCTCCTGTTCCACCGGGCGGAGTTCCGCTTCGCGGAGGAGGTCTAGGTGCGGGTCGCCGCGATCGGTCTGGAGCGAGCGTCCGGCGGTCGCGTGCGCCTGTCCGCCGAGGTGATCGGCGACGACGGCGCGACGCGCCCCTGCTGGTTCGAGGTGCCGGCGGACGCGGCGGACCACCTTGGCCGCTCAGGCAACCCATGGGCGGTGGCCCTGCTGCCGCTCGCCGCACTGCGGGGCGAGCCGCTCCGGATCGCCGCGCCGGTCGACGGAGTGCTGCTCGACGGGCTGCCGCGCGTCCTCGAGATCTGGCGCGCCTGGTACCCGCACCTGCAGGCGGTGCTGCTCGAGGCGGAGCGGGCGGACGATCCTGTCGATCCTGTCGTGCGGCCGGCTGCGGGCCTGCCGCCGCGCCGCGTGGGCGCCTTCTTCTCCGGCGGCGTCGACTCGTTCTTCACTGCGCTGCGCCGGCGCTCCGGACCGCCACGCGAAGCCGGGCTCATCGACGAGCTGATCTCGGTGCACGGCTTCGACATCCCGCTCGGCCGCCCGGAGGCGTTCGAGCGGCTGGCGGCGCGCCACGCTCGCGTCGCGACCTCACTCGGTGTGACGTTCGTCGCCATGGCGACGAACGTCCGCGAAGAGCTGCTCGCTGAGGTGCCCTGGGGGCCACTCGCGCACGGCTGCGCCCTCGCTGCGACCGCGCTGGCGCTCGGATCGCGCTATCGGACCGTTCTCATTCCCGCCACAGGCGGATATCGCGACCTGCACCCCTGGGGCTCACACCCCCTGACCGATCCGCTGCTATCGACGGCGAGCACCGCGTTCGTGCACGACGGTGCGGCGTTCTCGCGCGTCGACAAGACGCGGCTACTCGTGGCGCACCCGGCTGCCATGAGTGCGCTGCGCGTGTGCTGGGAGTCGTGGTCCGACGAGAATTGCGGCGCCTGCGGGAAGTGTCTGCGGACCGTGGCGATCCTCGAGTTGCTCGGCGGGCTTTCGCGGTGCGCGACGTTCCCGGCCGCCAGCCTGGACGTCGGCGCGCTCGCGCGCCTGCAATGCGCGCACAGTTGGGACTACCGCGAGCTACGCGACATCCGGGCGCTCGCGCTGGTGAGCGGCCGCCCCGATGTTGCGCGTGCCGCGGCGGCGGCAATGCGGCGCTCCCGCCTGCGCGGCACCGTCCGACGCATGGGCGGCCTGCTCCGCGAACACTTCGCGCCGGCCGTCCGAACATGACCGCCTCCGCAGCGTCCGTGACGTTCGACCGTGTGTCGAAGCAGTTCCGGCTCGGGCGACGCGTCCGGAGCGTGCGCGATGCCGCGGACCACGTGCTCGACCGCCTGCGCGGCAGGCGCAGGGAACGACAGCAGATCTGGGCGCTCCGCGACATCTCGTTCGAGGTCGGCGCCGGCGAGGCGTTGGGGATTATTGGCCCGAACGGCGCCGGCAAGTCGACACTGCTCCGACTGCTGGCCGGAATTCTCCGGCCCGACGCGGGTCGGATCGCCGTGCACGGTACCCGGCGCGGGCGCGCGCGGGTCGGCGCCCTGATCGAGCTGGCGGCGGGCTTCCATTACGACCTGACCGGCCGCGAGAACATCTACCTGCAGGGCGCCGTACTCGGCATGCCGCGCGTCGAGATCACGCGCAAGTTCGACGCGATCGTCGAGTTCGCGGAGCTCGAGCGGTTCGTCGACACGCCGGTCAAGCACTACTCTAGCGGCATGAGCGCCCGGCTCGGGTTCTCGATCGCGGCACACCTCGACCCCGAGATCCTGATCGTGGATGAAGTGCTGGCGGTCGGCGACTGGGCCTTCCAGCAGCGCGCCTTCGAGCGGATCCGCGAGGCGACGCGCCGCGACGTCGTCGCACTGGTCGTGTCGCACCAGCTGAATCTGATCACGGAGCTGTGCAGCCGGGCGATCCTGCTGACGCGCGGTCGGATATCGCACGCGGGTCCTGCGGCCGAGTGCGTCGCCGCCTACGTCGAGAACGGCGCGGCGCACACGGACGCCGAGGCCGACACGGGCGTGCGCGTCTGCGGCATCCGCACGGAGGGTCCGGACCACGTTGGTCCCGGCGAGCGGGTGCGTCTGCACGTGCGTGGCTCGGTCACGGGAGCGCGCCCTCCGGGCGAGACCACGGTCGGCATCCGCGTGCGCGCGCTGCCGCGCGAGGACTTGGTATTCGTCGCCCACACGGATGCGTGCGGCGTTCGGCTCCCGGAGCGGGGGGCGTTCGAGATCGAGCTCGACGTCCGCATGAACGTGGCGCCGGGGACCTACCGTGCACAGGCGGCCGCATGGGATGCGCGCTCCCTGCGGGAGCTGTCGCGCGGGCCCACGACGCTCATCACCGTCGGCCAACAGGACTACGGGATCGGGCCGGTGTTCTGCGAGCCGCGCGCCCGCCTGCTCGAGCCGTGAGCGCGCTGCACGACCGTGTCGCCGCACTGGCGAGGCTGGCGACGAGCACGCTGGCGGAGCTGCTCCCGCCGGACGCGCCGTACGCGTTGCTCGACTGCCCGACCTATCCGAACCCCGGCGATAGCGCGATCTGGCTCGGTCAGCGCGCCGCGCTCCGGGCGATCGGCGCGCCGGCGCCGGCGTACACCTGCGACCTGCTCACCTACGATCGCGACGCGCTCCGCCGCGCCGTCGGGCGCGGTCCCATCCTCCTGACGGGCGGCGGCAGCTTCGGCGACCTCTGGCCGCTCGGCCAAGCGTGCCGCGAGGACGTGCTGCGCTCGTTCCCTGAAAACCCGGTCATCCAGCTGCCGCAGTCGCTGCACTTCCAACGCGCCGACACGCTGCGGCGTGCGGCCGAAGCCTGCCGCCGGCATTCGCGCTTCACGCTGCTCGTGCGAGATGCGCGCAGCGCTCGGATCGCCGAGAACGAGCTCGGCGTAGCGGCGCGGCTGTGTCCTGACATGGCCTTCTGCCTGGGGCCGCTCCCGCGTCCCGTGCCGGCGCACGAGGACATCGTGTGGCTCGCGCGGACAGATGCCGAGGCCGCAACGACCGCCCACCGGGAGGCGACGATCGACTGGATCGACGAGCCCGCCACGCCGCTGCGGCGGGCCGTCTACCTGCTGATCGGAGCGTGGCGCCGGCCGGCGCTACGGCGGCTCGCGCGCCGTCTACTCAGTGTGGCCTACGACCCTTTGGCGCGGCAGAGGCTTGGGCGCGCCGTGCGGACGCTGGCGGCCGGCCGCGTCGTCATTACCGACCGGCTCCATGGGCACGTTCTGGCGATGTTGCTCGGCCTGCCGCACGTGCTGCTCGACAATAGCTACGGCAAACTCTCCAGCTTCCACGCAGCGTGGACGCGAGGCCTCCCAGGCGTCTTATGGGCGGACACGGCGGAGCAAGCGTGCGCGCACACGGCGGCGCTCCTAGCCGCATCGCAGACCGCGCTCGAAACGTTGACCGTGTGAGCGGTTCCGTCGAGGCGGCGCGGATCACGTATCTGGTGGCGAACCACGGCCACGCGCGCTACCTACCGGACTGTATCGCGTCTCTGCGCGCGCAGACGGACGACCGCTGGCTGGCGCTGATCGCCGACGACGGCAGCACCGACGATTCGCTGGCCGTGATCCGCGCGCTGCTCGAGCCGCGGATCCGCGTACTGGAGAACGGCGTGAACATCGGCTATACGCGTACTCTTCAGCGGCTGATCGAGAACGCAACGACCGACATCGTCGGTATCCTCGACGCGGATGACGCGCTACACCCCGAAGCGACCGCACGGCTGCTCGCGGTGTACGAAGCCGATGACGACAGCTCCTTCGTGTACTCGCGCTTCGCCGTCTATGATGAGACGCTGACCGATTGCCTCGCGACGCATGGCAGCGCCGTGCCAGCGGGGGACACGGCGCTGCGCGCCGGCGTCGTCGGCGCCATCCGTAGCTTCCGCCGCAGCGCCTACGCGCGCACGGCCGGGCTCGACCCTGAACTCCGTTACGCCGAGGACCGGGACCTCGTATACAAGCTCGAAGAGGTGACGCGCCCCGTCATGATCGACGCGGTGCTGTACCGCTACCGGCACCTGCCAACTTCGCAGAGCCACGACCCCGTAAAGCACGAGATCGGCGCTCGAAATACGCTGCGCGCCCGGCGAGCTGCGGTGCGGCGCCGCCGCGTCACCCCAATTCGGCGAGCCCTTTGGGATGCCTATTTCGTCGCCGACTACCTGGCGTACAGCCGAAGCAGGCCGGCGGCCGTACGCACACTCGCTATGCTCGGCAGCAGAGTGATCATGGCGGGCGCGGGTTGGCTGCTCAACGGCGCGAGCGGCGTCAGCGGCACAGGCCGGCCCACAGGATGACGCCCACCAGGTTACGGACTCCGCTCGAGTCCAGCAGCGCATCGCCGAAACGGACGTCGACAGCGGGCGGCGGCAGCACCTGGTGCAGCACGCCGAGGTCGAAGAGGTCGCCGACACGCGACCGCAGTGGCTCCGCACGGGCGCGGATTCGCTGCCAACCGGGGCCGTTGAAATCGTTGATGCGGTAGTAGTAGCGACGCTCGCGGCTTCGGAAGCGCTCCCGCCCGCCGCGTAGCACGGCGCCCGCTGGACTGCTCTCGAGCGCGGCGACGGCCCGGTCGCGCAGCCGCGGTGCGAGCGCCGGCGTCACGTCGCCAGGGCCGGCGACGGGAAGGCGCGCGAGGCGTGGGAAGCGGTTGCGAATCAGCGCGTCCTGCAGCCGGCGCCCGGTCACCTCATGGATCGGCAGCCCGCCGGCCACACCTAGGAAGGCGATGTCCAGCGCGGGCAACACCGGCCACGACCCGAACGACATGCGCCACGGGATAGAGCCCACCTGGAAGCGCGTGCGGTCGTAGAGGTACTGGTACCAGGTGCGCACCGCACCCTCCTCGGCATACGCTTCCCAGGTGCTGCGCAGGCACGCCTCCACCTGGTCGATGGCTTCGCCGAACGCATCCGGGCGTAGCAGCCGCCGCAGCAGGCCAAGCGGCAGCCCGCGCGACAGGTGACTGGCGCGCACGGTCGCGTAGTCGTTCTCCACCCCCACGAATACGAGCGGCGAGATGACGGTGTCCAGGAAATAGCCGGCAGAGACACGCCCGCCCTGCTCGCTCAGGTGCTCGGCCATACCCCACGCGTACAGGCTACCGAATCCGTTCTGCGCGTGCTGCGAGCGCACTTCGAGATCCGCGTAGCGCTCGTACGCTGTCAGGTCGTAGTCCTCGATACGGTGCTCGAGGCGCAGCTCGCGGGCGACCCCGCGGGCGCAGCGCGCGTCGTGATCGGCGGGCGAGCCGAACGTGATCGCGCGCGGCCGCAGCCCCGCCTCTACCAGGTAGCCGGCGATCATACGCGAATCACGGCCGCCGGAAAGCAGCGTCGTCCCGACGGGCGCGTCGTGGATGTGGCGCCGGACCGCCCGCTCGAACGCGAGGTCGACGGAGCGCGCCCGCTCCTCCAATGAGGCGGGAGTGACCTCCGACACGCGGAACCGGTACTGCACGATCTCACGCGGCTCGCGCCCGCGCTCGAGCCGTAGGAGATGCCCGGCGGCCAACCGACGGACACCGGCGGTCAGCGTATGGCCTGCCACGAGGCGCTCGGTCATGAGAAGCCCGGCGAGCGCGAACGGGTCGACCTCACGCCGCAACAGCGGGTGGAGTAGCAGCAGCTCCGGGCTCGTCGCGACGAGTGCGACGGCGCGCATCACCGCGTAGTAGATCGGGAACAGCCCGAACAGGTCCGTACCGACGGTCGCGCTGCCGGTCGCCGCGTCGTACACGACTCCAGCATGGAAGCCGTCGAGCGGCGCAGGGCCGTCGGAGCGCCAGAAGGATCGAAGGGCGCCGGCATCGAGGCGATCATCGCACTCCGGCGCGCGCGCGTCGCCCCATAGGATCGCGGCGCCGAAAGCATCGCCGCTCGCGGAGACCGGCGCGTCCGCGGCCGCGCTCCACACTGCGCTGAAGTCGGCCACCTCGCAGCGCCCCTGCGTCAGGGCGGCCAATGGATCCGCACGGCGCATCGCCGAGCGCAGGACGAGGTCCCGCCGGTGCCGGTCCTCATCGATCACGATCAACAGGTTGGCCACGTCGCGGCTCGCCTCTATAGCGGACTATACGGAGTGCCCTGCGGATGAAGACGACGTTGCAGACGCGCTACAAGTGTGGAGGGTGAGCCGCGAACTCGGGTGTGGAAGTGCGAAGCAGGCGGGAGGTCCCTCCTCCCGCCTGCATTACGCCTGATCTTCGGTCCGGCTCAGGCCGTGTTCGGGGACATCATGACGCCGTCTCCGGGTGGGCTGCCGATGTGGCGCCGGGCGCGTGCGGCGGCGGCAGCGTTCCGCCACGCGCGTGAACGGGAATCGAGCTTAGTGTGTAGCATTCGAAACGGGCAAGATTCGCACCGGTGAGCTATCGGCCGTAGAGCTCGCCGCTGCGGGACTCGATCGAGCTCCTGCGCCGGCGTTGGCCAGCGTCCGGAATGCTGGGGCGTCCTCGATCGGCTGCCAGAGCGGATCGACGCGAATCGAATTCACCGAGATCCACGACGGGATCGAGAGCGCGTAGCGCAGGTGGCGGATCGCTTCGTTCATACGACCGACGCGCATCTGTACTTGCGCCATATTGATGACCCACTCGGGACCGTCCAGCGCGTCCTCAGAGACAGGGAGTAGCTGCATCGCGCGCGTCGCGGATCGGACGGCGTCGTCCGCCCGCCCGACGCCGGCGTAGGCATGTGCGATCAGGCCGTGAATCCACGCCTGGTCAGGGCGCTCCTCGCGCATTTGCTCGAGCCAGACGAGCGCGGAGTCGCATTGCGCACGCGATGCCGCGCTATTGCCCGTCTGGAGCAGCAGTCCGGCCTTGGTCATGTGGTAGCTCGCGCTATCGAGCCCATAGGCGCCCGGACGGAGCCTGTCCAAGAGATCTGCGGCGTTCGGATCTAGCATGCGCGCGAAGTCGAGGAGCACACCGCGCCATGCGGTGGCCGGAATGCGCTCGTGCGCAGCGCGCAGAAATTCGCGCGCGGCTTCCACGTTGCCGCTCTCGTTGATCTCGAGGCGGGCGCGCTGGATCCAGCCCTCGAGGAACTCGGGGTTGAGCTCGGTGGCGCGCGCCAGCGGCTCGCGGGCGGCCGCATACTGGCGCGTGAAGAGCAGCGTCTCGCCCAGGTTGAACGACGAGGTGTAGGAGCGCGGATCGAGCTCGGCGGCCTTCCTGTAGTTGGCGATGGCGTCGTCGAAGCGGCCCTGGCGGCGGCGCACGTTGGCGATGGCCACGATCGGGGCAAGGCCGCTGGGCGCGAGCTGCTCGGCGACCTCGAACGCCTCCACGGCGCGCTCGTAGTTGTCGCGACCCCAGTAATAGTAGTAGCCGAGGGCGATGTGGGCATCGGCGAGGTCGGGATCGAGCGCCAGGGCGCGGTCGGCCGCGCGCTTCGAGGCGACGAGCCGATCCTCGCTGAGGTCGTAGCGCAGCTGGTGCATCCAGGCGTTGGCGCGCCCGAGGCGCGCGTAGGCGGCGGCGAAATCGGGGTCGCGCTCGATGGCCGCCTCGTAGTGCCTGATCGCCGCTTCGACGTCCTGCTGTGCCCAGCTCTGGATCATCCGGTCGTTGCCGCGCAGGTACTCGTCGTAGGCCTGCAAATCGTCGGTCTTCTGGGCCGTCAGACGCACCCGCTCGTCACCGGCCAGCACGATGTCCATCGCGTCCGCAACGCGCTCGGCGATCTCCGCCTGCACCTGGAAGATGCCGGAGGCCTCGACGTTCCACGAATCGCCCCACACGTTGCTGCCATCGTCCGTGCGGATCAGCCGGGCCGTGACGCGCAACGTGTCGACGCCGCCCTCATACCGCTGTCGCCGGACCGACCCCTCGATCAGGTAGTCGACGCTGAGCTCCTGCCCGATCTCCTGCGCCGTCTTCGACGTGCTCCGGTACTGCTGCGCGCTGGTGCGCGCGATGACGCCGAGACTGCCGACCGCAGCCAGGCTGCTGGTGATTTCCTCAGTGATGCCGTCGGCGAAGTACGTATCCCCATCGCCGCCGATGTCCGCGAATGGCAGCACGATGAGCCGGGACTGTTGTGCGCCCAGCGGCGCTGGCGCAAAGCGGCGCATCCAGTCGGGCGCGAACAGCACGCCGAGCACCACGGCGCTCAAGACGGCGAGGGCAAGCGCGGCGGCGACGAAGCGCTTGCGGGACAGCAAGGTACTCAGCCCGCGCGGCGGCGGCCCGATCGCCGGCGTTGCGCGCGGGCCGGTCCCGCCCGGCGTCCCCAGCGCGTCCGCCTCGTGCAGAGCGGCGGCGAACTCCTGCACGGAGCCGAAGCGATCGCCGGGCACCTTTGCCAGCGCGCGGGCGACGGCCGTCTCGAGAGCGTCGGGTACGTTCGGCCGGACGAGCCGCAGCGAGGGCACCGGCGCCTGGGTGTGGCGCGCCATGAGCACCTGAGTGCTCGAACCCGTGAATGGCGGCTCGCCGATCAACATCTCGTACAGCACGCACGCCAGACTGTACAGGTCGCTGCGGCCGTCGATCTGTGTGCTGCCGGCCCATTGCTCGGGGCTCATGTATGCCGCTGTGCCCGCAGCGAAGCCGCTGCGGGTGAGCCGATCATCACCGGCCTCGTCGATGGCGCGGGCGATACCGAAGTCCGCTAGCACGGCATGGCCGCTCGACAACAGGATGTTCTCGGGTTTGACGTCTCGGTGCACCAAGCCACGGCTGTGCGCGTACGCCAGCCCGCCGGCGACTTCGGCTGTGATGCGCAAGGCTTCGTCGAGCGAAAGCTGCCCGACGCGGTTGAGGTATTCGCGCAGCGTTTCGCCTTCAACGTAGGGCGCGACGAAATAGAGAAACTCGTCTGCTTTGCCGGAATCGAGCAGCGGTAGGATGTGGGGGTGGTTGAGCTGTGCCGCGATCTGGATCTCGCGCAGGAACCGCTCGGCGCCCAGGCCGCCGCTCATCTCCTGGTGCAGCACCTTCAGCGCAACGCGGCGGCCGTGCCGCAGGTCGTCGGCCAGGTAGACCGTGGCCATGCCGCCGCGTCCGAGCTCGCGTCGAACGGCGTAGCGGCCGCCCAGGGCGTTCCGCAGAAGATTCAGGACATCGGTTTCGGTCCGGGACATTCTGACGATGCCGGGAATCCGCCCACCCTTACGGGTATCCGCGGCAGCAGGAGGGCTGGTGCGGATCCGAGGTCAGTCGTGAGTTTCGGTAGCGCCGTAACATAGCGTACGGGGCCACGGACTCACAATGAGTGGTTCCCACCAGCGATCGCGATCACTGGCAGCGGGGTGCCGCATGGTTCCCTTGCCCGAGCCATATGTTCCACTGATATCTTGCAGCGTGGCGTCCTCGAGCCAGGGATGAGCAGAACTCCAAGCCGAAGGAGCCCATGATGCGCACGACGGCGGTGGCGCTGCTGTGGCTGGCGGCCGCCAACTGCGCGAGCGGCGACGGCGTCAGCCGGCGGGCCGCGGACCGGGCGGGCGCGACGGACGTGCTCTACCGCGTCGACCTCGAGGAAAGCTCGGCTGCGAATGCGTTCGAGCTGCTGCGGCTGATGAAGCCGCACTGGCTGCGCCGCGACGGCCCGTCGAGCGTACTCAACGAGACGGACGTCGTCAGCTACGTCGATGGCGTGCGCCTCGGCGGGCCGCAGGAGCTGCGGCAGGTCGCGGTGGGCGAGATCTCGAGCATCCGCTACTACAGTGCGCTGGCCGCGACGGCACGCTGGGGCTTCAACCACGTGCACGGCGCGATCGAGGTGGTCACGGGGCCGTACTGAGGCGGCCGCGCGCGTTCCGCCGCGGCCAGCACACGAGCGGCATCTTCTGTCCCGGTCGCCTAGATTCGACGCGACCTCCTTCGATCCGGCGAGGCCGCGTGCGGTTCGAACCAGAGCACATGTTGAGGCACTGCCTGTTCTGCGATGCTGCGCTCGCTGCGGACGCGTCGGCGCCGGCCACTGCGGCTCGCTGGGCGTACGACCCGCTGCGCGGCCGTGCCTGGCACATCTGCCCGGGCTGTGCGCGCTGGAACCTGGCCCTGCTGGAGGGCCGATCCGAGCTGATCGAAGCGCTGGAGCGCGGCACCCGCATGAGCGGGCGGCTGCTGATCGCGACCGCCAACGTGGCGTTGTTCGAGGCCGCCGACACGGTGGTCGTGCGCGTCGGACGTGCGGGTCTGGACGAGCAGGCCTGGTGGCGGTACGGCCGCGTGCTGCGCGATCGTCAGCTGTCGTTCCGCAGCCTGCGAACGCGCATGGGGATGTTCGCCGGCGGTGCGGCGTCCTACCTCGGCGGCAAGGTCGGGCTGTTCCGGCGCATCCCGTCCGCGGCGTGGGATGACTCGCAGCTCACCGAGGGACTCCGCTGGTGGCACTTCGGCTCGCTCGCCTGGCACGGTCGCAGCCGCTGCGTGCATTGCCGCAGTGTACTCCGCGCCCTGAGCTTCGACGACACCTGGTGGGTGCACCCGCTGGTCGAGCCGCGCGGCCGGTTGGCGGTCGGTGTGCCGTGCCAGCGCTGTGACCCGTGGACGCCGGACAAGTTGTTCCGGATCCGCGGCGGTGCGGCCGAGCTGCTGCTGCGTCGGATCCTGGCGTACCAGAACATTGCCGGCGGCTCCGATCGCGCGGTGCTCGACGCCGCATGCGCAATCCAGGAGGCAGGATCGGCGACGTCGTTCACTCACTTGGTCGCGTCCCGTCGCGCCTCGCTCTGGCGGCTCGGGCCGACGCTTGCGCTCGCGCTCGAGATCGCGCTCAACGATTCCGCCGAGCGCCGTGCCCTCGTCCAGCAGGCCCGCACCCTCGAGACGATCTGGCGGACGGAAGAGGAGATCGCGCGCATCGTCGACGAAGAGCTCACGCCACGTCCGACACCACTCCCCCCTCTGCCCCGCTGAGTGCCGCCGCGCAATCGCGCTTGCGTTCTAATGCAGCGCACCGCGAGTCGGCGGCTCAGCCCAGCAGCTGGCGCGCCCGGCAGCGCGCCTTCGAGAGCTGGCTCTTCGAGGTGCCCGCGCTGATGCCGAGCAGCCGAGCGATCTCCTCGTGCGTGTAGCCCTCGATGTCGTGCAGCACGAGGACCTGCCGCATTCCGGCAGGCAGCAGATCGAGCGCCCGCTCGAGGCGCACGCGCAGGTGGGGCGTGCAGCGCACGGCGACCGCGCTCTCGACCCCGTCGATCGCAGCTTCACGCCCCGTCTCCCGCCGCCGCTGCCGCTGAAGCTGGATCGAGCAGTTGACCGCGATCCGGTGAATCCACGTGGAGAACGCCGCGTCGCCGCGGAATCGCTCGAGCGAGCGGAACGCGCGCAGCCAGGTTTCCTGGGTCGCATCGTCGGCGAGCGAATCATCCCCGAGCATGCGTCGCGCAATGCCGTAGACGGCCGCGGCATTACGCTCATACAGCGCGCGCGAGGCCTCGGCATCACCACGGCGCGCGCGCCGCACGAGCGCCGTATCGATGGGTGTCGCGCGCGGCGAGCCGCGGTGCGGCAGCGCCCGGGACGCTACAGAGGGCAGTGCGTGCGCTGCTTCCACGGATCAGGGGAATGTGGGGGTCGACCTCGGCCGCGGCGGCTCCGCGGTCGCGTGCACCAAGGGAAATGCCATGCCACCGGGTGGCCAGCACTAAGTCACTGATAGCCAACCAGTTGGCACCTGCAGCTCAGCCGGAGCCGCGCTCCGGCCGTCCGCCTTTGGGACGCCGCTTCCCAGAAGCGAACGGCGGCGGCGGGTCCGCCGACGTGGCTGGCCGCTCCGCCGGCGCCACTGCTACTCGGGGTCGCGCTCGACGACGATCGAGCAGTTGGTGACCAGCGCTGCGACGGCGCCCAGCGCCGCCCACACCGGCACCAGGACGGCGGCGGCCACGCCGATCGTCAATGGGATCTCGATCAGGGTCCGGCCGTCATCGTTCTTGATGATCACCCGCCGGATGTTGCCTTCGTGCAGCAGCTCCTTGACCTTCGACAGGAGCTGTTCGCCCTTGACCCTGTATTCTTCGCGGTTCTGGTTCCGCGTGGGTGTCAGCCCTGTGGTCGCGGTCCCGCCCGACTCGTCGGACATGAATTCCTCCTTGAGCTGAGTGCTGGTCCTACCGTCGCTAGACGCGTGGCTGCGGCGCCGGGTTTCAGACGGCCGGTTGCGCCTGCTGCTGTGGCGTCGCCCGCGGCCAGCGCAGGCCGGGGTAGGGCCGCCGCCAGTGCCACAGGATGAGTGCGGCGATGGCCAGGCCGACGACGCCTGTACCGTGCGCCCACATGGGGAACGCGGCCTCGTCCGGCGTCCACCCGTAATAGGCCGGCACGAGCACGACCGCGTTGTTCAGTGCATGCCAGACCATGGCGGGATAGATCGAGCCGGTCAGCAGGACTATGCCGGCCAGCAGCATGCCGAGATACGCGGTTGGCAGAATGCGGAACAGCGTGAAGTGAAAGATGCCGAAGATGAGCCCGACGACGACCGCGAGCGCCACCGGCTGAAAGCGCCTCCGCAGACCGTGCAGCAACACGCCGCGGAACGCCAGCTCCTCGCAGATCCCCGGCAGGACGGCGAGGAAGACGACCACCTGCAGGATCGAAATTCCCTCCGGGAGGAGGAACTGGCCGAACGCTTCCGCGACCTGCTCCGGCACGGGAAAGAGCGCATCGAGCGCCCGAGTCAGGCCGATGCCGGTGAGCAGCCCCGATGGCGCGCCGATCAGCACCGCCAGCCATGCCGCCGGCGGTGGCGCGCGCAGCGCGAGAGCGTCGCGCAGCGAGAGGCGGTAACGGCGAAGCATCAACACCGTTCCGCCCAGAAACACGCCGAGCAGGTTGACCGCGACCTGTCCGCGGATGTCCAGCGCCTGACCGATCCACAGCGACGCGACCAGCAGGACCGCCCACATCACGCCGAACCAGCGCAGCACCCGGCGTTGGAACAGTATGGGGCCGCCGGCCAGATCGGCGCGGTCGAGCTCGGCGGCCGTGATCAACCGTTCGGTGGAGAGCGTCCGCGAGGTGAGTCGCGTGAGCCATAACGCGGCCGCCGCGGTCGATACGAAGGTCAGCGCGAGGAACGGCCAGTCGTACCGCCCGACCAGGACTTCCCGTACCGCGACGCTCACATTGGCCAAGGGGATCACGGCGACGACCGAGCGCAGTTCGAGCCCGGGCAGCACCGCCGCGCAGGAGGGCAGCAGGAACACCACCAGCACCGGAAAGAAGTAGAGCTGATACTCCTTGTAGCTCTTCGCGTAACCGGACAGCAGCAGCAAGGCGCTCGAGATGAGGACCGCCAGCGGCAGAAGCAGGATCAGCAGCGCCGCCAGACCCGATATCGTCAGCGCCGCGGCGAAGTTCTCCGGCACGTCGATCAGGCCGACCATCAGGTACAGAATCAGGTTTGCGATGTTGATCACAGTGATCGCCACACCGACCGCGATCACCGCGAGCTGCTTCGATGTCACGATCTCGGTCCGCGTCGCGGCCGTCGTGAGCAGGCTCTCCAGTGTGCCCCGCTCCTTCTCCCCGGCAATCGCGTCGACGGCCACGATCGAGCCGCCGCTCAGGATCAGCATCACCAGCATCGGCGTGAGAAACAGCCCGAGTGCTGCACCCCCCTCCTTCCTCGCACTCGCTATGTTCGCGGCATCCAGCCGCGCAATCTCCGTCGACGGCACCGGAAAACCTCCAGCCGCGAGTGCCGCCTCACGCCGCGCTTCGCGCACACGCTGCAGCCGCTGCTCCAACCGATCTGCGGCGACCTCCGAACGCTGACTGTTCGCTCGATAGAGCAGGCGCAGCGCCGGTACGTTTGGGGCCGACCGTCGTACGGCGCGCCTCGTCGCGCCCTCATCGGCGGCGGCTTCGATGGAGTCCCGCCGGGCCGCGTACTCCGCCACGCTCAGCGCCTCGACAACCACGTGAAGGGTCCCCGCGCGCAGCAGCGAGTCCGCGGCCACAGCCGCCGCCGCCTCGAAGCGGATGGCTGCCGTATCCCCGCCCGCTGTGTCCGGCGGCAGCGCCAGGGCCT
The DNA here is from genome assembly GCA_050732635.1 of Longimicrobiales bacterium. Lineage (GTDB taxonomy): Bacteria > Gemmatimonadota > Gemmatimonadetes > Longimicrobiales > RSA9 > JBOHRE01. The sequence continues at coordinate 18,342 of JBOHRE010000010.1, read as the reverse complement.
CAGCGACCAGGCTACGCGCCAGAAGCGCCTCACTGCCGACGATCGCGTAGCGGAACGTCGTCGCGGCGAGTCGCTCCTGCTCACGCTCGCCGACCATTCGCATGAGCAGAATGATCGCCGGAAACAGCAGCAGCGGGGCGACGACGGCGATCAGGATCGTGCGCCGATCGCGTACCAGCATGCGCAGCTCGTACGCGAGCAGCGTGCGCAGGACTCCGGGATCGAATCGGCCGAACGCGCGCCTCACGCCGGCGCCTGTTGTGGCTCCAGCGCCGCTTCGGCAGTGCCCAGGTACGAGACGAAGATATCCTCCAGATAATGCTCGCCCGTCGCCTGCCGCAGTTCCTCCAGCGTGCCGGCCGCATGAATGCGACCGCGATGGATGATCGCGATCGTGTCGCAGAGCCGTTCCGCCTCACTCATGATGTGGGTCGAGAACAGGATCGTCTTGCCCTCAGCACGCAGCTCCCGGATCACGCGTTGCATCGCGAGCGCGTTGATGACGTCCAGGCCCACGGTAGGCTCGTCGAAGATCAGGACGGGCGGGTCGTGTGCCACCGTGCGCGCGATCGAGACCTTTTGCTTCATCCCACTCGACAGCTTCTCGACGCGCGCATCCGCGTACTCCGTGATGCCGAAGCGGGCGATCAGGGCCTCCACACGGTCGTGTACGCGATCAGCCGGATAGCGGTTGACGCGGGCGAAGAACTCGAGCGTCTCGCGCGCCGTCAGCCGCGGGTACAGTGCGGTCGATGCGGAATAGAAGCCGAGGCTGCGTCGAACAGCTTCCGGCTCCTTGCGAACGTCGTGGCCCATGATCCTCGCCGTGCCTGCAGTCGGCACCAGGATCGTGGCCAGCATGCGCAGCGTCGTGGTCTTGCCGGCCCCGTTCGCGCCGAGCAGGCCGAAGATCTGGCTCGCGCCGCATTCGAACGTGACCTCATCGACCGCACGCACCTCACCACGCGACTCGTCGAAGAAGGCCTTGCTCAAGCTGCGCACGTCGACCGGCGGGTTCGGTGAAGACGCTTTCATGCGTTCTCTCCCGCCGTCCTGCGGCCGCGCACCAGCCGCTCACGCGCGAAGCGCCAGAAGCTGCCATCGTAGGAGCCGATCAGATGGTCCTCGAAGCGGAGCACCTGACGGGCCAGCAGCAGACAGAGCCCGACGAGGACGAGCAGCACCAGCATGGTCAGGCCGATGAGTGGCCAGGCGAACGTGCCGTTGATCGCGTCGCGGATCATCTGCGCGACATTCGCGATCGGCACGAGTGCGATCTCGAACGTGAGTCGATCATCGCTCGATTCCCCGAGGATCAAGGGCAGCAAGGCAAGCCAGTAGATCGGCGTGACCATCGACTGGCCGTCCTTGAAGGTGCGCGCGAACGACGCCAGGATCATCATCGCCGCGGCGAAGAACAGCGCGAGCGCCACAGCACCGAGCATCATGACGGGCAGCGCGAGCAGTGGGATGCGGAACTCCACGGCGCCGCCCGCACCGGCAATGAGCGGCGCGAACAGCGGCCCACTGGCCAGAGTCATTGCCGTCACATTGAGCAGGCCGGCAAGGATGCCGATCGTCGCGACGAACAGGTACTTCGCGGTGATGATGCTCGTGCGCGATGCGGACACCGTCATGAGCGTCTCCCAGGTCGACCGCTCACGCTCACCGGCGGTCGTATCGATTGCGGGAAAGAAGCTGCCCAGGGCGACCATGATCACGAGCATGATCGGGATCAGCTCACCGAGAATCAACGCGCCGAGCTCCCGGCCGGTGTCGACGTTCTCCGACTCGATACGGAACTGGGTGAGCGCTTCACGGGACACACCGATTGCGGCTGCGCGCTGCTCCAGCCAGCGGGCGCGGTAGCGGTCGAGCAACGCCGCTACGCGCGCCTGCGCTCGACTGCTCCCGGCCTCGGCTCGGTCATAGGTGATCGTGACCGCGAAGTTGCCGTCCAGGGCACGTGCCGGCCCGTGCGGCTCGCTGACCTCGACCACGGCATCCAGCTCGCCCGCACGCACCGCGGCCCGAGCCGCGGCCCGATCCTCCACCTCGACCAGCTCGACCTGGGGAAGGGCGGCCAGCGAGTCGGCGAGCTCACGGTGCGACTCGGCGATGCCGTACACGGCAAGGCGCGACACCGACCGCTCCACCAGCCCCTCGACCAGCATGAAGCCGCTCAACATCAGCCAGATCATGAGCGGGTAGAGAAAGATCGGGATCAGGATGCTGTTGACGACGATCGAGCGCTCGCGCAGCGCCGAGCGCAGTTCCTTGAGGTAGAGGATCCAGACGTCGGGCCAGCTCACGACGACATGCTCACGTCGCGGGGCGTGACGTGAACGCCCTCCTCGATCTCGAAGTGGAGTCGCACACCGTCGAGCCCAGCAGCGCGAAACGCCGGCAGCAGCAGCGTCTCCAACGCGCGAGCGGTGTTGAGCTTGGCCTGCACGGACCTGCGCAGGTGGTCTCCCGCCTGGGCGCGCAGTGCGCCCTCGATGTTGGCAATCGCGCGCCGTTCGATGCGGCGCGGCGCGTCACCCGGTAGTCGCATCCAGCCGCGGGACGTCTCGATCTCCATTTCGTCGAGCCGCGGCTCTACAGCGAACACGGTCAGCGGCGGAATCTGCACTTCGACCACGGAGTCGCCCTGCAGCCGGATCATGTTCGCTTCGAGTGCGCGCACATCGAAGCCGTACGAGACCCGGCCTGGCATGCGTACGGTCGTCCGCACCGTGCTCAGCGGCAGGTCTAGCAGATCGGGCAGCAGCATGCGGGTATTGGAGACGCTGCTCGTGGCGGTCAGGTCGAGCGCGCCCGTGACCAGGTATGCGGCCGGTGTCTCGCGCTCGATCGTCGTGCGCACCAGCGCCTGCACCTCCTCCTCGGTGATGCGCGGGCGTTGCCGCCAGAGCCATAGACCGAGCACGATCAGAAGGAGCAGCAAGGCGAGGACAACGAGCAGGGCCGCCAGCCAGCGAGGCGGGCGGCGGCTCGGCGCCCGGACGGGCGATGGGATCGGTGGGGGTGGTGTGTCCACTATCAGCCGCGCGGCTCGACCAGGGACGCCGCCGGCGATTCGCTGGGTCCGAACCACGACCGCTCACCGCGCATAGAGGCCCCACCTGGTCGGCTGGATCCGAGGTCGACTGCGCGGACAGTATGCGTGCGTCGGACGGCCGGGGCCAGCCGGTCCGTTCGGCAGCTACTCGGTCGCCGGACTCTCGCTCGGTTCCACGGCATGCCGCTCGGCGAGGCCATTGCGATACAATGGCCGCGTCGCCGCGCTACGCTTGCCGTTCGGCCGCGCTGCGCCGCCGTTCACGCCGTTGCGCGTCGGCTGGTGTTCCTCACCCGGTTGACGCTCGCCCGGCGAGGCCGGCGTAGGGCGCGAGGCGCCGACGCCGCGGACATACCCCGTGATCCCGGGCGGCAGATGCTCGCGACTCAGTCGCTCGAGCGTGAAGAACATGACCATCTGCGAGCTCGGCGGTGCGACCGACAGCGTCTCGATATAGGTGTTGATTGCCTCGGGGTATGACATTTCCCCCGACAGAATCTCGACGAAGCGCAGCGCATTCTGCACGTGCGCCTCGAGCAGGACCACTTCCGCTCGACCCGAGTGCAGTTCCATCCAACGCCGCAGCTCCAGGTGCACGCGTGGTCGGAACCGCTCGCCGAGAAGCAGCATGACCCAAGGCCGCGAATCCTCCTCGGCCTCCGCCGTCTCCGGCTCATCCAATTCCACATCGACCAACGAGGCGTCCTGGCCCAGCGCCGCCAGCGACCGCGTGCGCACGATCTCTGTCAGCTCCGGTGTCAGCCGGTGGAGCCGCGCGTAGATCTCGACCGCACGCGCGACCGGTACACGGCCGCCCGCCAGCTCGACCATCTCCAGCGCTTGCAGCACATGCGCCTCGATCAGCCGCTCGCGCGAGACCGCAGCCGCAACCTCCAGTCGCGACTTCACTGTCTCCAGGATTCGTTCCGAAGCGCGGCGCCCCGCGCCGCGCGTGATTCGTCTAAGCATGTTGCACCTCGGGGAGTATAGGAACCCGTGGGCGGATCCCGGGGGGCGAAGAGCATGGGGGCTGCAACGCGCGTTCCTCTGGCTCGGGCGAACCGGCCTGCCGCCGTCGGCCCTGGCCTAGTCGTTACCACAAGCCGCCTTACACGGCTCGCTGTCGCCCGGAGTGGACACCGCCCTGCGCGCGGCGGGCGGCCCCGCACGGCTACTTTTTGCTCGGACCGCGTAAAAACTGGCCGGAAAACGTCGTGCCGCCGGCACCGCACCACGCCCACGCGGGACCGTGTCCGGCGGTAGATTGCCGGTGCCGCGATCCCTTCGACTGGGACTTCGGTGATTCGCACGAAAGGAGTCGCCATTGAGCAACGTCCCACGCGCGTTCGTCGCCGGTGCCACCGGCTACGCCGGCCGCGGAGTTGTGGAGGCGTTGCGCGCCCGAGGCGTCGCGACGCACGCGCACGTGCGGCCCGACTCCTCGCGGCTCGTGGAGTGGCGCCGGCGCTTCCGGGCGGTCGGCGCGGAAGTGGACACGACGGCGTGGGACGAAGCGGCGCTCGCGGCGAGGTTGGAGGAACTCGGGCCCACGCATGTGTTCAGCCTGCTGGGGACGACGCGCGTCCGAGCGCGAGAGGCGGCGCGGATCGGGCGCGAGTCGTCCTACGAGACCGTGGACTACGGCCTCAGCACGCTGCTCATACGCGCAACCCGCGCGGGCGCACCGGCCGCGCGTTTCGTCTATCTGTCGGCGTTGGGCGTCGGTCCGCGCGCGCGCGGCGCCTACCTGCAAGCGCGTGTGCGCGTCGAACGGGAGCTCCGGTCCAGCGGACTCGGCTATACGATCGTACGGCCGGCCTTCATAACCGGGGCGGATCGCGAGGAGCGGCGGCCACTCGAGCGAGTGGCGGCGGGCTTCGCGAACGCGTGCTCTGTGGTCGCGGCCGCCCTGGGGCGCCAGGAGCTCGCGCGGCGGGTTCACTCCGTGTCGTCCGCCGAGTTGGCGCCGGTTCTGGTCGACGCCGCACTGGACCCGCAGCTGGTCGGCTGTGTCCTGGATGCCGGCGGCTCGCGCGTTGACACCTCGATGCGCACGGAGTCACCTTAGCGCGGGCATGGACGGGAGCCGCGGATTACCGGAGGAGACGAGCGACCCGGGCCACGAGCCGCCCAGCGCGGCTGACGCGCTGAAGCTCTGGATCGTGCTGTCGCGCGCCACCGCTGCGCTGTCGGAGCGCGCGCGGGAAGATGTGGCACGCCATGGCCTGACCCTCGCCGAATTCGCCGTGCTCGAGGCGCTATTCCACAAAGGCCCGTTGCTGCTGGGCGAGATCCAGCGCAAGATTCTGGTCTCGAGCGGCGGCATTACCTACCTCGTCGACCGACTCGAGTCGAAGGGTCTGGTCCGGCGCCGGCCATGCGAGGATGATCGTCGCGCGACCTGGGCCGAGCTGACGGCTGACGGCGACGCGCTCATGCGTCGCATCTTCCCCGAGCACGCCCTGTGCATTCGCGACGCGAGTCTGGCTCTCACCGCGAGCGAGGCGAAGCAGGCGGCCGCGCTGCTGAAGAAGCTCGGGCGTACAGCCGCTGGACTCGACGCGTCGACCGGCAGCGATCAGTCCTGAGCGGCCGCAGCCGCACCCGCCTGGCTGAGCTGCAATCTGCTCGGAGCTTGTCGGCCGACGGACACAGCCGCGGCGCAGCCGGGATTGTGCACGGAACGTGCGCGGTGAGGCCCGGACAGCGCGGCGGCACGCCACCTGCCATGATGGGCTGAGCTTCGGCGTAGGCTCGACCGGGACGCGACCGCCGATCACCAGTTCAGGGCCCCGTGCAGCTGCCGAACCGCTTCGCAGCCGCCGATGGGATGCCCGGCCGATTGGGACAGACGCTCCGTGAGTACGTACTCCTTTACACTATTCGTGTCCGGCCAGACGCCGCGCTCGGAGCGCGCGATCGCCAATCTGCGCCGGTTGTGCGAAGAGACGCTCGCCGCGCCGTACCGGATCGAGATCGTTGATGTCATGGAGCAGCCCGAGCTCGCCGAACGCGAGCGCGTCCTGACGACGCCCACGTTGATCAAGAATGAGCCGCTGCCGACGCGTCGCGTCACCGGCGATCTGGCCGACCGCCAGCAGCTCATCTTCGCGCTGGGTCTGGGCTCACCGCTCGCAGGGCCTGACGCGCAGGCGCCGCCGCCGTCACAGCATCAGCACGATGGCCGGGGAACGCAGCGGCCCTGAGGCCGGCGCGCCCCCGCAGGCGCAGCCGAACGTCACCGCCGGCCGAGCCACTCGGGCGCGGCGGGCCGACGCCAAACGCGGCTCGGCGGACGCGTCGATCATGATCGTGGATTCATCCGGCGAGTACGGGCCGCCATTGAAGCGTCTGCTGGAAGCAGCGAGCGTCATGAGCATGCGCGTGACGCTGACCGATACGCTCGAATCGGCTCTGCGCCACGGTCGCGCGCAACGGTGGGACCTGGCCGTCATGAACCTGCAGGGTGCCGGTAGCGCCGCTGCCGATGCGTTGGGCCAGCTCCGTGAAGCGGTCAGTGCACCGATCGTGGCGATCGCAGCGCCGCACGATGACGCGGCCCAGCTCGGTATCGAGGAATGCATCGGCCCGGGCGAAAGCGCCGAAAGCCTCGCGCGGTGTGTGCGTCACGTGCTCGAGCGACGTCGGTTGCAGCACGTTCTGGAGGCACAGCGTCGCGAGCTGGCGGACGTCGAGACCCGCTTCCGGAACATCGTGGAGCGAGCCGCCGATGGCATCATCATCGTTTCCCGCGATCGGCTGGTTCGCTTTGTCAACCCTGCGGCAGAGCGTCTGTTCGGGCGCAGCGCTGCGGAGCTGCTCGACCACGAGTTCGGCTACCCCGTGGTCGCCGGCGAGCGTACCGACATCGATATCCTGCAGCGCGCTGGAGCGGGCTCGAGCAGCATCGTCGCGGAGCTGAGGGTCGCTGCGACGCAGTGGGAGGGCGAGCCGGCCCAGCTGGTCATGCTGCGCGACATAACGGAGCGTAGACGTTCGGAGGAGCAAGCGCAGCGACTTCTGCTGGAGCAGAGTGCGCGCCAAGAGGCGGAGCGGGCCGAGCAGCGAGCCCGATTTCTGGCGGAGGCCAGCGCGGCGCTCGATGCATCTCTCGATTATGCGTCGACGCTCAGTACGCTGGCCCGACTGATCACGCCCCGCCTCGCTGACTGGTGTGTGATCGACTTGATCGAGGAGGGCCAGGTACGTCGCGTCGCAGCTGCGCATGCCGACCCGGCCCGTGAGGCGCTGTTCGATGAGCTGCGACGACGCTATCCGCCGTCACTGGGCTCGCCTCATCCGGCATCTCGCTCGCTCAACGAGGGTGAGGTCATGTTGATCAATGACGCCGACGTGAGGCTGCTCGAGCTCACCGAGGACGAGGAGCACCGCCGCCTGGTCCGGCAGCTCGGCATCAGCGCGGTGATCACCGTGCCGCTCGAGTCACGAGCCGACCGGATCGGCGCGATCACCTTCGTACGCAGCGACCGCGAGTTCGATGTCCACGACCTGTTCCTGGCCGAGGACCTGGGTCGGCGCGCCGGTCAGGCGATCGACAACGCGAGGCTGTATCGTGCCGCGCTGGCAGCCAGTCAGGCGAAGTCCGACTTCCTGGCCGTCATCTCACACGAGCTCCGCACGCCGCTCAATGCCATCATGGGGTACACCGACATCCTGCTCACAGGACTGGCAGGCGAGCTGGAACACACCCAACACGAGCACTTGCGTCGCATAAGTGCGAGTGCACGGCACCTGCTCCAGATCATCGAGGAGATCCTCTCCTACGCCCGGATGGAGGCGGGCCGTGAGAACGTTCGCGCTGAGGCCAGCACGCTCGGCAATCTCATCGCGGAGGCCATCGCGGTCGCCGAGCCGCTCGTGCATGACAAGGGACTGGCCTTCCACCAGGCGATCGCCGAGCCGCATACCCAGCTCGTGACAGACGCCGGCAAGATCCGTCAGATCCTGCTCAACTTGCTCTCCAATGCCGTCAAGTTTACCGATGCAGGATCGGTCACCCTGACTACGGGCGCAGCCGGCGACCAGGTCTATTTCAGGGTCGCCGACACCGGGATCGGGATCGCGGAGGAGCACCTGGAAACGATCTTCGAGCCGTTCTGGCAGGTCGAGCGCGTCGCCACCCGACGCACGGGCGGCACGGGCCTCGGCCTGAGTGTTTCGCGCCGCCTTGCAGAGCTGCTCGGCGGCACGATCACCGTGACCAGTGAGCTCGGTCGTGGCAGCACGTTCGAGCTGCGTCTGCCGAAGCGGCTCGCCGGCTTCGACACAGCGCGCAACGACGCCTAGCGGCCTGCCCGAGTAACGTCGAACCGGACCATTATTCCGCAGCACCGCGAGATGAACGCCGTTGCCGCGCGGCAGCCAGCACTTCGCTGGCGGCGGCTCCCCCCTGCTGCAGGTTGTCGACGAGACGTCGCGTCGGGTAGGCGAACGCAATGTCCTCCGCTGCGGCGAACGCCTCGAGCACATCCTCCCAGATGCGCTCGGCGCTGCCTCGCCGCCGCCGCGGCTCACAGAGATACCGCACCGTCAGGACGACGCCGTTCTCGCCGACGCTCGTGTACACGATCGGCCGCAGCGTCGTGTAGAAGATCATGAAGCGACGTGAGGCCTGCAGTAGACGCTGCTCCGTCTCGCTGGTGAGCTGTTCGGCATGGCGCTCGGCAATGTCGCGCAGCAGCGACTTCGCTCGCCTCCAATTGCTCTCGAACGTCAGAAACACCGGGATCTCGTTCCAGATGTACTGGAAGCCACGGGTATAGTTCGCAATCGGCTCGGTGAACACCTTGCCGTTCGGCACGTGGATGATCCTGCCCGTGCTCTGATCAGCAGCGACCCACTTGCCGATCTCGAGCATCGTGAACTGGAACACACGCACATCGATGACGTCGCCGGCGTTCTCAGCGACAGCGATACGATCGCCGACCACGAACGGCCGGCGCCAGACAATGAACAGCCAGCCCGCAAAGTTGACGATGGGATCACGCAGCGCGATCGCGATGCCGGCGGAAAGCACGCCCAGATACGTCATCAGTGACTGGACGCCCTGGAACCAGACGCGGCCGACGAGGATGAAGCCGAGCAGGACCGTCAGGTAGGTGAACGCCTTGGACCATCGGTAGCGCGACCGCAGGTCTTCCACGCGATGCCGCATCACCCGCAGTGCAAGCGCGCGCAGTAGCGCCAGCAGCAGCACGATGATCAGCGACCGCGCGAGGCGAGCCTGCGTTTCCGGATGCAAGCCAGTGAGCTGGCGCACCGTATCGGTCAGCTCGGCCAGCAGAGTGCCGAGGCCCGTCAGCGCGCCCGGGTCCTGCACGACGAGGACGGAGAGCATCGGCTCAGTTGGAGGTGGGCGCGCCGGGTCCGGCAGGCGTGCGATCCGCGATCTCGTGCAGCGACCGGGCCAGGCGCCGGGCGACGCTGCTCCAATCGTAGTGCTCCACGGCGATCCGACGGAGCGCCTCACGGTGGCGCTCCCCGAGCTCGAGGGCGCGAGGCACGCGCTCGGCGATGTCCGCAGCGACATGAGCCGCGTCCGGCCGCAGCTTCATCATCTCCGCATCCGCCTCCGGCAAGGCCACGGCCGCCGCGTCGATGCTCGCAGCCATCCCGGCGAAGTAGGTGCCGAGCGGAAAGCAGCCCGATGCCAGCGCCTCCAGGAACACGAGCGGCCCTGCCTCGGCGACAACGGACGGGAAAACGGCGACATCGCAGCACGGGAACACGTGGCGTAGCTCCCCATGGCTGAGATAGCCGGTGAAGGTGACGCGCTCGGCCACGCGCTGCCGGCGCGCTGCTTCGAAATAGCCGGCGTCCTCGCCGGCGGCTTCGAGTCGCTGGAGAAACGCGTGCAGCTCTGGCAGCGGCACCGGCTCGGCCACGGTGTCCGTCGCGGCTTCCGCAGCGCTCTCGAAGCCGCGACCAAATGCGGCAATCGTGCGCACCACCTCGCGCTGGCCTGCCTGGAGCGCCAGGAGCAGCGCCTCGAGCGTCTCGCGCAAGGGTCCGTGGCCGACGACGATCAACCGGGCGTTCGGCGTCCGATCCAGGATCAGTGGCAGCGCCGCAATCACCGCCTGCGGCCCCTTCGCGGCGATCAGCCGGCCGACGAACAGCAGCACACGCTCGTGCCGCCAGTCAACGGCGAGCAGCTTGTCGGCTGCATCGGCGTCCGGCGCCTTGGTCGCGTAGCCGGTCCCGGCGGCAATCGAGTGCGCCAGCTCCTGCGGGCCGACCGCGCCGGCCAGAACGGCTGTCCGCAGCTGGGCGCTCTGCTCCGGCCGCTTACCCGGCTCCAGGGTCCGAAGCTGCTCCGCGAGACGCTCGATGCGTGCACGGCGTCCCTGACGCGGCACCAGATCGAAGGCGGCGGTGTCAACGCCGAGGTGGAGCTCCTGCATCTTCTCCTCGATGCCGCTCGAGCCCGCGAACAGGCTCAGCACCCGCTGTCGCATCTCGTCGCCGATCACGAAGATGCGCGCTGCCGCCTCGATCGCCTCGCTCGCGTAGCGAAAGTAGCGCGGGTCGCGCTTCACGGCATACTCGAGCGCGCTCCCATGCGGCATCATCGCGAACGGCACACCCGTGAGCACCTGCACTCGCTGCGCCACCACCGGCATTAGCACGATATGGTTCGCGTGCAGCACGCGGATGCCCGCTTCGCGCACGACGCGAGCGACCACTGCGGCATTGTGAAACAGGTAGGCTTCGACGTCTTCGTCGGGCAGCTCCACGAGCGGCACGACGTGATCGAACTCGTCATACTGATCCCAGACGTACACGGGGAGCGTATCACCGATCTCAGGCTTGTGCACGATACACCGCCCCGGGAACTCCGTGTTGCGTTCGAACAACCGTTCGGCCCGGTCGACGGTATGCAGCACGGCCTCGGCCACGAAGGGATATGCCTCCGGATCGGATTCCTGGCAGAACAGGTGCACCGTCTGGCCCTGGGCGCACAACGCCCGCACGATCGAGCGCGTCCACAGGTTGCTGCCCGAGCCATCCAGCAGATATCCGTGCAGAATGGCGATCATGATTGGGCTGGCGAGCCGAGAAGCAGTGCTGCCGGCAGCAACGCGAGCGCCTCGCGAAGCGGTACGGCGTGGCCCCGGCTCGTCTCCGGGAGTCGCAGCACGCGCCCTGTCAGCAGGTCTTCCATGACCGCCGGCGCCTCGGCGGGAAGCAGCACTCGAAGGTCGACGATGTCAGCGTCGGCCGGGCGCAGGGTTGTGTCGGCGTGCGCAGCGGCACTGCTGCGGAAGTCGCGCTGGACCACGGCCACCAACCAGCTGCCGGCCGCGCGACGGGCGAAGCCGAGCGTGCGCCCGCTCGCGTCCGGCAGGCCGCCAGCGACGTCGAGTGGCAGATAGTCGCCGCCGACGAACAGCCGGCCGAACTGCTGGCGCGCAGCCAGGCAGACGCGCGTGACATGCAGCTTGATCGCACCATCCTGCCACCCCCTCGCGAGTCGCTCGACACACTCGGGTTCCAGCGGCGCCGACCCCAGTCGACGCAGCACCGCGTCCCGGGTCGTATAGTCGACCGGGCGTCGGTTGTCCGGATCGACCAGGCTGAACTCCCACAGCTCCTGTCCCTGGTAGAAGTCGGGCACGCCGGGCGCCGCGAGTTTGAGTACGAGCTGCGCGATCGACCGCATCGCCCCCACCCTGGCGATCGTCCGCTGCAGGCCCAGGATGTCGGCAAGGAATGGCGACTCGCGCGACGGATCCATGATGCGCCGTGCGAAGTCGATCACGGCGACCTCGTACGCCTCGTTCGGGTCGAGCCAGCTCGAATGGACCTTCGCCTCGCGCAGCGCCTTTCGCAGGTACTCGGCCATGCGGTCCGGCAAGGTTGCCATCTCGTGCTCGGCAAGGGGCCAGATACCGAGCAGCGTCTGGTAGATCAGGATCTCCTCGTTCGGATCCGGCGCCGGCGCTTCGCCAACGCTCGCCTTCAGCGCCGCATTCCAGCCATGCCACTGCGGCAGTCGACGCTCCCATTCCGGGGCGAGGTCCGCAAGCGCCTGCACTCGCGCGCGCACGTCTTCGCTCCGCTTCGTATCGTGTGTCGAGCTCGCATTCATCGTCGCCGGCCAGTCGGCGCGCCGACGCTGCATCGCTACGTGGAACGCGCTCGGGTCCAGGGCGACGGCGCCCGGATCGCCGCCGACCTCGTTCAGTGCGACGAGCCGATTGTAGACGTAGAGCGAGGTGTCCTCCACGCCCTTGGCCATGACCGGTCCGGTGAACTGCTGCCAGCGTCGGAGAAACGCTTCGGCGTGCGCACTCAGGCTCGGCTCGGCGAGCGACGGCCATTGACGCAGAAGCACCTGCGACGCGAACTCGAGCGCCACCCCATCCAGCTGCCGGTTGCGGCGGCGTGCCTCCTCCAGTGCCACGCGTATGACCTCCCGGTCCCGCTCGCGGACGGCCTGCTCCTCGATATAGGTACGATAGACCGGCAGGCACGCCGTTACATCCACGATCACATCGCCGAGCCGGCGCGCGGGCACGTCACGCGCCAGGATCGAGGCCCGCGCGAGCACGCTCAACTCCCGTTCGAGCCAGCGGACCTCGCCCGTGAAATGCTGCCGTATGATCTGGCGCTGTTTGTCGTATTCGATCGACGCGTATGGCGCGGTCGCGCCGACCAGCGCACGGTAGGCGTGTTCGAGCCGCTGTAGCGCGTCGCCGCGCACCAGCACACGATTCACCAGATTCAGGAAGTCGTAGCCGGTCGTCCCGGCGATCGGCCATTCCTCTGGTAGTGCCTCTTCGCCGACCAGAATCTTCTCGACGGTGATGTAGCAGTCCGGGCCGACCGCAGCACGCAGCCGCCGTAGGTACTCCGTGGGCCGTGCCAGGCCATCGATATGGTCGACGCGCACGCCGCCGACAGAGCCCGCGCGCACCCACTCGAGCAGCCGCTCGTGCACGGCTTCGAAGACCGCCGGCTCCTCGACCCGGATGCCGACAAGGTCGGCAATGTTGAAGAACCGACGGTAGTTCATCTCATCCGTCGCGGCTCGCCAGTACGCCGGCAAGTAGGCCTGACGCCGGATGAGTGCGTCGAGTCGTGCGCGCCCATGCACTGCGTTGATCTGCCCGAGCGCGGCAGCCAGCGCGGCGCGTGCCTCGGGCCGTTCTAGCGTTTCGTTCAGGCGGACTCGCAATGCCGCCGCCTGCTCCCGCCTAGCGCGCCCGGCGTCGCGTCCGCCGGCGGTGTGCGGTGGCAGAGCCGCGAACGCCTGGCCGAGGTCGTGCAGCGCCACGCCGGCTGCGCCATGATCGACGTCGCTGGCGAGTCCCAGAACATCGCCGTAGCTGCGCGGGTCGAGCGGCAGCGTGCGCTCGAAGTAGCGCAGCACGAGCCGGTCGTGTTGGTGGCCGATGATCAGCTCGCCGCGATCGAGCGCCCGGGCGTAGTGGTCGCCGAGCAGCGGTAGCAGGAGCTGGTCCTCGATCGTCAGCGTTTCACTGCGCCACTCGATGTCGAAGAAGTGCGCGTACGTCGAGCTACGGCCGTGCTCGAGCACGTCCCACCACCACCGGTTCCGCTCGTGAGCCGCCATGTGGTTGGGCACGATATCCAGCAGCACGCGCAGCCCCGCTGCCCGCGCGGCTTCCGTGAATCCGGCGAAGGCCGTCTCGCCGCCGAGCTCCGGATTCACACGTGTCGGGTCGATCACGTCGTAGCCGTGCGCGCTGCCTGGCCGGGCTGCGAACACCGGCGAGAGGTACACCGTGTCGACCCCGAGACGCGCGAGGTACGGCAGGATTGCGCGGGCGTCGTCGAGTCGAAACGCGGAGTGCAGCTGGAGGCGGTACGTCGCGCGCGGCGGCTCGATCACTCCGGTACCGCCAGGCCGATCCGTTCGGCCACATTGCGGAAATGCTCGACCCAGTCGAGTGCTGCCGGCGCGACCGCGTCAGCGCGGCCGCGCACGGCCGGCAGCACCCGCTCGCGCAGACGATAGAACGCGTTCTGCGTCTCGAGCAGATCGACCTCGAAGGGCAGCGTCGAAGCGAGTCGAACCAGCGCCTCGACCTTGGCCAGCAAGGGCAGGTTTTCGGGCTCGGCTTCCAGCTCCCGCGATAGTCGCGTCAACGACTCTCCCAGTGCGAATCCCAACCCGGCCGCGTCCAGCGTCACCTCGCTGATGCGCGCCTCCTCCAGCTCGGCGTGCACCCGCTCGATGTCGACGAAGTCGCCCTCGAGCAGCTCGCGCAGGTCCCGGTTGAGCACGAAATCGGCCGCCATGCGGAACGCGCGCGGCTGAGGCAGGCGCAACTCGGCGATGAAGCGCATGAGCGGCACTGCATCCTCGTACACGCGACGGTAGGACTCGGCCGCCGCTTCCACCGAGGCGCTCAGGATGATGTCGAGAATGCGACGCTGCTCATCCCTGAAGAGGGTGTTCAGCGAGTAGGTCGCGCTCTGGAACCTCCGATCGATGCTGCGGATCACGGCCGGGAAGTCGGCTCGCCGGAACGCGCGCAGGATCTCGTCGCGCAAGATCTCGAACTCCGCCTCGCCCAGATACTCGCGCACGCCACCGTACACGTTGTGGTCGCCCAGGTGCACGGCCCCGAAGCTGACCTCGGTGGCGTCCCGCGTGATGCGGGACGTGACCTTCGCACGGCCCACGACCAGCCGCGCGCGACCGGCGGCCTGCACCTCGTGCTGCAGCAACTCGAGCTCGTAGCAGTAGACGCGCGCGTGCTGCTGCGGCGTCTCGAACAGCGACAGCACGGCGTAGTGCGCGCCGACCTTCGGCAGATCGACCATCGCAGGTCGAACGGCACGCTCGTAGATCTCGCGGCCGGTCCCCTGAGCGGGGATGTTGCTGCGGGCCTGGGCCAGCCGATCCAGGAACTCGGTCTCGAGATCCCGGCCCAGAAGCTCGCGCGCGAGCTGCACGACGCGGCCCGCATACTGGATCACCTGGACGGTCTCGATGCCCGACAGCTCGGTGAAGAACCAGCCGCAGCTCGTGTACATCAGCATCGCGTGTCGCTGCAGCTCGAGCAGGCCGAGCGCGCGCAGGCGCTCCTCCTGGCTCAGCGTCCGGGATGCCTGGCGTTCGAGGAATCGATCGATGTTCTCGGGCGTGCGGTCGAGCACGACATCGATGTAGTCAGCGCGTGCGGCCCAGGGATCGGACAGCATGGCACGCGCCGACTCCTCGTAGCACGGCGCAACGGCATCGCGCAGCCAGTCGAGCGCATCGCGCAGCGGCTTGCGCCAGGTCTGGCGCCAGCCGGGCTGGCCGCCCGTGTGGCAGCCACAGTCGCTGCGCCAGCGCTCGATGCCATGTGCGCAGCTCCAGGCCGTGTCCTCGGCGATCTCGACCTGCCACTGCGGCGGATGCCGCTCGAGGTACTCGCCGTAGTTCGTCAGCTCGATGTCCTCGAGGCGATCCATGTGCTCGAGCGCGTACGCGAGCGCCATGTCGCCGTGACGATGATGGTGTCCGTAGGTCTCGCCGTCCGTCGCAATGTGCACGAGCTGCGGCCAGTCGCGCTGCTCGGTGATGGCACCGCGTAGGCGCGCGGCGAAGCGCTCGCCGTTCGACAGCAGCCGCTCGAATGCGACGCCGCGTGAGATCGGACCATCGTAGAAGAAGATCGCGATCTGCCTCCCGGACGGCAGCTTCTGCAGGTACGCCCGGGTCGGGTCGAGGCGCCCGCCACTCACGTCCGTCCACTCACCACCGCGCAGCAGGCGGATGCGTCGGGCTTGGTGCGGCTCCAGAATCGTGAATCCGATCCCGTGCTCCGCCAGTGCCTCGAGCGAATCGATGTCGACGGCGGTTTCGGGCAGCCACATCCCTTCCGGTCGGCGGCCGAAGCGCTGCTCGAAATCACGGACGCCCCAGTGGACCTGCGTGCGCCGGTCGCGCTCGTTCGCGAGCGGCATGATCATGTGGTTGAAGCACTGGGCGATGGCGGAACCGTGGCCCGAGAAGCGCTCGGCGCTGAGCCGATCGGCCTCGAGGATGGCGCCGTACGTCTCCGTCGTCGCGTGCTCCAGCCAGGCCAGCAGCGTGGGACCGAAGTTGAAGCTGATCCGCGCGTAGTTGTTGACGATGCGAACGATCCGATTTTGCCGGTCCAGGATCCGCGAGGCGGCATTCGGCGCATAGCACTCGGCGGTGACGCGCGCGTTCCAGTCGTGGTACGGGTAGGCGGAATCCTGCAGCTCGATCGCTTCGAGCCACGGGTTCTCGCGCGGCGGCTGATAGAAGTGGCCGTGAACGCAGATGTATTGTTTCATCTCTTACGTCCGCAGCGGCGCGGGCGCCGGCATGACGCCTTCAGATCGACACGAGCAGCGCGGCGCTCCTGGCGGGGAGCACCACCTGGACCGAACCCGTCGACGACAGTGCGGTGGGGAGCGTCGCGCCCGGCCCGTCCCACTGCGTGTCCGCTGACTGGAGCAGCGGCTGCCACGAACCGGCCGGCAGCACGAACTCGATCGTTCGCTCGGCGTCTCCGAAATGCAGGAGCAGAGCGACCAGCCGGCCGGCGGCGGCCCCGTCGAGCGCGCGGAAGCATGGCCCGGCCCGACCGCTGCCGACGAGCAGCTGCGCCTCCTCGACGACCTGGGCCTCGAGCAGACTCGCCACCGGCCAGGCACGGTCGTACAGGCCGCGGCGCAGCCCCAGCAGCTCGCGGTAGTAAGCGAACAGGACGCGGTGGCGGCCTTCGTCCTTCAGCTCGTGACGGATCCGGGCGCTGGCGAACGTCGCCTCCGCCTGTGGGTCCGGCGGCTCGCCCGCCCAGCGAAATCCGGCGAACTCTTCGGCCCGACCGGCGCGGACCGCCTGAACCAGCTCCGGATCGCCATGGCTGATGAAGTACGGAAAGGGCGCCGGGTCGCCGTGCTCCTCGCCCATGAACAGCAGCGGTACGAACGGTGACAGCAGCACGGTCGCCGCCGCGAGCTTCAGAGACTCGAAGTCCACCAGGCCGCTCAGCCTCTCGCCGAGCATGCGGTTGCCCACCTGATCATGGTTCTGGCTGCAGACGACGAAGCGCTCCGCAGGCAGGTCGTCCGCGCTCCGTCCGTGCCGGCGCCTACGGTACGTCGAGTACTCGCCGCGGTAGGCGTGGCCGCCCGTGAGCGCGCGGCCCAGCTGATCGACAGCGCCGAAGTCGGCGTAGTAGCCGGACCGCTCGCCCGTGAGTAGACCGTGCAGGGCATGGTGCAGGTCGTCGGCCCACTGCGCGTCCATGCCCAGGCCGCCGCGATCATGCCCGCGGATCACGCGCGGATCGTTGGTGTCGGACTCGGCGACGAGGTACACGCGCCGGCCGACCGCGCGTCCCTTCTCGTGCACCGTGTCCACCAGCTCCTCCAGAAATGGGTACGGCGACATGTCGGCGATCGCATGGACCGCATCCAGCCGCAGGGCATCGATGCCGCAACCCAGCGTCCACCACAGCGCATTCTCGATGAAGTAGCGGCGCACGCCGTCGCTCCCCGCGTCATCGAAGTTCAGCGCCTCGCCCCACGGCGTCCGGTGACGCGGTGTGAAGTAGGGTCCGTAGTCGCGCAGGTAGTTGCCCTCCGGCCCGAGGTGGTTGTAAACCACGTCGAGAACGACGGCCAGCTCGAGCGCGTGCGCCGCGTCGACCAGTCGCAGCAGCGCCTCCAGGCCGCCATAGGAATCGTGGGCGGCGAACGGGAAGACACCGTCGTAGCCCCAGTTCCGCTGGCCGGGAAACTGCGCGATCGGCATCAGCTCGATCGCCGTGATCCCGGCGTCGCGCAGCTGCGCGAGGTGCGGAATCACGCCAGCGAACGTCCCCGCGCGGCTGAACGTGCCGACATGGAGCTCGTAGATGACGTAGTCGGCGAAGGCCGGGGTCGTCCAGGTCGCGGCACCGGCCCCGTCGCCGATCAGGGCGCGCCAGCCGGGAGGCGCGGCGACCACACGCGACGGGCCGTGCACCCCGCGCGGCTGTCCCCGAGACGCCGGGTCCGGACGCTCCGGTCCGCCGTCGACGCGATAGCTGTAGAGCGCTCCAGGACGCACCTCGTCGACATCGGCGGTGAAACAGCCCTCACCAACCGCGTCCAGGGCGATGGTGCGTGACGGTGGGCCCTGCAGGACCAGATCCACGCGGTCGGCGGCTGCGGCCCACAGGTGGAACCGGCAGCCATGGGCGTGAGCAGTCGCGCCGAGCGGCGGGCTCAGAAGCGAGGGGCGTTCGCGCTCGGCCGGTGACGGTGCCGCCCACGTG
>JBOHRE010000009.1:0-55163 GCA_050732635.1 Longimicrobiales bacterium | reverse complement strand
GCGCCGGTTCGGCGTCGGTGCCGCCGACCGCGCCGAGTGCGCGCACGACCTCGACGATCGCCTCGAGATCGTCGGGCAGCCGCAGCGCGTCATACGCCGCGGCCAGTGCGCGGGCCGCCCCTGCGGCTCGAAAGGCCGTGTCGGCAAGCGCGCGCACCGCGGCCACGCGCACGGCCACATCGGGGCGGCGCAGCGCGTCGCTGAACGCGTCGTAGTATGCGTCCGTGCCAGGTGCCGTGGCCGCGCGCGCACGCCGTTGAGCCAGCGCCGCGATGGCCGCGGCCGCGAGCCTGGGATCGGGGTCCCGGGCTGCCTCGAGCAGCCGCTCGGCCGCGCCCGGCGCATCGGCCAGAGCGAGCGCGTTCAGCGCCCTGGCCCGGCCGGCGCTGACGCTCTGACGCCCCATCCATTCGCTGATGCGAGCGACGTCGCCCTCCCGCGCGAGCACTGGCAGCAGCGTTGCCGGCACCTGCCAGCCACCGGCCGGGTCGTCCACACGGCTGCGTACCGCCGCCCGCGCGGCCTCCGGCAGTGACTCCGCGGTCGCGAGGGAGGTGCCGGCGGCAATGGCGACATGCGGCGAGCGGTCGGCGAGCGCAGTCACCAACGCGCCGGCCGCGCCTGCCTCGTCGACGCGGCCGGCCAGAGCACGAGCCGCATTCACGCGGATCCGCCAATCGGACGCCGCGGCGAGCCAGTGCGTCAGCCGCCCGGTGTCGGCGACGTCGTCGAGGCGGCCGAGCCCCAGAAGCAGTTGCATTGCTGC
This sequence comes from Longimicrobiales bacterium, assembly GCA_050732635.1. Classification (GTDB taxonomy): domain Bacteria; phylum Gemmatimonadota; class Gemmatimonadetes; order Longimicrobiales; family RSA9; genus JBOHRE01. Next base: position 54,397 of record JBOHRE010000009.1, on the reverse strand, counting down.
CGGATCGTCGGGTGCATAGGCGTCCAACGCTGCGCGGACCGCCCGCGCCACGTGCGCCCACGGCTCCGCGCCTGGCACTCTGCCGAAGTAGTACGCCGCGAGCAGCCGCGTCGCGGGATCAGGGTGCGTGAGCAGCTGCGTGATGCGATCGAGCGCGGCGTCAGAGTGCAGGCCGCGTACGCCGTGTCGCGCGATCGCCAGCGCCAGCTCCGGCAACAGGTCATCGTCGACATCGAGGCTCGCAAGCGGCCCGAGCGCGTCGCCGCCGCCGATCTTGCCCACCGCTTCGATCGCCGAGCGGCGCAGCGCTCGGGGCCCGTCTGTCGCGGCCACGTGCAGCAGCCTCATCGCGACGGTGCGCTGCGTGCTGTCCGCCGTCTGTCCCAGCGCGAAGGCGGCGTCCTCGCGCACGCGCGCGTCCGTATCGTCCAGTGCCCGAAGCAGCGCATCCAGCACCGCCGTGTCCTGCACCGACCCGAGCGCGAACGCCGCCCTGGCACGGATCAACGGCCGGGGGCTAGCGAGCGCGGCCGCGAGCGAGTCGCCGTCACGTAGCACCTGGAAATCCACCAGACGTTGCAGCGCCGGATCGCTCAGCAGCCCATCCTCGCGCCCTGGAGGCGGTGCTTCCGGACCGCCGGACGGGCCCGGCCTGGAGGCGCACGCGTAGCCGACGCCGCATACCACGAGGCACACGATCAGCGCGGGTCGGCTACGGGCCGCGCAGGTTCGGGGCGCTCGGCAAACAGCACGCGCGCGCCGGTCGGGCAGCATCATCGGGAGAGTCCGGAGGGCTGGGGGGATGTACGAAACCCCCAGGAGCGGCACGTTTTGCGCTTCCTGGGGGCCTCGTTCCGCTGGCGAGATCAGATCCGTTGTTTCGGCGTTGCCACGTGCGGCAACCGGAGTCTAGTCTCTTACCCTCGTCGCGCGGTCGCGACTCAGGCGCCCTGCGATACCGCAGAGTACAGGCTGTGTCCAGCGACCTCACAGCCCTGCTCGTTCGGGCCAAAATTCGAACCGAGCGCACCTTCGGGCGGCGTCCCGCCCTCCAGCCGAGCAACCGAGCTACAACCGCGTGTCTCGGCGCCCGTGTGACTTCATGATATCGCAACTGCAAAACCGCCACAAGTCTTTCGGTCGTATTTTGGCCGAGTTCGGATTCACTACGGCCGCTGATTGACTTGCAAACGACGCGATGCACGAAGCCCCCAGGAAGCGGCACGTTTTGCGCACCCTGGGGGCTTCATTCCGCTGGCGAGATCAGGTCCGTCGTCTTGGCGTTGCCCACGTGCGGGCAATCGGATCTGCTTCTCTCCACCCTCACCGCGCGGTCACGATGCGGGCGCCCCGCGATACCCGGGGCTTAGTAGCTGCGACCAGCGACCTCGCAGCCCGCTCGTCCGTGCCAAACACCGGAACGAGCTGCCTTCAGGTGGCGTCCCACCTTCCAGCCGAACAGTCGAGCTTCGCAACCGCGGTCTCGACCGCCCTCGTGAGGACAGCTTAACCCGGGCCGATCCAGCGGCTCAAGTCCTTCGGCGCCGATTTGGCCGTCTTCGGCTGGATTACGGCCCTCAGCCGCCGCGCGTCCAGATCAGCACCGCGCCGCACATGGCGCGCCCCACATCGAACTGGATCGGCAGCTCGCTCGAGCCACGATAGACCTCGACCGCCTCGATATCACGCGGCGGGATGACATCGATGCCGATCGCGCCGATCTCCGCCCGCACGCCATCGATGAAATACTGCGTATTGCAATTCGTCATGATGGTCTTCACGCCCCGTGCGTCGATGCGTGAGCTGCCGTCCTGATTCAGCGTCCGTCGCAGGCCGGGCACGCGCGACAGCAGGTCGCTCAGCCGCTGAACGTGCCGCTTCTCGATGTCATCGCGGGTGAAGTACGTGCCGATGCCGCGCTGCCTGCGATCGTAGAAGCCAACGATCACGAGCTTGCGGGGCCGTGCCGTGACCTCGATCGGCTCCAAGGCGACGGCCGTCTCCGCCAGCTGGATCTCCAGCTGCAGATCGTCGCTCGAGTTCAGGAACAGGCTGTCACTGCGCGCCGTATAGGCGATGTGCTCGACGACGATCACGTACATGCCCGGCTGGATCTCGCGAAAGCCGAACCGCCCACCCGCATCGGTGACCGCCGCGTGCGTCGTGCCTCGCAGTCGGACGCTGGCGTTGACCACGGGTCGCGTGGTCTGGGCATCGAGGACGACGCCTTGGATCGAGGGCAGCGCGGTCAGGTGCTCGGATTCCGGCCCGTTCGACGGCGTCAGGCCGAGGGCCAGAAGAGCCGCAGCGGCTGCGGCCGTGGTGAACATGCGTACCCCCCTTGGGGGAAGGGGCTTGATGCAGCGGGCAGTCGCCCCGGACGTCGCCGCGATGGAGAACGTCCAATTGGAATAAAACAGGGCTGCCGTCCAGACGCAACCGGCGGGGGGCCAAACGGCGGCGCGCTCGAGGCGCTGCCGGTCAGGGATCGCGCGCCAGTCGCAGCCCCGTGAACTGCCACGCGGCCGCGGGGGGGAAGAAGTTGCGGTAGGTGGCGCGAATATGCGAGCGCGACGTGGCGCACGAGCCGCCGCGCAGCACGAACTGGTTGCACATGAACTTGCCGTTGTACTCGCCGAGCGCGCCCTCCGCCGGGCGATAGCCGGGATATGGTGTGTACTGGCTGGCGGTCCATTCCCAGACGTCACCGAAGAGCCCGGCAGGCAGGTGCGCCGCCGCGTCCTGCTGCGACGCAACCGGCGCCGGGTGGAAGCGGCCGGACTCGACGAAGTTGCCCTCGACGGGCGCCGCTGCCGCGGCGACCTCCCACTCCTGCTCGGTCGGCAGGCGCGCGCCCGCCCAGCGCGCGAATGCGTCCGCTTCGAAGTAGGTCACGTGCGCGACCGGCTCGGCGGGCTGGAGCTCACGCGGCCCGGCGAGCGTGAAGCTCTGCCAGCGCCCAGCGCGGTGTTCCCAGTAGAAGGGCTGGCGCCAATCATTGGCTTCGCGCGCGACCCAGCCATCGGACAGCCAGAGCTCGGGTCTGCTGTAGCCGCCGTCCTCGACGAACTCGAGGAACTCGCCATTGGTGGCCGGCCGGCTGGCCAGCAGGAACGCGTGCACGTAATGGCGGTGCCGCGGCGCCTCGTTGTCATAGGCGAAGCCGCTGCCGGCGTGGCCGATCTCGACGAGCCCCTCGTCGAAGCCGAGCCACTCGATGGGCGACATCGCCCGGGGCGAATCCGCCGGCCGCGACGCGTACTCCGGGCGGAGCGGGTTCACGGAGAGCACGTGTTTGATGTCGGTCAGCAGCAGCTCCTGATGCTGTTGCTCGTGGTTCAGGCCGAGCTCGATGAGAGGCAGTGCGTTCACTACGGCGCCGGCGTCGGCTCGCTCCAGCCAGCGCGTCAGCGCCGCATCGACGTGCGCGCGGTACGCGTAGACCTCCTGCACGGTCGGTCGCGAGATGTAGCCGCGCTGGTCGCGACAGTGGCGCTCGCCGGCCTGCACGTAGTACGAGTTGAACAGGTACGCGTACGCGGGATGGTACGGTTCGTAACCGCGGAGATACGGACGCAGCACGAACGTCTCGAAGAACCAGCTCGTATGCGCCAGGTGCCATTTCGTCGGGCTGACATCGGGCATGGACTGCACGACGTAGTCCTCGATCGCGAGCGGCTCACACAGCCGCTCGGTGAAACGGCGTACCTCGAGATAGCGGTTCGCGACCTGCTCCGCCCCGCCACTCGCCGGCAGCGTCGCCACGTTCGGCGCGAGCACAGTGGATCTTTCCATGATGCAACTCTCTCCAGGACACGACGGTGCCGGCGCTGCTTGCCGGTTGCGCATTCTGTCGCGGCCGGCGCCTCGCGGCAAGCCGACAACGACGGACCGCGATCCGCGGATGGCGCGAGCGGCCGGCGCTCGTTACCCTATGATCGTGGAACCGACGCAAATGCTCGACCAGGCCTCGGCGCTCCGCCGGGTTGCACGCGCAACGCACGACGCCGGGCGCGGCGCCGCCGCGATGCACGACGCGTTCGGCCGACGCATCGAGTATCTGCGCATCTCCGTCACCGACAAATGCAACCTGCGCTGCGTGTACTGCATGCCGGAGGCGGGCCTGGCCTGGCTGCGGCGCGAGGAGCTGCTGCGGTACGAGGAGATCGTCGCGATCGTCGCCACGCTCGAGCGCATGGGTCTCGAGCGCGTGCGGCTGACCGGCGGCGAGCCGCTCGTGCGCCGCGACCTGCCCGAGCTGGTCCGGCAACTTCGCCGTATCGACGGGATTCGCGACATCGCGTTGTCGACCAACGCCGTGCTGCTGGCCGAGCTGGCCGAACCGCTCAGGCGGGCGGGTGTCGACCGCGTCAACATCTCACTCGACTCGCTGCGCCCGGAGCGCGTCGATGCGATCGCGCGTCGGCCCGGCTCCTACCAGCGCATCATGGCCGGCCTGGACGCCGCCGAGCGGGTCGGCTTCGCGCCCATCAAGATCAACACGGTGGTGATGCGAGGCCGCAATGACGATGAGCTCGCCGCCTTCGCGCGCATCACGCGGGAACGCCCGTGGCACGTCCGCTTCATCGAGGTCATGCCGGTCGCTGGCAGCCTGGACATTTCTGCCTGCGAGTTCGTCCCTGCGGCCGAGATCCTCGAACGGCTGCGCTCTGCGGGAGCCCTCGAGCCGGTTGCCGGCCCGCCGGGCAACGGACCGGCCACCTATTTCCGGTTTGCCGATGGGCCTGGCACGGTCGGCGTGATCACGCCGATGAGTCACAACTACTGCGACCGCTGCAACCGGATGCGGCTGACCGCCGACGGCCAGCTCAGGCCGTGCCTGTTCGGCGCGCTGCAGACGAACCTGCGCGACGCGCTGCGTGCCGGTCAGCCGCTCGAGCCATTGATCGAGCGGACGCTCGCGATCAAGCCCGAGCGCCACCAGCTCGTACAGGGGAGTGCGAGCGGCTCCGGCGGCCTGGTCGCGCTGTCACAGGTCGGCGGCTGACGCGCGTGCCTGTCAGCGGCGTCCGCCGGCGGCTGCTGCTGCTCACTGTCGTGCTCCTGCGTGGCTCGCCTGCCGACGCGCAGCAACCGGCCGCGAGCGACACGATCGCGCTGGAGCCAATCACCGTAACCGTGCTGCGCACGCCGCTCGCACTTCACCGCGTGCCCTATGCGATCGCGGTGCGCGCGGCCGAGGCGGCAGCGCCTGCGCTGTCTCTGGCCGAACAGCTCCGCGGGATTCCCGGCGTGCAGGTGGACAACCGCTACAACGATGCGGTCGGCGATCGCATCTCCGTCCGCGGTTTCGGCGCGCGTGCCCAGTTCGGCGTGCGCGGCGTGCGCGTGCTGGTGGATGGTGTGCCCGCTACGCTGCCGGATGGGCAGAGCTCGCTGTCGCACGTGGATCCGGCCGCCATCGAGCGCGTCGAGGTCGTGCGCGGCGCCGCATCCGCGCTGTACGGCAACGCGGCAGGCGGCGTGATTCAGCTCGAGCGCTGGCGTAGCGTGGCAGCGACCGCGGCCGAGCTCGATGTGCGCGGCGGCGCCGACGGACTCGCCCGCGCCACGGGTCGGCTGCTGGCGCGGGCCGGCGATCTCGACTATCGGCTGGAGGCGACCCGCCGCGTCTACGACGGCTTCCGCGCCTTCTCTCGATCGGAGAAGCTGCACGCCGGCGCCGGGGTGTCTTTCGAGCGCGGATCGCGACGCGCGCGGCTCAGCTTCGACCTGGTCGATTACGACGCGCGCAACCCGGGAGCGCTCTCCGCGACGCAGCTCGAGACCGACCGCACACAGGCGCATACGGCGAACATCCAGCAAAACACCGGGGAGGCCGCACGCCAGGCGCAGCTCGGCGGCGGCTGGTCGGAAGCTGTCGGCATCGGCGTGCTCGAGCTGTCCGGCTACGCGCTCACGCGTGAGGTCGACAACCCGATTCCGCCACGCATCATCGTCCTCGATCGAGCAGCCGGCGGGGTGCGCGCGGCGCTCCGCTCCGCGGCCGCCGCTGGCCTGGCCTGGGGCGTGGGCGCGGAACTCGAGCTACAGCGTGACGACCGCGTCAACTTCGTCAACGATGGCGGTGCACGTGGCCAGCTGGTCCTGGATCAGCGTGAGCGCGTGCGCGCAGCCGCGCTCTTCGCGCAGGCGCTGCTGCCTCTCGGCGCAGCGTCGGACCTGCTCGCCAGCGCGCGCTATGACCGATTCCGCTTCCACGCCGCCGACCAGCTCATCGGCGCCGACGATCCGGATGACTCTGGCACGCGCACGATGCAGGCGTTCAGTCCGGCAGCGGGGATCGTGGTTCGCCCGAGCGCGACGGCGCGCGTGTTCGCGAACGTCAGCACCGCCTTCGAGACGCCGACCACCTCCGAGCTGGCGAATCGGCCGACCGGCGCCGGCGGCTTCAACCCGGAGCTCCAGCCACAACGCACGGTCTCTGTCGAGCTCGGCGGCAGCCTGACGCCACGCCGCCGCGGGAACGTCGACGTCACGGTTTACTACGCGCGCGTGCGTGACGCGCTGATTCCCTTCGAGGTGCCCGACCTGCCCGGACGGCAGTTCTACCGCAACGCCGGATCCACGACGCACCGCGGCGTCGAGCTAGGGGTCGACGCCCGTCTACCGCGCGCGCTGGAGCTGCGACTGGCCTACGCGTTGACCGACGTTCGCTTCGACCGCTACGTCGTCGCGGGTGTGCCCCGTGACGGCAACCGCGTGCCGGGCATCGCGCCACACCGCGTCGACATCTCCGCGGGGTGGCGGCACCGCTCCGGCCTGCGCCTCGCCCTCGAGCAGCGGCTCGAGGCCAGTACGCCGGTCGATGATGCGAACTCCGCCGAATCCCACGGCTACGCGCTGACGCACGTCCGGATCACGCAGCACATTCGCTTGGGCGATCTGGCCATCGACCCGTTCGTCGTGATCGAGAACATCTTCGACGCCGAGTACAATTCATCGGTGGTGGTCAACGCGTTCGGCTCGCGATTCTTCGAGCCGGGTCCCGGCCGTTCGCTGTTTCTCGGTCTGCGCGCTCGGGTCGGGAACTGAAGCCCTGCTCAGTGCCGGCGTTTCACATCGTGGCGCCGGCGCGACTCGCCGTTGGCCAGCCGCCCGACCGCTTCGAGCAGCTTGTCGATCGCGACCGGCTTGCCCAGGAAGGCGTCGAAGAGAGTCGGCTTCGGGATGATCGGCATCGCCGTGAGCGCCGCGATCGGGATCGCGGCCGTCGCCGGATGGCCGCGCAGGATCTCCGCCGCGGCCACGCCGTCCATCACCGGCATCGCAATGTCCATCAGGATCACGGTCGGCTGCTCGAGACGCGCCTGCTCGACCGCCTCCGAGCCGTTTACAGCCTCGATGACACGGTAACCGTGATGCTCCAGCAACGCGCGCGTGATGACGCGCAGATCCTCATGATCGTCGGCGATCAGGACTGTGGCAGACACCGGTTGCTCACGTTCTGCTGCGCCCAGGCTTCGAGCGCCGTCGGCGGCGATCGGTCGTCAGGCAACGGTTAGGGGAACGAACGTGGGGCAAACAGCGTTGCAAATGGCGGGCCGCAAGCGGAGCGTGCCTGCCGGCCGCTGGCTCGGGGGCCGGCGCCGGCAGGCACCTGGACGGGTCAGTCCGCTTCCAACGCGGTGCGGATACGGTGCAACACGTGGCCGGTGTGGGCGCGCGTCTCCGTGTTCACACCGGTCTTGCCGCGCAGCAGTGTCTCGATCCGCCGCAGGCTCTGTAGCGCGCCGGATCGGGCGATGTGGTCGTAGGTCTCCGTCTCATACACCCCGATCAGACGGTTCACGTATTCCACCTGCAGGTTCTGCCGGAAGGTGTTGACGTTGCCGCGCGCGTCCGCTGCGAAGACGGCGTTCGTCAGATCCGCCAGCACTTCGGCGAGTGGATACTCGTTGCCGTACAGGCGGCTGTCGGTGATCCGGCGCATGGTGACCGGGTGAAGCAGATGAGCGAGCACGCCACTCTGGATCATGAGCACGCGGTCGTGCACCTTCGGGTCTTCGCTCTGTCTGAAGAAGTCGAACCCGCGCCGCTGCATCATCAGGTGGTCGATGAGACCATCTGGTGCGGCCCAGGCATCCGGCGCGAAGGCGTCATGGACCAGCACCTCCATGGCCCGCTTCTGGTCCGCGCGCGTTACGGCGGTGAACGGCTTGGTCGCGCCGTCTTGGCCGATCACCGCGCGATCGCGGTACACGCCGCCGATGTAACGTGACACCACCGCCAGCGCGGTGGCCTGTTCGGCCGTCAGGATCATGTAGGCGTTGCGCAGCGCGTGGTAGGAGTCGCCCGGCTCGTTGAAGCGCCCGCGCAGCCTGTTCATCAGCTCGTTGACCAGTGCGACGCGCCCCGTCGCCCAGGCGATGCCGTCGCGCGACAGATCGCCGGTGTTGATGCGCGGGTCGATCGCCTTGCCCGGCGCGCGCATGTCATCGGCATCATTACCGAACGCGAGCCGCGGATCGGTCGAGCGGATGAGGATCGCCTCGAGCCGGGCCTGTTCGGCCGCCTCGTCCTCCAGCGCCGCCGAGTAGCCGTACTCGATGGCCCAGCGGTCGTACGCCGATGGGCGCCAGTCGTAATAGTCGCCCTGCGTCTCGCCGGGCGCCGCCAGGTTCACGGCCGGGTAGTCCATCACCGAGCCGGTCACCCGCGAGCCCCGCCTCTGCAGCTCGTCCGCAGTCACCGCGTGGCTGGCCATCATGTTGTGGTTGAGTCCCAGCGTATGGCCGACCTCGTGCAGGATCAGGTAGCGCACGAACTGCCGCGTGAACTCCTGCAGCTCGCTCTCCGGTGCGGCGCGCGCCGCCAGCGCGGTCTGGCCGACCAGCATGGTGCGCTGCAGCTCGAGCGCGACGTCGCAGCGAAAGGCCACGTCGCCGTCCGCCAGCGTCACCGGCTCCTCGTCGTACGCCGGCAGGGCCGCGACCTCGAAGATCTGCTCGCGCCGCAGCCGGTTGGTCACCGCCACCCATTCGAGCATCACGTCGGCGCCGAGGATCTGACCGGTGCGCGGATTCGTGAAGCTCGGCCCATAGCCGCCGAACGGTGGGTTGGGCGAGGACGTCCAGCGCAGCACGTTGTAGCGGATGTCGCCGGCATCCCAGTCGGCGTCGTCCGGCTGTACGCGCACCTCGATCGCGTTGCGGAAGCCGGCGGCCTCGAACGCCTCGTTCCAGGACAGCGTCGCCTCGCGGATCGTCTCGCGCAGCTCGTGCGGCGTCGTGTTCTCGATCCACCAGAGGATCGGCTCGACCGGCTCGGAGATGGAGGCTGACGGGTCCTTTTTGACCAGGTTCCAGCGCGTGATCAGGTCGCGGTACGGCGCCGCGTCCGCCGAGACCATGTCCGTCTGGCGGTCCGTGAAGAAGCCGACACGCGCATCGTCGAAGCGCGGCTGGTACCCGTTCTCGGGCATCGCGATCAGGCTGTGCTGCACCCGGATCATCACACTGCGCGGATCCAACACGCCCTCGCCGCCGCCGTTCAGCGGCGCGTCGTTGTCGTAGACGTACTCGACCAGCACATCCGTGTTCAGCGGATAGCTGCGGATCCCGCTGACCACCGTCTTCTCCGGGCTTAGTCGGCCCAGGCTGAAGAACTGGCCCGGCCTCGCGTTCGGCGGTGTCGGCCGCTTCACCTGCCGCAACGCCTCGGTCGCGAACAGGTCGTTCGCTTCGATCAGCAGCTCGCCCGATGCCGTGTCGCGCGCCACGATCTTGCCGATGCCGATGACCGCCGGACTCACGTTCGCCGCCTCCGCCCGCGCCAGCGGGCTCGACGCATCGAAATACAGGTGCGTCGGCTGCGTCACGAACGCCAGCCGGTCGAAGCGCCGCTCCAGCCCGATCACCTTGCTGTCACCGAATGCGCCGCGGAAATGACCCGCGTCGACGACACCATCGGCCGTGTACGACCAGTAGATGTACTCCTGGCCGAGCTGGTCGGGCTTCACCAGCATGTGTACGGCGCCGGTGACCGTGTCCTGAAACAGCGTGAACAGCCCGTCATGGCGACGGCTCGCCTTGGTCACTTCGGCGATCGACTTCTCGCTCGCCCGGCCTGCCGCCGGCCCGTTCCCTGTCGGCGTCGGCCGCGCCCCGGCCGGCGCGGCTGTGCCGCTCGCGCAGCTCGCGGTCGCCGTCGCCAGCGCGAGCACGCAGAGCAGCTTCGCACGTACGTTCATGGTGAACCTTGGATCGTGATGGAAGCGATTTCGTGAGGGTCCCGGGATCAAGAAAGCGAAACATCAGAGAGGACGCAACCGCCGTGGGACGGCGCGCAGTCAAACCGCCGTGGCGGTCGTGACGCTCGTGGCCATCGGTCCGCCCGGCAGCCTCCGAGGTGACACAACGCACCGATTGCTCGTCTTAGACGGAAGCCGATGTGCAGACGAGCAATTTCGAGGCGGAATCAATGGTGGCGAACTCGCACGGGCGCCGGAGTGTGACCGTTATCGTGCCGGCGTATAACGAGGCGGCGTCGCTGCCCGAGACCCTCCAGAGCCTGCAGGCGCAGACGTTGCCCCCGGCAGAGATCATCGTCGTTGACGACGGCTCTACCGACGGGACCGGCGAGATCGCGCGTGGCCACGGTGCGACGGTCGTCCGGCCACCCCGAAACACCGGCTCGAAGGCCGGCGCACAGACCTTCGCGCTGCCGCTCGTGCAGACGCCCTACGTCATGGCCGTCGACGCGGACACCGTCCTGGCGCGGGACGCAATCGAGCGGCTAGCGACCGCGTTCTTGGAGGAGCCGTCGATCGGCTGCGTGCCGCCGCGCGCCGCGGTCGCCGCCGCGTGCGGCTTCGTCGTGCCGAGGCACGTGCGGAGCGTTTGGGAGCGCGGCCGGTACGTGGAGTACCTCTTCGCCTTCACCTTCTACAAGCAGGTTCAGGAGTACTACCGCCGTCCGTTGATCTCATCCGGCTGCTTCTCGATGTACGACACGGCGCTGCTCCGCGCGAACGGAGGCTGGTCCAACCGTACGCTGGCGGAAGACATGGATCTGACCTGGAGCTTCTATCAGGCCGGACATGCTGTCCGCTTCGTACCGGAGGCGGTGTGTTACCCCATCGAGCCGCACGACTTCCGCACCGTGGCGAAGCAGCTGCGACGCTGGTCGCACGGCTTCGTGCAGAACGTGCAGCTGCATTACCAGGGCGTCCTGGGGGTGCCGTATCTGCGATCGGCGGTAGCGGTCGCGACCTGGGACGCGGTTTTCGCGTCCTTCGTATACCTGCTCATCGTGCCGCTGCTCGCGATCCTGCTGCAGAACCCCTGGTTCCTGCTCGGCTACATCATCGATCTGCCGGCGATCCTAGTCCCGGTGCTCGGGGGCGCTGCGAAGCGCGGCGAGGTCGGCCGCGCTCTGACGAGCATGCCGGCCTTTCTGATGCTGAGGCCGGTGAACGCAATCTTCTTTCTGCGCGCGGCCTACGCCGAGTGGATACTCGGCCGCCGCTTCATGACATACGAAAAAGGGCACTGACATGACGGTAGGACTTCCAGGCTCGGGTGTCGGTGGCGTCTTCTACCTGCTGTCGGCGCTCTGGATGCCGGTCCATCAGCTGATCCGGCGCGTGCGAGGCGACCGTGCGGCCGCGCCCATGCGCCTCATCCTGCCGCAGACGAGTATCGCGGCGGCCATGATCGCCATGCTCTTTGCGACGGGTCGCGCGCTGGGCTGGCTGCTGCAGCACACGACGACGGCGGTATCCGCCGCTGGTGCCGCCGGCCCGGCGGAGGCGCCAACCCAGGTGCTGCCACTCGCCATGCTGCTGCTGACAGTCGGCGCGCTGTTCGCTCTGCTGATTGGCGTGGAGACCGCCGGCACGATCCTACGGCATCGGAATCCAGTGCCGGCGCCGCTTGGCGCGGAGATGTCGGCCCCTGCCAAGGTCGAAGAGTATGCGGCGTAGCACCACGCGGCTGTCTCTGGCGCTCGGCCTGGCGCTCTGCGCTGCACTGGATGCGGGCGTGGCGGCCGGCCAGAACGTTCAGGACGGCCGCGTCGCCCAGGGCGACAGCCTGCTCGCCGCACGTGACACGGCGCAGGCTCGCCGTGTATACGAGGAGGTGCTGCGCGCCGATCCGGACCGCTCGAGGGCGCTCTACCAGCTCGGGCGCATCGCACGCCGCGGCTCGACGGAGCAGATCCAGCTCCTGCAGCGCTATGCCGAACTCGAGCCCGGCGATGCGTGGGGCCACCTCGCCTACGGCGATGCACTGCTGCGGGGCGGACGGCCTCGCAGCGCACTGCACGCCTACGAGCGCGGACTGGCGCTCGCGCCGGACGACGAGGATCTCATCGGCGGCGCCCGCCGCGCACGCACCATGATCCGGCCGCGCGTCGAGCCGCTGCTCGGCGCGGCGCACGATTCCGACGGCAATCAGGTCCTGACCGGCGGCGCAGCGGTGCTGATCGTCGGGCCGGGCGACATCGACTTTGGGGTCCGCGCGGCACGGATCGAAAGTCACGGCGCAGGCATCGGCGCGGCGACGTCGTCGCTGCGCCTCGGTCTGGCCAGCCCTGCCCGCGCAGGCTTGCGCATCAGCGGGGACGTCGGCCTTGTCCGCTTCGGCGCGGCGGGAGCTGGAGCGAACAGCGCCGTCGGCTCGCTCCTCCTGCGCGCCAGCAGCGGGCAGCTCACCGGTGCCGAGATCCGCGCCGCGCGCACGGTGATCACGGCGACACCGGAGCTCGTGGCGAACGAAGCGGTGGTCGACGAGCTCCGCGTGCGGGCGACGCTGCCGCTGGTGGCGAGTCTGGGCGTGCGCGGCATGGCGCGACTCGGCCGCATCGCCAGCGCGGTCGAGGCGCCGAACCAGCGCGTCGGTGCGGGCGCCGGTCTCGTCGCGGCGATCACCCCGCTGCTCGAGCTGTCCGCCAATGCGCAGCGGCTCGGCTACGCTCGTACGACGTCCGCCGGTTACTTCGCGCCCGCCCGCGCCGACGTCCTGGAGCTCGCCGCGTACGTCGAGCACTATCCTGGCGATCTCACGCTGGCGCTGGACGCGGGTGCGGGCGCGCAACGCGTGGAACGTCATGGCGGCGAGCTCGACGGCTGGAAGCCGGCGCTCCGGCTGTGGGGCTCCGTCGCCACCTCGCCCTACGCGCGGACGCAGCTCGGCCTCGAGCTGGAAGCCGAGCGGAGCCAGCTCGAGGCGCCCGCCGGCGGTGACGGCGACTGGCACTATGCCCAGATCCGTACTTTCGTGCGCTATCGGCTCTAGCAGCCGGTAGCGGGGCGACCCACCGGTCCAGCGTGCTGCTCTATTGGCCTACCGTCGGGCGGCGACCGATCTTGAATCGGGAATCGCCCCGCCTCCGGGGCGCCAGGATCCCTTTGCGTCGCGTGGAGCCAACGCTTGACTACGTCTAGGTTCCTCGCCATGTTTAAGCCGTTTACGGCGTATACGTCGATCGAGGGCGTCTCATGGCAATCATGAGTGCACGAGTGGACGATTGGCTAAAGGAAAGGCTGGAAGCGTTCTGGCGCGAGCACGGCGAACGACCATCGACTGGGTTGCGCCGTGTCGCCGAGGAATGGTGGGCCATGCAGGAATTCCCTGCCATTTCCTTTCAGGACGGCGTTTCGGGCCGCCGGGCCCGCCTCCGTGGCGGTCCTGATGTGTGGGAGGTCGTTGCGGTCTGGCGGGACTACTCCGGCGACCGCGAAGGCTTCTACGAGCATTTCGCGCCGTATGCGAGTCGGGATGTGCTCGATCAGGCGTTGGGCTACGCCGAGCGTTTCGGCGAGGAGATCGAAACGATGATCGAGCAGAATCAGCGACTGGAGCGACTGGTTGCGCGCCAGGGCTGATGCCCGTCCTGCGGTTCGTCTTCGATCAGCACGTCAACGCTCCCGCACTGAGGCAGTTGCGCGCAGATCGGATCGACATCGTCCATGTGGCCGAGGTAGGCCTCAGCGAGGCCGACGATCCAGAAATTCTTGGCTGGGCGGCACAGGAAGGCCGCATCGTCGTCACGCGTAACTACCGGGACTTCGCGCCGCTGGTGGAGGCGTACGCAAAGCAGGGAATCCCCTTCGCCGGCGTGCTGTTCTACGCGAGCTCTGTTCGTCCCTCGGATGTGGGGCACCATGTTCGTGCGCTGCACGAGTGGATTCGCGGTGCGACGGAGGCGGGCGGCAATCCGGCGCGCAACGGCCTCGGGTGGTTGCGGTAGCCAACGGCGCGCGGCCCGCTTACTCCGCCCGCAAGGCGTCGGTCGGCTGGATGCGGAGCGCCCGCATTGCGGGGACGACGCAGGCGATGAGCCCGACCGCGACGATCGCCGCGGCGACGCCGCCGACCAGGCGGACTCCCTCCGGGCTGCGTGCGACCGTGAGGCTGACGAGCGCGGCGCCGGCTATGACGCCGATCCCAATCTGGGTCATTGCGCGCGAGAAGATGGCCACGATGATGCGCCGCGGGTTGGCGCCCAATGCGGCGCGGATGCCGATCTCGCGAGCGCGTTTCGTCACGGCGAAGGACATCAAGGCGTAGATGCCGATCAGGGCGAAGAGCAGGATGATCGCGGCAACGACGGCGAGTGCGGCGGCGAAGAACCTGTCGGAGCGCTCGACGGGTCGCCACACCTCCGCGAGTGACTTCAAGTCCGTGACGCCGAGGCTAGCATCTACGGAGGTGATGACCTCGCGCACCTGCGGCGCGAGTGCATCGGGGAGACTCGCGGTCCGCAGGTAGACCTGCACCGAGGCATGCTCCTCCGGCCGCAGCGGGTGGAACACCGCCACCCGCGTGCCCGGGCCGACGGCGCGATCCATGCCCGCCACCACGCCGACGATCTCGTACCAACGGCTGCCCTGCTCCTCATCCCGATCGGGATAGCGGATGCGGCGCCCGAGCGGACTCCGGCCGCCGAACGTCTCTCGTGCCCACGCCTGATCCACGATGGCGACGGCGTTGTCAGCCGCGACGTCGCCCTGGCTGAATCCGCGGCCGCTGACGATTCGGGCATCCATGGCCTCGAAGAAGTTCGGGTCGACGGCAACCGGCCGCGCTTCGATGATCCTTGCCGAATCGCCATCGATCTGAATGGCTTGGATCGGATGGTTGAAGCCGGGCAGCCGGCTGGCTCGCGTCGCGGCGATGACGCCGGGCTCGGCGGCGAGGCGACGTCGCACGTTGTCAATCAGCTGCGCGGTTTGCTGCTCGTCTGCCTGCTGCCCGGCCTGTGCGCTCCGGACCGGCCCCTGCGGCTCGAGCTGATACGTGATGCGACCGGTGAGGTACGCCTCCGCGGGGAAGTCGCTGGCGCTCCGGTCCGGCAGCAGCTCCTGGCCGTTCATGATCGCCACGGGAATGAACGCGACGCACAGCGCGACCTGCACGACGATCACGCCCGTGGCGACGGCGCCGAACCGCATCCCCGAGCCGCCGGCCCCCGGCTGAGCGAGACGGTTCCGTAACTGCGGGCGCGTGGCGCGGAGCCCGGGAATGCCGCCGATAATGAGCGCACCCAAGAGGGCGAGGGCGGCTGCATAGAGGACGGTCGGGGCAGACAGGCCCGCGTCGAACCAGAAGGGCGGCCTCATCTGCTGGACCTCCCAGAACAGGTCCATGCCCGCTCCAATCCCCCAGCGCGCAGCGGCCAGACCCAGCGCGGTGGCCAGCGCTGTGAGCACCAGCGCCTCGGCGACGAGCTGGACCACGATGCGGCGGCGGCTCGCGCCGAGCGCGCTGCGCAGCGCGATCTCGCTCTCCCGCGTCGCCGTGCGCGCGAACAGCAGCGTCGCCACGTTGGCGCTCACGACGATCAGGAAGAGTAGGAACGGGACGTTGAGCACGACGGCGGCGGTCGATTCCCAGCCGCCCGGTCCGAAGCGGCGGACCTCGGGACGCAGGTGCTCGTGCGTCTGGGGGAACGCCTCGGCGCTCCGCCGGCCGATGGTTGCGAGCTCGGCCTCGGCCTGCTCCAAGCTGTAGCCGGCCGCCAGCCGGCCGAACATCCTGATGGGCGGGCCTTCGCGCCGCGCGTAGTTCAGCGCGCTCTCGCGCAGCGGTACCCAGATCTCCTCGTTCAACGGAAAGCCGAAGCCTTCCGGCATGACGCCAATGACCGTCGCGTACTCCGATCCGAGCCGGACCGTCTCACCGATCGACGACCGGTCGCCATCGAAGAGCCGCTGCCACGCCGAATACGCGATCACGACGACCGGCGCGGCACCCGGCTGATCATCCGCAGCCGTGAAGCTGCGTCCGAGCAGGGGCTGCACTCGCGCGACCCGGAACATCGACGGCGTCGCCCGCACTCCGTCGAGCGTGCCGAAGCGGCCGACTTCGGTCCTCACGGTGTATTCCACGGGCGAGGCTGCGCTGAGGTGCTCGATCGACTCGAGCTCCTCGCGCCAGAGCTCGAAGTCGTGCAGCGACCTCGGCTCACCCGAGAAATCTCGATCGGCCGACGCGAGGTTCAGGTTCCGAAGCGTGACGATGCGATCGGCGTCCGCCAGCGGAATCCGCGGCAGGGCCATGTTGCTCATGAACTGGAACCACGACGCCGCCAGCGCCACGGCAGCCGCGAGCGCGAGCACGCTCGCGAGCGTGAGGACCGGAAATTTCAGCAGCATCCGCACGCCGAGCTTCAGATCCAGCCGCAGGCCCGAGAGCCACGCGAGGCCACGGCCATCACGCAGCTCCTCGCGGTAGCGGTCCTGTCCACCGAACGCGACGCGTGCGCGCCGCCACGCTTCCTCAGAGTCGAGGCCCTCCTCCCGCGCGAGCCGCTCTGCTTCCAGCTCGAGATGCAAGCGCATCTCCTCCTCCATCCTCGACTCCGCAGTGCCCCGGGCCAACAGCAGCCGCAGCCGCGCACGCGTGGCATCGATCCAGCCCATGCCGCTCATTCCTCGCGCAGCGCTTCGGTCGGCTGGATGCTGAGCCCGCGGCGGGCCGGTCCCGCGGCCGCGAGCAGTCCGACGGTCAGCATCAGTGCCGCGACGGGCGCGAGCAGTGCAGCGTACGCCCCTTCTTCGATTACCACGGCGAGCGCGGCCGCGAGCGCGAGCCCGACCAGCACGCCAAGCGCGATCTGCGCGGCGGCCCGCGAGAACACTGCGCGCAGGAGCTGCGCGGGCGGCGCGCCGAGCGCAGCGCGGATGCCGATCTCGCGCCGGCGTCGCGCGACCGCGAACGACATCATCGCGTAGATCCCGGCGGCCGCGAGCAGGACCACACTGAGCGTGGCGAGCAGGATGCCGAGGCTGGCCATGCGCATCATGCTCTGCCAGCTCCGACCCGCCTCATCCATCGCGATCGTCTCGTGCAGCTCGAGCCTCGCGTCGGTCTCCATTGCCACGGTGTGCAGCCGCCTCGCGTAACCGGACGCGTCCTCGCCGCGCAGCCGCACGACCAGCACGGTCGGGTACGCCTGACCCGCAGCGAGCGGACGGTAGATGGTGCCGAGGCGTCCGAGCGGACGGTCGCCGAGCGGGAAGTCGGCCACGACGCCGACGATTTCGAAGACCGAGTCCGCCGTGAGCTCCGTGTCACGCTCACGTGCGGCTGCGCTGTGGCGCACGGTCCGACCCAGCACATTGCCGCCGCCGAGCACCGTCTCGACGAAGGTGCGGTCGACAACCACCGCCATCGACGCCTCGCTCGCATCGGCGGCGTCGAAGCCGCGCCCGGCGAGGAGCGGCATATCGAACGCGGCGAAGAACTCCGGCGCGACGCGATTCCAGGCCACGGTGCGGCCCGCTCCCCCGGTCACTGTATCGATGTCGACGCGGATCTGGAGCTCCGCGCCGGGCAGGCGCTGCGCGAAGGTGGCGTGCGCTACGGAGGGTTCGGCATGGAGACGATCCATGAGCTGCGACGTCGCCCGCGCGAACCGCTGCGTGAACTCGCGCTCGTACGCGTCCGCCTGCGAGGTCGGCGGCGTCTCCTGCCGCTCCATGGCGAGCCACGCCTGCAGGAACTCGCGCGCCGGATAGCCGGGCTCCGCCAGGCCGAAGCGCGCCGACACGATCGCATGGTGCACGGCTGCTGGCAGAACGGCCATGGCGATCGCGACCTGCGTAACGATCAGCAGCGTCCACGTGCGCCCGAGCTGTATGCCGCTGCCACCACTGCCGAGGCTCCGCAGCCCCGCCTGGATGTGACGACCGGTCGCCTTCAGCGCGGGCGCGGCGCCGATGATCAGCGCCGCGACCACCGCCAGCGCTGCGACGTACGCGGCCAGTCCCGGCGAGAGGCCGGCATCGAACCAGAACGGCAGCTCGCCGCCGACCTCGCGGCGCAGCAGCTCGTTCAGGCGCTGGAGCACGACGCCGGCCACCGCGAGTCCGACCACCGCCGCCGCGCTCGACAGCACGAGCGCCTCCGCGAAGAGCTGCAGCACGATGCGACGGCGGCTCGCGCCAAGCGCGGTGCGCACCGTGATCTCGCCCAGTCGCGTCACCGTGCGCGCGTACATCAGAATCGCGACGTTCAAGCCGACGACGACCAGCAACAGTGTGATCAGCACCTGGAGCAGGTGGTACGCCCATGCTATGGCGGGCTCGTCGATGTCGACAAACGTGTACGTGTACGGCAAGACCTGCGGCCGGATCGTCGCGTAGACCTCGGGCTGCGACGTCGCCAGGCGTCGTGCGATCGTCTCCACCTCCGCACGCGCATGCGCCATGCTCGCGCCATCCGCGAGGCGGCCGAACACATCGAGCGATGGACCCGCACCAGGCGCGTAGTCCGCCGCGTTCAGCCGCAGCGGCAGCCAGTATTGGTGGTTGAGCGGGAAGCGGAACGCGGACGGCATGACGCCGACGACGGTGTGCGAGGTCGTGCCGAGGCGGATCGTCCGGCCGATGATGTCCGCCTCCGCCGCGAACCGGTTCCGCCACACCTCCTCGCCGATTACGACGACGTCGGGCGCGCCCTGTCGCTCGTCCGACTCGAGCAGCGGCCGGCCGAGCAGCGGCGGCACGCGAGCGAGCGTGAAGCCCGATGCCGATATCTCCGCGACGCGGACGAGTTCCGCCTCGCCGTCGCCCTCGAGCAGGTTGCGGCCAACTGTACGGAACGCGCCGAGATCCTCGACGGAGGTCAGCTGCTCGCGCCACGTGCCGAGGTCGTGCAGGTGCGTCGCGCGGTTCGGATTGTTCAGCCGCGTGTCCAGGTTCTGCAGCATGACCACGCGATCGCCCTCGTTCAATGGCAGCGACGGGTCCATCATCGCGTAGATCATCCCGAACGACACGGCCGCGATGGCGATGGCGACCGCCATGCCGAGCGCGCCGATGATGGCGAGGCCCGGATGCTTCACCAGCATGCGCAGGCCGAGCCGCAGATCGAGCGGGAGTCCGCTCAACCACGCGAAACCGCGGCCCTCTCGCAGCTCCTCGCCATAGCGTTCGGTGCCGCCGACCGCGACCAGCGCGCGCCGCCGCGCTTCGGCTGGAGCCAGGCCTTCGTTGCGGATCAGACGTTCCATCTCCATCTCGATGTGGAAACGGAATTCGTCGCGCATGCGCGACTCGGCCGAGCCCCGCGCGAACAGCAGCCGCAGCCGCGCACGCGCGGCGTCGATCCATCGCATTGGCGTCATCCGACGCGGCGTGGGCGTCGCACGGGAGCACTCACGTCGTACGCAGCACCGTCTCGAGCGCCGCCGCGAAGCGACGCCAGCTCTCCAGCTCGGCGCCCAGGGCGCGCCGGCCCGCCGCCGTCAGTCGGTAGTAGCGCGCGCGGCGGTTGTTGTCCGTCGTGCCCCACTCGCTCGTGATCAGGCCGTCCTTTTCCAGGCGCTGCAGCGCCGGATAGAGCGAGCCCTGATTCACTTCCAGCATGCCCTTCGAGATCTGCTGCACCCGCTGACTGATGCCCCACCCGTGCATCGGCTCCAGTGAGAGCGTCTTCAGGACCAGCAGGTCCAGCGAGCCCCGCAGGGCATCCGTCTGCGTGCGCGCGATCACGATCCGAGAGGCTGGCGGTTTTCTCCAGCTGTCGAGAGGTAAGATGCCGGCCGCTCCTGTCGCTGTCAAGAGGAAGGGTTGGAGGAGGCGCCGGAGGGGCAAGCCCGTGCAGCGTAACCGCGGTGGAATCGGAGGTCCGTCCACGCCACCTTGCTTCCGGCGCGAAGCGTGCAATCTTCAACCGGGAGCAACGCGCAGATCTCGGCTGCGAGCGACAGACGGAGTGTCGTCGTGATCAGACCGGAACGGCCATCGACGGGTACGCGTGCTAGCGGGCGCCGCGCGCTGCCGGTCATCCTGGCATGCTCGACCATCCTGACGTCGGTCGGGTGCGCGCGGACGTATGTCATGACGGACCGCGGGCCGCAAGCGTACTATCAGACGAGTCCGCCGATCCGCGACACGTCCGCCGAGATCGAGCGGATCTTCCGGGCCGTGAAGCGGATCCAGGTCACGGGGATCTACCGCACGCACCGGTTCTCGCTGGCCGACAGCATCACCGACGCGGACCTCGCCAGCCCCGCCACGTACTCGCGCGCGACGGAGCGCTACACGTTCGACCACACGAAGGCGGGCACGGCGACGGTCGTCTCGGCTGGCGCGGGCGGCGTGATGCTGCTCACCAACGAGCACGTGATCCGGCTGCCCGACACTCTGGTCGTCCACTATGCCGAGCCCCTGCCGCGCTCGGGGGCGCGCCCGCAGCGCCGCTACGTGGAGAGCGTGGCGATCCTGAGGAGCCGCACCGACATCGTTGTGGACGTCTCCGGCACGCGCGCGTTCAGCGTTGTGGCTCAGGATCGAGCGAACGATCTCGCCGCACTGCGGGTGCAGTTCTCGGCGGGAGAACCGATCCGGGGGGTCGACGTGCTGCGGGTCCGGCGCGGCGACGCCGCGCGTCTGTCGTGGGCCTCGTTCGTCTACGTGCTCGGCTATCCGGGCGGATACAAGATGGTCACGCGCGCGATCGTGAGCGATCCCGACCGCACGCCCAGTCACGCCTTTCTGCTCGATGGACTGTTCAACCGGGGCATCAGCGGCGGACTGATCCTGGCCGTGCGCGCCGAGACCGCTGCGCTGGAGTGGGTCGGCCTCGCGTCGTCCGCATCCGCCGAAACCGAATACCTGCTGTTCCCGCAGACTCGCGACCTCGACGAGGAGGGCATGCTGGTGCCGTACGAAGGCCCGCTCTACCTCGAGCGGGCGGCGCGCATCCACTACGGGATCACGTTCTCCGTCCCGATTACAGCCGTCCAGACCTTCCTGCGTGCGGCCAGGATCCCGCTCGCGCCCGTGCTGCCGGCGGTGGAACCGTCCTGAACTTTCGAATCGGTACGTCAGTGTGCCCCGGCGTGACGAACACCGGCACGAGGCCAACCCGTTCAAGGAGTGCGAGATAGTTGGCATAGAGGGCGATCGGTGGCTGCTGGTAATCCCCGCACTGCGGATCCATCGTGGTGGTGATGGCCAGGAAAGGTCTAATGTTCGCGCGTCCAGAGGGCTCAGCGAGTCGGGAGGTGTCGGCCCCGGGTTCGGCGGTCGATTCCCGTTCCCACCCTGGTCTCGCCCACCAGCCACTCCACTACATCGGACAGGCTCCCCGTCTTACGATAGCGGGCTCGAATGCGGTCCGAACCATTTCCGGTTCGCAGGATCGCCTCCACGCCGCGAATCGCGTCTGCGTCGCCGAACGAAGCGGCGATCGGCCCCACCACCTCGAGTAGCGCCTCGATCGCCTCCCGTATAGGTATGCTGTCTTCCGCTCTTTCCGGTGCGACCAGTGTTGCATCCAACCCGTCGCGAGCGACAATCCATTCATTCTCGGTGAGGACCTCGTCCTGAAGCGAGGCGGAAAGCGAGGAGGCCAGGGGCGTGAGCTTGTCCTCGGCTCCCGCGACGACCAGCGCACGGGCGAGAGCCGCTATGGCGACCGCGTCCGCCAACCGCGGACAGGCGTCGCAGATCCGAAGCTCGAGCGTTGGGTAACGCGCGCTAGGCCGGCTGCTCCAATAGACCGTCCGCTCGTCCGGAACGGCTCGGGCGCGTAACAGGAGATCCATGAACCGGTTGTACTCGGCCGTCGAGGCGAAGCGCGGGGGGGCGCCGGTGAAGGGGTAACCGCGCCATGCGACGTTGCGGAACGAGGCGAATCCGGTATCCTCGCCAAGGTGCAGAGGCGAGCTGCAGGAGAGCGCGAGCAGGTGGGGACCGAAGGCGCGAACGGTATTCATCACTACTACACGATCGTATTTCTCCGGCAGCGCCACATGAATGTGCAGCCCCCAGACGTGCTGTTGCCGAAGAAGCTGCCGGAAGATGGTGCTCAGCATCCGTGGTCGGTCGGCATCGGTCAGCTCATGACCCCACCAGCCACTGAACGGATGCATTCCCGCCGCCAGGATCTCGAGATCCTCCGCCGCCGCCGCCGCGGATGCCTGAAAGCGCCGCTTCCGCAAGCCGTCAGCGACCTCCGCCGCGTCCACACAAACCTCGGTGCCGATCTCCAGCATCGTATCCTGCACCTCCCCCTCGAGCTCGCCGCTCCGGTCAGCCTGCAGCACGACGCCCGCCCGGCTGCGGAGCTCACCCGTGCCCGGCTGCACCACCTGATACTCTTCCTCGACACCGATCGTGAACAGCTCTCGCATCCGATCGCCCCTGTGATTCGCCGCGAGTCCCGCCCTTCCCAGCGAGTCTTCCGCGACCGGCTATGAGCAACTCCTGCACCGATTGGCGCGGGGAAGGCCCGGGATCTGCGCCAGTCCATTACTGTGATGCCCAGACACCTCCTCTGATCTCCTATAGAGGCGAATCGCTCGATAGATGATAGACGAGATCCTGGAGAGGCTTCAAAGTCAGGAAAGTGTGCGGCGCTCGCTGTCCGCCGGAGGCGTGCTCAGCATCGACCGCGGTCTTCCCTACCTCATCGTGTACCGTGAGCCGCCGGACCGGCCAGATCGCGGGACCGCGCGACTCGTCTCGGGCGAGGCAGCTTACCTGATTTCGCGCGCGCAGGAGGCCGCCGAGGTCTATACGCTCGTCGGTGCTCTCGCCCAGGCGGGGTCGATCGCGCACGGCGCATTCCTGGTGCTCGAGATCTGGTCCTCCGCGGACCCGCAAAGCGGCCGCTTCATCGTCCGAGCTCCGGAAGGACCCGCTCCCGAGACGGTCGGCAAGCTGGCCGACGCTCTCGAAGCTCTGTCTGACTTGTGGCCCGAGCTCGAAGTGGTTCGCGAGATCACCGACGAGCGACACCCTCCCGGCCTCGCGCCCCTGCTCTCCGTCGAGGAAAGCTGGCGGACGGAGGTCCTCCTCCTCGGACTCGAGGTTCCGCCGATCTATCGGGACCCCGAGACCGGCGACGTGTACCCCCGCTTCCTGCGCCGCGTCCAGCACAGCTTCTCCCGGGCACTGCGTCAGGCTCTCTACGAGTTCGTCCGGGTCCAGACGTCGTCGAAGGTCGAGAATCACCTGGCGCTCGGCACCCGCACCCTGCCGGACGCGGTCTGGGAAGTCGACCGCTCGCTGTACGCGATCGAGCACTCCGTCGATCTGCTCCTGCTGACCTCGCCCGTGAACTCCGACGAAGCATGGGAACGCTTTCGGGCCGACGGCTTCGATCAGAACCCCGAGTTCCACTATCGCCTCCTCCGCGTGGATCCCGATCTACTGAAGCGACGGCTCTTCTCGATCGAGATCGAGACGATCGATGACCCTGCGATGGCGGATCTCTTCGAAGACAAGCGCCAGGAGCTCGATACGCAGTTCAGCATGCTGCGCGAGCGAGGTGCGCCCAGCTTCCGGTACAGCGGCCAGCGGCTCTATGGAGCCGTCGACGACCTCCTCCACCAGGTCGCGGAAGGTCTTCTCGCCAGCGTCAGGACTCCCCCGAAAGAACGGGGGGAGTGGGTGGACGCGAACGGCTTTCGCGAAGCGGCCGAGGAGGAGCTGGCGTACTACTCCCGGCACTACCCGGCTATCGACAATCGTATCGAGGTCCGCCGCGACATCATAGGACTCATGGTTTCCGAGGGGAACCTAATGATCGGCGAGGATCTGAAGCTCCGGCCGGAAAGGGTGGTGCCCCTCCTTCATCACGAGGTCGGAACTCACGTGCTCACCTACGTGAACGGGCGAGCACAGCCGCTGCAACAGCTCTCTCTCGGCCTTGCCGGCTACGACGAGCTTCAGGAGGGCCTGGCGGTCCTGGCCGAATATCTGGCCGGCGGACTCGACTCACTGCGCATGCGGCTACTCGCCGCCAGGGTGATCGCGGCCCGCTCGGTCGAGGATGGGGCAGAGTTCGTGGAAACCTTCCGCTTGCTCCATCGCGAGTACGGCTACTCGGCCGGCGGCGCGTGGCACATCGCGATGCGGGTACACCGTTGCGGCGGCTTCACCCGCGACCTCATCTACCTGCGTGGTCTGGTCAATCTCCTGAAATACCTCGAGCACGGCGGCGAGCTGGCTCCTCTTTACGCCGGGAAGCTCGCCCTGAAGCACGTTCCCGTCATCGAAGAGTTGCAGTACCGTGGCGTGCTCAGCGACCCGCCCCTGCTCCCCCGAGTCCTCGAATCACCCGAGGCTCGAGACCGTCTCGAT
The DNA here is from genome assembly GCA_050732635.1 of Longimicrobiales bacterium. GTDB lineage: Bacteria > Gemmatimonadota > Gemmatimonadetes > Longimicrobiales > RSA9 > JBOHRE01. The sequence continues at coordinate 29,829 of JBOHRE010000009.1, read as the reverse complement.
ACCGTGCGGCGTGGGATCTCCCTAGCGGAGCTGATATGTCCGGAGACCGCATGAGGATCGGCTTGCTGGTCAACGACGTGGACTCGGAGGTTCCCGCCGCCGCGACTACCGTGATCGCACGCGCGGCGGCCATGATGGGACACACCGTGTACATGATCGGCGTGGGCGACCTCACGTATCGGTCCGATGGCCCCATCGCAGCCATCGCCCGCAAGGCTCTCCCCGGCGGTGGTGATAGCCAGGAGAGTTTCATCGCGGCGATCCAGGACAAGGCGACCGAGCGCGTCGGCATCACCTTCAGCGATCTCGACGTGCTCTATCTCCGCTACAACCCCTTCGAAGCGATCGAGAGCCGGCCGTGGGAGTACGAGGCGGGATTCGTCTTCGGCCAGGTCGCGGTTGTCCAAGGCGTCATCGTGCTGAGTCATCCACACACACTCTCGTACGTGGTAAGCAAGATGTACCTCGAGCAGTTCCCGGAATCGATCCGCCCGAGGTCGATCATCACACGAACACACGACGACATCGTTCGCTTCCACGCCGAGCAGAACGGCTCGATCGTGCTGAAGCCGCTGCGCGGGTACGGCGGGAAGGACGTCTACCTGCTGAAGAAGGACGCCGCGAACATCAAGCAGATCGTGCAGTCCATCACGCGCTACAGCTACGTCATCGCCCAGGAATATCTCCCCGCTGCCAAGGAAGGAGATACCCGGCTGTTCCTCTTCAACGGGAAACCTCTGATCTGCGAGGGCAAGTACGCGGCGGTCCGCAGGGTCAACGAATCCGGAGACTTCCGCAGCAACTTCACCGCCGGGGGCCAGCCCCAGAAGGCCGAGATCACCCCGCGGATCCTGGAAATCGCGGAGATCGTGCGGCCCAGACTTCTCGCGGACGGGATCTTCGACGTCGGCCTCGATATCGTCGGGGACAAGCTGGTCGAGATCAACGCCATCAGCGCCGGGGGCCTGAACGCTGCCGGAAAGCTGGAGGGCGTCGACTTCGGGACGGAAGTCGTGCGGTTGATCGAGCGGAAGGTAGCGCATCGGAGCCGGTATGGGGCTCAGCTGCGGAACCGGGCGCTGGCGGTGATGGATTGAAGGGAGAACGGGCTGGCCGGGAGGCTACCGGGCGCTACCCCGGCTCCGGCCGGCGATGGTCCCCGCACCAGCTCGGGACGTGGCGTCCTCCAATCACTTGTTTCGAGCGGAGGGCGAGGGATTCGAACCCCGGTAGTGGGTCAGTTCGTTTGTAACAATTCAAGCAGGTCTCCACCCGGTTCCGGGGTTTCTTGTTGGACTTCACGGTCCAATGGTAACTTGGGCGCCGGCTGTGGCCGGCAGTCCTGGGACCTTCAATCCCAGAAAGTAGGCCCAGACCAACACTTATACGGACCAGCCCTGGCGTCCCGGCCGGATTGCACGTGCTCTCGAGGCATGGATCACATGAACGAATAGCGCTACAGAAGCCTCGCCCCGGTCGATCTTGAAGAGGCTGTCTTGGCCGACTTCGCCGCGGCACTCCGGAAGCGGGGCTCGGCGGTTGACCATGACGGTCGCCCCGGGCGACCGGACGGGGTGATCGACCTCGGGGACCTTGTGGTGGTGGTCGAGGTGGCGTCGCGGAGCGGGGCTGACGCCGCGAGCGAGTACTTAGCCATCAGAGATCATCGCGATCTGGTCGAGCAGGAGACCGGGAAGCCCGCCCACCTCCTGTTCACGTGTTGGGCTACCCCCGACCGGATCATCCGCGCAATACGGGAGGAGAACAGCGCGCGCGCCGCTGTCGGGAAGCGTGGTCGCTCGCTCTTTCTCGATCTCCGCTCTCTCGAGCAGGCTCTCAAGCGACTCGCCGAGACAGCGAAGGATCGGTTTCCAGCAGTGAGGTGGGATGATTGGTTCGGAGCGTGGGAGAACATCGGGGATGACGTCGTCGCACTGGAGAAGCTCCAGAAGACCGTCTTCGCCGAGGATGACCTCATGGAGGGCTTCGTCGCCGCGAAGGTTCGGCAACGCGTTCAGCTCGAGCAGGAGGCCCTCCGGACCGACGTCCAGCGCCTGGAGAACCTTCTTCGGCACCGGAACGTGACGGGACTCCCGGCCATGAAGGCGCTGGTCTACGTGATGTTTGTGAAGCTGTACGAAGAAAAGCGGGAGGCGGCCGGTGAAGAGAACCGGTTCACCGAGAAGGGCTTCGCGGACTACCGGAAGTCGCTCTCGGCCCACGACCGCAAGGAGTACGCTGACCGGTCACTTCAGCACCTGATCGTGAAGGAGATCGGGCTCGACCCTGACGTCGAAGAGGCGGGCATTCTCGCGGGCGTCAGCCTGCCCCGCCAGATCACCGACGACTTCGTCCAGGAGAAGGCGTTGCCCCTGCTTGAGAGGTACCGATTTCGCGGTACGCACCTTGACGCCCTGGGCGCCGTTTTTGAGGCGATCGCCCGTCGAGCCGAGAAGGACAACCGCATCGGACAGTTCTTCACGCCGGAGCCGATCGTTCGGTTCGCCGTTGACGTGACGCGGCCGGGGCCCGAAGAGGTGGTGCTTGATCCGGCGGCCGGGACGGGGCGGTTCCTCACGAACAGCATGGAGGTCATGCGGGATCGCGCTGACGAGGTGTCGGGCAAGAAGCGCGCAGAGGTGGTCGCGTCCATCCATGCCCGTCAGCTTCTCGGGACCGACGCTGATGACTGGATCGTCACCATCGCCAAGATGAACATGTACATCCATGGCGATGGGAAATCGAACATCCGCCACGAGAACGGTCTCTTTCTCGCAGACCTGGACGTGTTTCCCGGGGGGACCGGCACCATCGAGTCGGCGATCGACGCCTGTCTCACCAACCCTCCGCTCGGTGAGATGAGCTACCAGGCGTACGCTTCTGATCTCGTTGATCGGAAGGAATCGAGCGTCACCGATGCCGGCGCCTGGATGGAACGCCGGCTTCCGCTGCTGCCCGGTGGATACGCAGAGCACGACGTCATCGCATCTGCGGCGTTGAAGGTCAGCGAGTGGAAGGAGCGCTATGAGTCGGCCGTCCGGGATGAGGACGACGGCGAGAAGGCGAAAGCGGAGCGATGGATCGAGTACCACCACGAGAGGAAGGCCGAGGCGGAGGCCGCCCTGTCCGCCGGGACGGGTACGTACGAGGTCCTCGGGACCACCGCGAAGGGCGGCGCCCTCTTCCTCGCCGCGATTCATGACTACTTGAAGCCTGATCGCGATCCCGGTGCGGTCGAGGAATGGAAGGGCGGCCGAGTTGCCATCATCGTTGACGAGGCGATCCTCAATACGCCCGAGTATGCCGCCACCCGCCGCTACATCCGCAAGCACTACTTCATCAAGGCCGTGTTCAGCTTCTACCGCGACGCATTCTGGTACCAGGCGCGAACCACGGCGAAGACATCTCTCCTGTACCTCTACCGCAAGCCGGATCCTACGGTTGTTCAGGTCGAACCGATCTTCTACGCGCACATCGAGAAGATCGGGTTCACACGAACGGGCCAGCTTGACGAGAGCGAGTTGCCCGCCATGCTGGACGCATATCAGCGGCATGAGGAGGCGCTTCGCGGGTCCTACAAGGGCCACTCGTTTCAGGGGGGGGCCGCCCGGAATAAGATCGAGAAGATCCGGATGCCTTTCTCCGTTCGGCTTAGGTGGAGTCCACGTGAGGACGAGGACGGAGGACGCCTCGACTACGCGTACGAAGCCGCTCGCCAGATCCGGGAGACGCTTCCTGCCGATCACCTGGTCCTCGGAGATGTTGCGGAGGTTGTAGTGCGGGAGCCACCCGAGGACCCCTTGGGGATCTACCACTTCGCGACCGTGGAGCGGAACACCGGTGAGGTGAAGCCGAAAGAACTCACCGACACGCAGTACAGCACGGCCGACCTTCGCTTAATCAAGGCTGGGGACATCGTCGTGTCGGGGATCGACCTCGTGAACGGGGCGGTCGGCTATGCGACCACGGCCGTGGAGGACATGGTCGTGTCGAAGGAGTTTTACATCCTCCGCGTGCGGGACGACGCCGTGAAGAAGGTGGATCCCCGCTTCCTCGCGCTCCTGCTCAGGACGCCGAACGCTCGGGAGCTCGTGGCCGGCACAGTCACCGGAACGTCGAACCGGACACGAATCGAAGACGAGGCCGCTCTGCTCGGGCTTCCTCTGCCGAAGCTCCCACCGTTGAAGACGCAGAGGAAGCTTGCGGACAGCGTTACGGAAGCCCTCGAACAGCGTCGCGAGACGGGGCGAATGCTTGGGGAGGCGCTTCGGGCCGCCGACGAATCGTGGCCCGAGGGGGGCAAGGCGGAGGTGGTCGAGGATCGAGAGGAGCGGACGGCAGAGCGCGAGCTACTCCCTGCGTGATGAAGCCTGACCAGCCCGATGCTCGCCCCCGAGGAGGCCTTCAAGGCCCGGGGAGATTGGAGTGGGGGTTGTAGGCGCGCAACCGTTACAAGTTTGAGCCGTTACAATCAAGGATGGCGGTGAACATCGACGAGATCGAGGGCCTGGACGCCGGCATCCGGAGCGCGGTTCGCCTGCTGATCGATGCGGGGGTGGAAACCTTCGAATCCTGCGAGGGCGGGTTGGGTCATGAACACCCTATCGGTTGAGCGCCGCATCGACCCTTGACCTAAGTGTGGCACAGTTGCATACTTAGGACGACCCGGTAGGCGACGATTAGCTCCTACATAGACGTTGCCGAGAACGTCGATCTGGATAACGCGACGCTCGGGCAGCTCGAGGAAGCCTTCCGCGAAAAGGGCAACGCGCGGCCGCGTGTTCCAAGGCCAGGTTCCGCTCGACTGGACCAGGCGGGTTTGACGTATTCCGCGCACTTCCGGAAGGGAAGGCGTTCCGCGCTCTTTGCGATTCGCCACCGCCCCTATGACGGGCACGTCCAAGAACACGGTCTCGCGCCTCCTCAAGCTCGTGGGCGCCCGTCACGGCCGTGGCGCCGGGCTTTCGAAATGCTTGCGGTACCAGGCAATGCTCCGGTCGGTGAGATCGACCACCTGCCGCGTCTCCGCGATCCCGTGACCCGCCCGAGGATAGAGCACCAGCACCGTTTCGACGCCCACGTCCTGGAGCGCGATGAAGTACTGCTCCGCTTCCGCCCGCGGGACGTTGTGGTCGTTCAGCCCATGGACCAGCATGACCGGCGTGTTCACGTTGGCCACGTGCTTCAGTGGGGAACGCTGCCAGAGTACATCCATCAGGTCGCCCTGGTGCGGAAAGCCGCCGAATTCCACCGCCAGGTAGTCGTGGTAGTAGGAGAGATAATTGAAACTGATGAGGTTGGCGATGCCGGCGCGGGGGATGGCGGCACGGAACCGGTCGGTTTGCGTCACCAGCCAGTTGGCGAGCTGGCCGCCGTAGCTGCCGCCCTCCACGCCGACGCGCTCAGAGTCGAGCCACGGGTAGCGACGCAGCGCGGCTTCCGTCCCTTGCAGTACATCCTTCGCCTCGCGCCCGTTCTGATCGCCGAAAATGGCATCCGTGAATGCCTGGCCGTAACCAGTCGAGCCGCGGTAGTTAACCATTAGCGTGGCCCATCCTTCACTGGCATACGCTTGGGCTTTCGCATCGAAGATGGCGCCCTGCTGGCTGTGGGGCCCGCCCTTGATCATGACGATCATAGGATGCCGGGAGCCATCTCGGACGCCGTGGGGCCGCGTCACGAAGGCCTCCACCGGCAGGCCGTCGAAAGCGACGAAGGTGAACGCCTCCACCTCAGCGATCGCCCGGTCCGCGAGCAGGGGCGCGTTCAGATCCGTCAGCTGCCGGCTCCCGCCATCGGTCCGCACATGAAGCTGGGCCAGGTCCGCGAGGGCGTGAAACGCGTAGGCGACGGCGTTGCCCGGCCCGATCGACCACGCGCCGACGCGGCCCCGCTCGCTGATCACGATCTCTGGCGCTCCACCGTGCACGGGCAGGCGGTAGAGGCGGATGTCGCCCCTTTCCAGCACCGTGAAATAGATCCAGCGGCCATCCGGCGACCACGCGGGCGCGCCCTGCCGGTTGTCGATCGCCGCGCCTAGCTCCCGGTGTCCGGTTCCATCCGCGCTCATGATCCAGACGTGGGTATCCTCCATCGTGGTTTCCGAGGAGGTCAAACCGCGCTTCGTGCCCTGGAACGCAATCATCGTCCCGTCAGGTGACCACTTGGGGCGGTAAACCACGCTCTCCAGATTGGTTAGGCGTCGGACTCGGCGATCCGCGAGCCGGACAGCGAAGATATCGTGGTTGAAGAAGCGGTCGGGCTCGGCCTCCCGGTTGGAAACAAAAAGGATCTCTTCGCCGCTCGGCGACCAATCGATGGAGTGCTCATGATGAACGCCGTCCGTGAGCTGCCGGACGGCCCGGGTCTGTACCTCCACGGTAAAGACGTGCAGCCGGCGGTTATCGCTGAAATACGAAACGCCGTCGGACCCCGTCGTCTTGTACAGGTATCGCCGGACCACGATCGGGTCGCCGCTCGCACCCGCCTCCTCCGGTTCGGGCCCGGGCGTTGCCGAGACGAACGCGATCCGATCGCTCCCAGGTGCCCACGCGACCGCCGCGCCCGTGCCGGGCAGCGGGTGGTTCGTGCCGCGGACCTCCGCGAGGAGCGTGGCGCCGGACCCATCCGGCCGGGAGATCATGAGCCCAGAGCGCTGGCCATCGCGCCCGACGTAGGCCAACCAGCGACCGTCCGGAGACCAGAGCGGCCCGGACGCCACGGCACCCGCATCACCGAGCCGAGCCGTTTCGCCGCTTGCGACGTCCATGATCCACACTTGGCTGTACGGCCGGCCCGGCCGGTCGCGGTTCAGGACCGTGTAGGCGACCTTCCGGCCGTCCGGCGCGAGGTGGACGTCGCCCACGGCGCGTAGGCGGTAGAGGTCGTCGCTCCGAACGCCCTCCGCCTGCTGTACCCCGGCCGTTCCCTGGGCCCCCAGCGTCAGGCCCGCCGGTACCGTCAGCAACAACAGGGGTAAAAGGCCCGCGGTCGGCCAGCGCATCCTAGTGCCCGCCATCGGTCTCAGCCGTTCGGCTCGGTTCGGATCCGGCGCCCCGACCTCCGCCGGGTTTCGTCAAGACCGCCCCGCCTCCATCAGAACCGGGCGGTCCCGAGGGACCGCCACTGCCCAGTCAGCGCGTTGGTCGGCAGGCTGCTGTGGTCGACGATCCGGCCTTCCATCATCACCAACTCCAGCGTACGGATGTTCGAGATGTCCTCCAACGGGTCGCCGCCCAGTAGCAGCAGATCCGCGAACTTGCCCACCTCTAGCGTCCCGTACTGGTCCAGCGCCTTGGAAGCCAGAGCCCCGTTCTTCGTCGCCGCCACGATCGCCTGCGCCGGCGTCATTCCCAACTCCACGAGCCCCTCGATGGCGATGATGGTCCCAATGCCCGGCTCAAGGTGCTCTGGCACCGGGTGATCTTCCCGCAGGAACTCCGGCGCCACACCCGGTCGGCCGAACAGCAGGTTATCCGCTCCCACCGACACGGTGCAGCCGGAACGGATGAGCTTCTGACCATTCACTCGACGCATTTCAAGGTTCTGGCGGAGAACCGTTCCCGAGTGCTCCCACCCAGTTTCCTGGACCATCCGCTCGATCTCCGCGGTCGTAAGCGGAATCCTGCGGCTTTCCCTGAGTTCGCCCCACTTCTTCCTGGCCGCTTCACGCTCAGAAAGGTAGTTCCGCCAGATTTGTCCGGTGTATTTGTTGGGCAACAAGGAGCAGATGATACCCCGCTCCACAATCATGTCGACCAGCTCGTCCGTCAGTTCCCGGAGTCCCAAAGCTTCCGGATGCTGGATGAGGTCGATTCCCGCAAGAATCGAGAGATAAAGCCCTTCGGGCGTTGTCGAGTGCGTTTCCGCCACGAGACCGCGCTTGTGCGTCTCTTCGACGATCACCTTTTGCGCCCGAGGCGAGAACTCGATCCGCGCCGGCCAGCTGTGGGCTGTCCCGTTGTACTTGATGAAGTCGGGTCCCTTGTCCAAGTACCCGTTGATCGCCACCCGGAGCTCGTCGGGCGTCATGTGGATCAACTCTTCCCCGGTACCCAAGGTGAAGAAATCGTCCAATTGCTCCCCGAAAAAGCCGAGCTCGGATTCCGCGATCCCGCCGATCCCGCGCAGGCGGCGTTCGGATGGCCCTTCCCATCCGATGATGTTTCCCGCTACGTACATCCGAGGGCCGATCTGCTCCCCGCGGTTGATCGCGTCGCGCACCGCGATCATGGGCAAAAGTGGACCATAGCTGTCCCGCACGGTCGTCACGCCGTGCTTGAGTTGGAGCTGTACCCCCTGAAGAACCAGGTCTTCGATCCTGTCCCAGTAGCGGGCGTAATTGAGATGGCCACTGATCGGGGACATGTGCACGTTGGTGTCGACCAACCCGGGTGTGACGAACTTCCCACTCCCATCGATAATTCTCGCGTTCGGCGGGACCGTCACCGAAACGCGCGGACCGACAGCCGCGATCCGCTTCCCCACTATGACGAGTGTCGCATCGCGGATTGGCGGGCCCCCGTTCCCGTCGATCAGCGTGGCCCCGACAATTGCCGTCGCAGCCTCGGTCGACTGGGCCGCGCTTGGCGGTGATGCGAGGAAAAGCGGCGATCCGGTGAGGAAAACGACGAGGACCGACGCCCGGACGTGCTCGCACGATCGGGTCATCATCATCATGGCACACCTCCTGTAGCTCCGCCGAGGCCGGGGTGGACTGGTACGGTCCATCCGCTCCTGCGGCCGCCCTGCAACGGACAGCACGACGGCTCCATGGTAGTCCGCTAGAGACGCTCCTTCTTCAGTGTGATGCGGCGCCTCTCCCAATCGGGAGTGACGGCATCCGTAGGAAGCGAATCGGGGTCGATCAGGCGGCCCTCCTTCATGATCGTTTCGAGCTTCCGAAGATTTGAGATGTCGGCGAGCGGATCGGCCGACAGGACCAAGAGGTCTGCCAGTTTCCCCACTTCCAGCGTTCCGAACTCGTCCAATGCCTTGAAGGCGAGAGCGCCGTTCCTCGTGGCGGCCACCAGGGCGTCTGAGGGAGTCATCCCCAGCTCCACCAGTCCCTCGATAGCCCGGATCGTCCCCACTCCGGGATCCAGGTGGTCGGTCCGATTCAACTCGCGCCGGAATTCCGGCGCGCCTCCGCCACTTCCGAACAGCAGATTGTCGGCGCCCACCGTCACGATGCACCCCGCCTCGATGAGCTTCTTGCCGTTGCGGCGCCTCATCTCGAGGTCCTGGCCCAGGACCGTTTCGGGATGCTCCCACCCCGTTTCCTGGACCATCCGGCGGATTTCCGCAGATGTAAGCGGCGCCTTGCGGGTGTTCCTGAGCTCCGTCCACTTCTTCCGTGCCGCTTCACGCTCCTCGAGATAGTTTCGCCAGACCTCGCCCGTGTATTTGTTGGGTAACATCGAGCAGATGATGCCCCGATCGACGATCAGCTTCACCAGCTCGTCGGTGATCTCGCGATAGCCTACCGCGTCCGGGTGCTGAATGAGGTCGATCCCGGCGAGGATCGAGAGCTTGAGTCCTTCAAACCCTTTCGTGTGGATCTCGGCCACGAGTCCGCGCTTCTGCGTCTCTTCTACGATGACTTGTTGTGCCTCGGGCGAGAAACCGATCAGAGACGGATACGTCCCGTGCGAGGAGCCGCCGTACTTGATGAAGTCCGGTCCCTTGTCCAAGTAGTTGTTCATGGCAGCCCGGAGTTCGTCGAGCGTCATGTGCATTAGCTCCTCACCACTTGCCAGGGTGATGTGGTCGTTGACCTGCTCCTGGAAATAGGTGAGCTCGTTCTCGGACCTCCACGAGAACGTCCTGGAATACGGGCCGCCCCAGCCGACGATGTTCCCGGCCACATGCATCCGCGGCCCTACCACCTCGCCTCGCTCGATTGCGTCCCGCACACGGATCATCGGCAGGAGCGCGCCATAGCTGTCCCGCACACTCGTCACACCGTACTTCAGTTGCAGTTGGGCTCCCTGGAGGATCAGCTCTTCGTGTCGATCCCAGTACCGGGCATTCGTCTCGTCCCAACTGAACGCCAGCGACATGTGCACGTTCGTGTCTATGAGTCCAGGAATGACGAACTTGCCCCTGCCGTCGAGTGCACGGGCTTCGTCGGGAACGGCCACGGCGGCGCGGGGACCGATGTCGACGATCCGCGTTCCCTCGACAACAATGGTGCCGTCGGCGAGGGGACGGCCTCCGTTTCCGTCGATGATGGTGGCGCCCACGATGGCCGTGGTCCCCTGCGCGGCGATGGGGAGTGGCCCGGCGGCAATCGAAAGCAACAGGGCGGTGAGCGGTCCGAGCCTCGCCTTTACGACACCATTATCAAGGTCGCAGCCGCCCATGATGCCTCCCCTTTATCGAATCGACGTGAGTGATCTCGGGACCGGAGAAAGGACGCGCCTTCGGCGCGCCGCACGGCAGATGCCGATCTTCGGCTGCGCCGACCGCGGCTCTCTCGACCAGCACTTATTACTGTCCGGTGATCTGAAGATTCGGATTGTTGTGCCGCTCCACGTTCGGCAATGGCCAGCATGTGGTCGGCCCGTATTCACGACCAAAATGATCGATGCCCGTATCCACCGAGATCTCGTAGGGCGTTCCCATGTACCGGAGTATGTCCTTCAAGCGATGCCCGCCCTCCAGGAAGAGCTCTCGGCTCCGTTCCTGGATTGTGTGCTCCGTGATGTCGCCGTCCGTCGCGGGATCATAGCTGGGCAGCCCTGCGCGCTGATGGAGCGCGTTGATGATGCCCACCGCCGTCTCCCCCCCCGTTACTTCCGCGATGATGAGCTGGGCTTCCTCCCAGGTCGCGAGCGGGATCGGAGACGAGAAAGCCGGATACTTTGTCTGGACGTAGTGGTCAAGGTCGTATCGCTCCAAGTACGCGCTGTACTCGACCCCGACTCTCGGGTCCGGAACGCCTTTCCACTCCACGTCTCGGAACTTAGGGGCCACCGTGTGCGCCGTCTTATTCGTGTAACTCCCAGTACCCTTTGTTGTACCGCCGCGGATGGTCGTCCCCGCGCGTCGCAACCTTGACGAACCCCTCCGGCACGACCTGAGCATCGGAGACCGCGCCCGAACCATCGCCGAGATGCAACCGGACCCTCGCGCGCCCGACCCGCGCCATGTGAACGATCTCAAGGTTGCCCACGGAACCGGCGACGTCGATGGCGCTCGTGAAATGCTCCTCGGCCTTCCGAAGCACTTCATCCGGAGTCATCAACGGTCCGCCATCGACGACCATTTCGCAGAACAACTCCCCGAGCATCACATAGCTGTAGCCGGCGTAAGCGTGTGATGTGGCGATCAGCAAGGACTTGTTCGGGACGTCGGCATCGGGAAACGCCGTGATGCGGCGAATCGCATCCTCGGCGGCGACTCGGGCAGTCTGGATCACGGTGTACTGGCCGAACGACTTGTCCTCGCAGCGGCCCTGGGCGAAATTCTGGTGGTCGGCGTTGATTACGCGCATCCCCCATTCGCGTCCGACCTGGTCGCCCCCGGAATGCCACGTCTCGTCGCTGTAGGCCGAGGCGCCGAACGTGTAGTTGTTGTAGGCGCATTCGAAATCGGCGATCGCGCTGTTGACCAGAAGGCTGGCCATTTCCGGGTCATCGAGACGGCCGGCCTCGACCACGCCGGGCAGGTCCACCTCGAGGAGGTTTTCGCAACCGGTCAGTCCTCCGAGCGTGAGCACCAGGCTGAAAGACGCCGTGGCGGTGCGAACGCGCGTTCTGCTCCGTTGCGCCCGATTCCGGATTTGCATTGAGCTTGCCATGGGATTCCCGCTCTTCCTGGTGCAAACCATATCGATCCCGCTGTCAGAACGACGCACTCAAGCTGAGAACGATCCGCTGGAACGTCGGCCACTGGTCCTGGATGTAAGCCGTCATGCCGTGAGCGGCGTCGTTCATGTTCGCGTAGCTTGGCCTTTCGGAAGTCGCATGCGTCTCGGGATCGACGACCTTGTGGCCGAACTTTTCGCGCTCGGCGAGCCAGAGCGTGGCGAGGTTGTGGCCGGCCAGCGTCACGGACGCGGTCGAAGCCCGAAAGCGCTCGGCCCAGGACGTCGGAAGGTTGAAGCGCAGGGAAAGGTCGCGAAGCTTGGAATATCCGGCATCCACCAGGCCCGTCTGACAGACGCCCTCCCCGAGCTGATCGTATGCCGCGAGGATGGGATCGCGCTGGGGAGGCGGTAGATTGATCTCCCGAGTGTTCCGGAAGAAGACGTGGGGCCAGCCCATGCGCGTGTCGCACTTGACGTATCCGCCCTGGCCGTCCACGGTGGCGCTGAGGATGAGGTTGCTGTACCTGAGCGACGTCGTCGCTCCGAAATCCCAAGTCGGGGTCGGCTGACCGAAATAGGCCGTGCCCGCCTCCTCGCAGGGAACAGGAGGCCCGCCCCCTGTGATTGGATCGCCTCCCTCGCACATGACGTTGACGAGATTGTTGTTCTCGTCCCATTCGGCGCTGACCACCTTCTTCATGAAAAGACTTCCAATCGGATAGCCCTCGACATGGCGTTGTCCGGGCCAGGGCGCGCCGAAGGATGGGGGCGTGATGCCGCCGAGATCTTCAATCACGTTATCGGTCGTCGAGAAGATGGCCCCCGCATCCCAGCTCCAATCCGCACTGCGAATCAGGTCCGCGCTCAGGCCGAGCTCGATCCCCTTGTTCCGGATCTTGCCGAGGTTGACGAACTCGATTCCCGGAAAACCCAGAGAAGGAAGCGCCGCTCTGGCGACGATCGCGTCCTTTCTGATCTGCCTGTAGTAGGTCGCTTCGAGTCCGATCCGCTGGTCGAAGAAGGCGGCATCGAGTCCGACCTCGATCTCTTCCCCCACCTCCGGCTTCAGGTCCGCGTTCCCGATGTTCGCGCGTGTCAGCGCGGGCGTACCGCCCGGACCCGTCGTGGGCGCGTAGAGTTGCGTGGCCGCGAAGATGTCTGGCTGCTGACCTGCTGTGCCCCAGGCGGAACGGAGCCTAAGGGTGTTGACGAACGGGACGTCCCAGAACGGCTCTTCGCTGATCACCCAGCTGAAGCTCGCTTTGGGGTAGCTCACGAAGCTGTAATTCTCCCCGAAGGCGCTGTTGTCGTCCCCCCGGATCGCACCCGTGAGGAAGATCCGGTCCTTCCAGCCCAGCCTCTCCTGGAGGTACACGCCGACGGTCTTGTTCTCCAGGAAGTCTTCCTCGGAGAACCGAACCGCGGTCGAACTGATGGTCTCCAGACCCGGCACGGGGAATTCCCTTCCCGACGCGCGGACGATCTCGTTCTGAGACTCGTAATACTGAAATCCACCCGACGTCTCCGAGGACAAGCTCGGGGTGAGCTGTAGCGGGACGCTAGCCGAATAGTCGACGGTGATGAGAGTCAGTTGATCTTGTAGTACGTCTTTCCGTCCCAGACTGTTGCCGGCGAACGGACCTGGTTGCTCCGTTGCTCGCGGCCATAGGCTGAACGACCGCGTGCTACCCACATCGGCTCCGACCGTGACTCTGTGGATAAACCAGTCGCGTGGCGTATGCTTGATATGGAGGCCGCCGATAATTCGATTGGCTGTCTCTCCGCCCTCTAACGATTTCCATTCTTCTGGTGGGTTGTTGTTGAATCCCCTCGAGGCGGAGCCCAGCTTCAGAGGGCTCCCATACAGGATCTGGCCGGTAATCGGCTGCTGCGAGCCCTCGTTGTTGGTCACCTGATGAATCACGCCCAGGTTCACTCCAACGTCAAAAGCACCGGTCGTGTACGAAATGTTGGATCGCGCCCGTACCTTCTCCTGCCAGTGGTACGAGACCAGTCCTTCATCCCGTCCCAATTCCCCAGAGAGATGGTACTTTACACCCTCCGTTGATCCACTGATACTTGCAAACAGCGACTGGGAGTGCCCCGTTTGGAAGATCGGCGATCCCCTCTCGTTCTCACTCGTCACCAGATTGAGGGAGAGGAGTTCGCCGGTCGTCGGATCCGTGCCGTAGACGACGGGGAACACGTCTTCCGGATTGTGGAGGAAGTTCGCCCCTTGCGTGATTTTCACGTCGATGCGTGGCCGTCCTTCCGTCCCCTTCTTGGTGAAGATCTGGATGACCCCGTTTGACGCCTCGGTGCCGTACAGAGTCGCCGCCGCTGGACCCTTGATTACCTCGATTCTTTCAATGTCATTTAGAGGAAGATCACTGAGCCGCGACGGCGGAGTGCGTTCCTGGCGATTCGCGGCAGGCGCGTTCTCACGGCTGTCCACTCTTACACCATCCACATAGACGATGGGCGCGCCCCCCAGGGTCATGCTACCGGTGCCCCGGATCTGCATCCGAAATCCGGCCCCGATCTCGCCGCCCTGCGACCGGATCCTGAGTCCCGGCACCTCGGCGACGAGGAAGTCTTGCATGCTCGTCGGTGACCTCCGCTCCAGTACCTCGACGACGGGGACCATCTCGACCACGTTGCCAATGGCCCGACTCTCGACGCCGCCGGCCGTGCCCGTAACGACGACTTCGTCGAGCGCGATCGCTTCGGCCGTCAACTCGAACGTCACGCTCGTGGTCTGTTCCGACCGGACCGTGAGCTGAACCGTTTCAGCTCGATACCCGAGCACCTCCGCGCGGATGTCATGGGTTCCGGCGGGCACATTCGGCAGCAAGAAGCGACCCCTCCCATCAGTGATCGTGCCGATCGCCAGCGCCGCTAAATGAACCTGCACGGAAGCCAACGGCGCCCGGGTCCTCCGATCGATGACGCTCCCTACAATGGTCCCGGTCTGGCTCAGCATGATGATCGGGTCGCGTGCGGCTGTCGCGAGGGAGATCGAAGGCGCCAAGCCGTTGGACGCGTACCAGCGGCGAGGCGAGAGGAGTCTGGGATCCAGCTCGATCCCGGGCAGCCGCGTGGAATAGACGAGCACGTGACCTTCGATCTCGCGGTAACGGAAGGCCGTCCCCGCCAAGATGCGCTCGAGCGCCTCGGCGACGGTCAACTCCCGGCAGATGCAGGTCACCTTCCTGCCCTCGGGAAGCAGACTGGGACTGAAGGAGATCGGGACCTGTGAGCCCTGGTACAACAGGTCCAACGCCTCGGCGAGCGGCACGTCCTCGACCTGAAGGCGGGCCGGACGATCTAACGCCCGCGTGATTGCGGCTTCGGCCCGCTCCGTCAGCGCCAACGAGGTCGATTGCGACCACCCCCTCAACGGACAGAGAGTCGCCGCGAGGGCGAAGACTGTGACGCATCGCGTCAGCCTCGTCATGGGATCCATCTCCTTTCGCCGGAAGCACTGCGACTCGCCTTACCGATCCCGGCATCAGCGGGGCTCATCGTGGCCGTTCCGTCCTCGATCGAGCATCGGGCACTCACCACGCCGCACACGATCGCGACGACCTCCTCAAAGCTCCGATCCAAGTACCAACCCGTCACCGTCACCCGAGCCAGCGCGCTATCCGTCAAGACGACGCGGGCGCCGTACTCACGCTCCAATTCCTCGACGACCTGGCGGAGCGGAGTGGCGTGGAAGGCCATGAACTGGCCCACCCACGCCACCATGGGTTGGAAATCGATCTTTACCGGGGGAGACACCGCGCCGGCGGACACGGTGCTCATATGGCCGGCGTTCAGCTCGACCCGCCGGCCGGCGGCGATCACGGCCACGCGGCCCTCGACGACGACGACGCGCAGGTCGTCGTCGGTCCCGTCCACCTTCACCTCGAAGCGGGTCGAAAGCGCCGCCGCCTCACCGGCGCGGGTCCGCACACGAAACGGCAAGCCCTCCATGGGCGCCACGGCGAAGTACGCTTTGCCGTCGAGGTGCACCAGCCGCTGGCCGGGGACATCCTCGACCCGCAGCCTGCTCGCAGGCGCGAGGCGGACCACCGTCCCGTCGCCCAGCGTGACCGTGGCGTTCTCGCCGGGACCGGTGTGGAACTCGCCCGCGCCCAGCCGGATGTCGGGGGCGCCCGAACGGCGGAGCTGTTGCGTCGC
This sequence comes from Longimicrobiales bacterium, assembly GCA_050732635.1. GTDB lineage: Bacteria > Gemmatimonadota > Gemmatimonadetes > Longimicrobiales > RSA9 > JBOHRE01. The sequence goes on along the minus strand of JBOHRE010000009.1, from coordinate 13,832 downwards.
TCCCAGCACCAGGATCAGCCCGGCCGCGGTGGCAAGGACCGGGATCAGCCAGCGTCGTTTCCAACCGGGCGAGGAGGATGCTGACTCCTCTGCAGTCCCGGCTTCAGCCAGGTGGATGAGAGCGGCGGCCGGAGGCTGCAGGATCCGCCCGCTGTTCTCCACCGTAGCGGCAAGCTCCAGAAGCCGTATCAGCTCCTGATAGTACCGCTCGTTTCGGTCGCTCGCATCACGCCAGGCCTGAAGCGCCCATTCCTCATCAGGCGAGGTCCTGCGCTTCCAGTGACGGCTGATCAGTTCATCCATGGTGCAGTCTTACGGGAGTCGGCGTCGCCGCCGAACCATACTCGATTACCGCCTGGACGGTTTACGACTTTCGCTACGTTAGGGAACGCCCGGCCGGGAGTTTGCCTACCCATCGACGGCGTCTCGGATCGGAAACCGGCTCACTCCGGCTCGTCCGCGTCGAGCGCGCGGAATCGGTCCTTCAGAGCCATGCGCAGCTCGGCCACGGCGGCCTGGAGGTAATTCGCAACTGTTTGTTCGCGCACGCCCATGACGTTGGCCACTTCGCGGTAGCTCAAGTCGCGGAGATGGAAGAGCCTGAACGCCTCGCGGCGCCGAGGCGTAAGTTTGCGAACCGCTTCGTCGACAGCCGCGCGCAGCTCGGCGTTCTCCGTCTCCTGGAGCGGAGTCGGTGGCTGAGGTTGCTCCTTCCGCGCCTCGGCCGCCGCCCAGCGCGCCCGAACCGAGCGCTTGCGCTGCTGACTGATGCAGAGGTTGCGTACGGTGCGGAACAGCCAGACCCGGACCGAGCCGGCGGGCTGCCACTCTCGACGTCCCTGCCACAGCCGGACGAAGGCCTCTTGGACGACGTCGTACGCACCGTCCAGTTCGCCCAAAAGTCCCTCCGCATAGAGGACCAGCGGGCGCCAGTACTGATGCAAAAGCGCATCGAACGCATCGCGATCGCCGGCCTTGACGCGCCGCATCACGGCGTGATCCCGCTCCGTGTCAGGGGGCAGACCTCGGCCGCCACCCTCCGGCGCGCGACGTGGCGGGCCGCCGCCGGGACGCGGGGGAACGGTCATGGTGTGGAACGCTGCAGATGCACGCGCGCTCAGAACGGGCTCCGTTCGGACGGATTGCGTTCGTCCCGGCGCGCCGCGGCAGACTTCAGGGTCGGGCGCGCCGTCAGAGGGCTGTATGCAGCGATAACGCGCGGGCAGCCCAGAACCTACTCGGGCGGAAGGATCGCGGGATCGACGGACCACCGCGCTAAGCTACGCGATCGTCTGGGTCAAGACGTCGGAGGAAGGCATCGCGGTCTCGGTCGAGAAGACGAGCTGAATGTCGAGACGACCGTATTCGCGTTGAAGCTGCGTGCGGAGCTCGCGGTGACGCTTTGGTTTCTACGTTCAAGGCAACGACGCAAGCGACCCGCGGGCGTTTGTTGACCGCCGGGATCCGGTCCCTTAGCGTCGTACATGCGCGGACGCTGGCGGGCCACTGCCATCGATGGGCAGCAGACCGCCGACACCTCATCCCTCACTCTGGACATGCCCGTTTTTGTGCCCATCTCGCGCATTTTCCGGACCTCGGGCGGCCCGCGCGGCGGGTGTAAGTTGTTGTGCTGCAAGGGAGCGGAGGGCGAGGGATTCGAACCCCCAAGGGCTTGCGCCCGGCGGTTTTCAAGACCGCTGCCTTACCAGTTAGGACTAGCCCTCCAAGACCCGAAATTTAGCGGCTTTAGCAGACATTCTCCACCCGGCCGGTCGCGTGTCGAGCGATTGCTTCGGTTGCCTGGCGCGGCGAGCAACTGCGACGACTCTCTGATCCAGGACGAACGCTTGGACGACTCAGACCACTAGTGCCGGAAGACGCGCCGGCCGGTGAAGACCATGGCCATGCCGTGCTCGTCGGCTGCGGCAATGACCTCGTCATCGCGCACCGAGCCGCCGGGCTGGATGATGGCCGTGACGCCGGCCGCGGCGGCGGCGTCGACGCCATCGCGGAACGGGAAGAATGCGTCGGAGGCGAGGACGGCGCCGTCCAGGTCGATGTTCTGGTCGTGCGCCTTCATGACGGCGATGCGGGAGGCGTCGACGCGGCTCATCTGCCCGGCGCCGATGCCGACGCTGCGCTCGTCGCGCGCGAGCACGATCGCATTCGATTTGACGGCAGCCGACGCGCGCCAGGCGAAGCGCAGGTCGCGCCATTCGGCGTCGCTCGGCTCCCGTGCGGTCACGACGCGCCAGGGCTCTTCGGGGAAGCCCATCCACAGGCGACGCTGCACGAGCAACCCGCCGCGCACGCGCTTGTAGTCGAGCTCGGTCGGCTCGGCCCGCTCGATCGGCAGCTCGAGCAGGCGCAGGTTCTTCTTCCGTTGCAGCCGGTCGAGCGCCTCGGGCTCGAAGCCCGGCGCCACCACGATCTCGAGGAAACGGTCGGCCAGCGACTCTGCGGCCTCGGCGTCGACCGGCAGGTTGCAGCCGACGATACCGCCGAACGCGGAGGTCGGATCACCCTCGAAGGCGCGGCGCACCGCGACGCCCACACTGTCGGCCAGCGCGATGCCACAGGGCGTGGTGTGCTTGATGACGACGGCAGCGGCGCGGTCCTCTCCGGCCCACGCCGAGATGGCCATCACGGCCGCGTCGACATCCAACAGGTTGTTGAACGAGAGTTCCTTGCCGTGACGCTGTCGCAGCCGCGGCAGCGAACCGGCCGCTGGCGCCGGCTCGGCGTAGAACGCAGCCGGCTGGTCCGGATTCTCGCCGTAGCGCAGCTCCTGCACCTTCGAGAACGACAGCTCCAGCAACTCGGTGAACTCTTCCCCGCGCCCGCCCCCGCCCGCGCCCAAGAATCCTGCGATCGCGCCGTCGTACACAGCGGTGTGCGCGAACACCTTGTGCGCGAGCGCGCGGCGCAGCTCGCTGGCCACGCGGCCCGCACGCAGCGCCTCGAGCACACGGGCGTAGTCGGCCGGATCGACGACAGCGATCACGCCGGCGTGGTTCTTCGCGGCGGCGCGCAGCAGCGTCGGCCCACCGATGTCGACCTTATCCATGGCCGCCGGCGTGTCGGCGCCCGCGGCGACGGCCTCGCGGAAGCGGTACAGGTTCACGGCCACCAGGTCGATGCGGTCGTAGCCGGCCTGCTGCAGCGCGGCGAGGTCGTCCTCGCGGTCGCGGCGGGCCAGGATCCCCGCGTGCAGCGCGGGGTGCAGCGACTTGACGCGGCCGTCCATCATCTCCGGATGACCGGTCACGTCGGCGACATCCGTCACCTCGAGTCCCGCCTCGCGCAGCGTGCGCGCCGTGCCGCCCGTGGAGATGAGCCCCCAGCCGAGCGCAGTCAGCCCGCGCGCGAAGTCGACCAGTCCGGTCTTGTCGGAGACGCTCAGCAGTGCGCGAGGCATCGTGCGGTTCTGGACGGAGCCGTTATCGGGCGACGAGCGCCCGGCGCAGCGCGTCGCCAGCGGAGGCGTCGTCGCTCGTCAGCGCGAACGCGGCCGGCTCCTCGAAGGCGAGTCCGGCGTCGAGCAGCGTCAGCGGATCGCCGCCGGCCGCGATGGTGGCGGCCAGCCTCTCGATCGCCGCGGGATACAACCGGTGCTCGACGCGCAGCACGCGCGCCGCCAGGGTCGCGGCCGTGTCGCCGGCCAGGACCGGCACTGGCCACTGGGCGAGGATCGGGCCGGTGTCATAGCACCCATCGACGAAATGCACGGTCGCGCCGGAGACGCGGCAGCCGGCGGCGAGCACGGCTTCGTGGACACGGCCACCGTACAGGCCCTGGCCGCCGAAGGCCGGCAGCAGCGCCGGGTGGATGTTGACCATGCGATACGGGTAGCGGCGCACGACGTCGGCCGGCACCAGCCGCAGGTAGCCGGCGAGCGCGATGACATCGATCTCGGCGCGCTTCAACGCGGCCAGCATCTCGGGCGCGGCCGTGTGCGCGTCCTTGGCGTGCTCGAGGAAGCGTGCCTCGACAGCGGCCGCACCAGCGCGCTCGAGCGCGCCCGCGCCGGCGCGGTCGCTGAGGACGAGCGCGATGCGTGCGGTTGCGGCGTCGGCCGTATTGAACCGGTCGAGCAGCGCCTGGAGGTTGCTGCCACCGCCCGATGCGAGCACGGCGACGCGTACGCTCATCGACCTGCCAGCGAAGCGCGTGCGGCCGCGCTCATGCGAAGCCGCCGCTGCCGAACTGCGGCACCAGGAACGGATTGCTGCGCGCCTCGTGCGCCACGGATGTCGCCGGGCCGTGGCCGGTCAGCAGCGTGGTTTCCGGCGGCAAGGTGAGCACCTGCTCGCGGATCGAGCGCATGAGCTGCTGGAAGTCGCCGCCCGGCAGATCGGTGCGGCCGATGGAGCCCATGAAGACGACATCGCCGATGAATGCCGCGGCGGCCTCGGCGCAGTAGAACAGCACATGGCCGGGCGAATGACCGGGCACGTGTCGCACCACGAGCGCGCAGTCGCCGAACCGGAGCTCCTGGCCATCGGCGAGCTCGTGGTCGATGGGTGGCGGCGTCTCCGTCTGCAGGCCGAACATGGCGGCCTGCTTCGCCACGCCGTGGTACAGCGGCAAGTCCGCCGGATGCAGGTAGGCCGGCGCGCCGGTCCTGCGCGCGAGGCTGGCGACGCCCTCGACGTGGTCGAGGTGCGCGTGCGTCAGCAGGATCGCGTCGAGCCGCAGGCCGTCCTGCTCGACGGTGTCGGCCATGGCTCCCGCGTCGCCACCCGGATCGATGGCGAACGCAGTGGCTTCGCCACACCGAACCAGGTACGCGTTCTCGCCGAAGCCGGCGGCGACGAATGTCTGAATGTCGAGGGACCCGGCTTTCATCCGCTCCGCGGTGAGGAACGAGACGGGCGTCTCACGCGCAGCCGCAGCCACGGCCACGGATGCCGGCCATCTCGAGCCGCTCCTCCTCCTCGCTCGGTCCGCGCCAGCCAGCAGACAGCTCGAGCATCCGCTGCAGCGAGCCGGCCGCACGGGCGCGCACGTCCTCGGGCAGGGTCAGCTCGTGACGCTCGTGATCCAGGCACCAGGCGAGCTTGGCCAGCGTGTTCATCTTCATGTTGCCGCAGATCGCCGCGCGCGACAGCGGGATCAGTGTCTTGTGCGGAAAGCGCTGCTGCAGCGCATCCACCAGACCGCGCTCGGTGCCGATGATCAGCGCGTCGTGCTGCTCGGCGATCTCGACCATGCCGGACGTCGAGGTGACGAAATCCGCCCGCTCAAGCAGGTCGCGCCGCGCCTCCGGATGGATGACGACCTTGGCATGCGGGTATCGCTGGCGCGCAGCGTCCAGCTCGCGCATGACCAGGTCGTCATGCACGTAGCAGTAGCCCTCCCAGGCGATGATGTTGTCGCGCCCGGTCCGCTGCGTTACGTAGTCCGCCAGGTTCTTGTCCGGCACGAACAGGATTGGCCGCTCGCGCGGGATCGACTCCACGATACTGACCGCGTTCGAGCTGGTGCAGCAGATGTCGGCCAGCGCCTTGACCGCCGCGGTCGAGTTGACATACGCGACCACCGCCGCGTCCGGGTGCCGCTCCATCATGCGCTGGACCGCGGCGGCCGTCGCAAAATCGGCCATTGGACAGCCCGCATTGGGGTCCGGCATCAGCACGGTCTTGGCGGGCGAGAGGATCTTCGCCGTCTCGGCCATGAAGTGCACGCCGCAGAAGACGATGACAGCAGCCTCGGTATCGGCCGCCTGCTGCGACAGCCCGAGCGAGTCGCCGACGTAGTCGCTGACATCCTGGATGTCGACGCGCTGATAGTTGTGGCCCAGGATGACCGCGTTCAGCTCCTGCTTGCGACGGCGGATGCGCTCGACGAGCTGCTCGCGCGGCAGCGTGCCGTAGTGCAGCGCGGAGGGCAAGGCGGTTGTGGCGTCCGGCGTGGCGATCATGTCGACTCGTCGTGGTTCTCGTGGTGTCGCGGCCTGCGGCCGCACTCCGTGGCACCGCGGTAAGCAAGAGGCCCGCAAGGATATACCCCGCGGGCCTCAGCGCGTTCGGGTACGGCTCGGATCAGACCGTGAAGGAACTGCCGCAGCCGCAACCGCCATTCGCGTTCGGGTTCTTGAAGGTGAAGCCGGCGCCCATCATGGTGGTGACGTAGTCGATCTCGACACCCTCGAGGTACTGCGCGCTGAACGGGTCGACGAAGACGCGCACGCCGTTCACGTCGAAGATGTCGTCGTCGTCCTGCGCGTCATCCTCGATGTTGAGGCCGTACTGGAAGCCCGAGCAGCCGCCCGGCAGGACGGCGACGCGCAGGCCCGACGTGTCCGTCGAGCCCTGCTCGGTCATGAACTTCTTCACCTCGGCGATCGCCGTCGGGGTGACCGTGATGGTCATTGCAAGCTCCTCCTCATATGCGTCGGTGGGCCGGACCCGCCATGGCCTGACCGCGTTCCAGCTTACCCCGCGCCGCGGTTCGGGTTTCCTAGCATAAGGACAGGCAAACATCGGGTCAACCCTCGGCCGCCGGCGGCGCAGCAGCGGTCGGCCGCGGGCGACGCCGCCCGAAGCCCACGCGGCGGGCTTGGCTCACACCGCGTCGCCCCGCAGGATCGCATCCGTGGCAGCGGCGAGATCGTCGGCCACGCGCACGCCCGCCGGCACAGCTGCCAGGTGCCGCTCGCCCTCGCCGGTGCGCACGAGGTAGCCGCGGCCACCCAGCGCGAGCGCGGGCTCGACGTCTGCCGGTCGATCGCCGATGAACACGGACTGCCGCGGATCGATTCCGAGCTGCTCGATGGCCCGGCGATAGAGCCCGAGCGCCGGCTTGCGGCAGTCGCAATCGCCGGTGATGTCGGGGTGGTGTGGGCAGTGGTAGGCCGCATCCAGCCGGACCCCCTCGGCCGCCAGCAGCGCCTCGAGCCGGGCGTGGACCGCGGCGTAATCGCGCTCGCTGAGCAGCCCGCGCGCGATGCCCGATTGATTGGTGATCAGGACGAGCCGGTAGCCGGCATCGGCCAGCCGTAGCAGCGCCGCGGCCGCGCCCGGCAGCAGCGTGACGTTGTCGGGGTCGGCCGGATAGCCGGTATCGACCGCGATGGTGCCGTCCCGGTCGAGGAAGGCAGCCGGGGACTCAGGCGCGAACATTCGCCAGCGCGAGAACGACGATCTCCTCGTCCGCGCCTTCAATGGTGCGCGGATCGAGCACCACGCTCTCATCGACGATCCGCGTCACGACCGCGGCCTCGCCGCGCCGCAGCCGCTCCTGCAACGCGTTGGCGGATAGCCCGTGCACGGCGACCCGCACGAGCGTCGTCGGCAGCTCGGCATCGGGAAACGCGCCACCGCCGACCGCGGAGCTCCCCGGCGCGCAGTCGGCATCGATGCCACGATCGCGGAGCTGAGCCGCGAGACGCTCCGCCCGCTCGCGCAGCTGCTCCGTTGCGATGGTCAGCATGCGCAGCGTCGGGATCTCGCGTAGCGCGCGAGGCGGATCCCGGTACAGCACGAGTGTGGCCTCCAGCGCGGCGAGCGTCAGCTTGTCGACGCGCAGCGTACGACAAAGCGGGTTGCGGCGCATGCGACCGATCGCGTCCGCGCCGCCCACCGCGATGCCCGCCTGTGGTCCGCCCAGCAGCTTGTCACCGCTCATGGTGACGATGTCCACGCCGGTCACCACGACCCGTGCGACGGTCGGCTCACCAGGCAACCCGAACGGCGCGAGGTCGAGCAGCAGGCCGGAGCCGAGGTCGGCGATCACCTCCAGTCCCCGCTCGCGGGCCAGCTCGACAAGCTCCGCCTCGGCCACCGCCGCCGTGAAGCCATGCACGCTGAAGTTCGATTGATGCACCTTCAGCAGCGCCGCGGTGGCCGGTGTGATCGCGTTGGCGTAGTCGGCCAGGTGGGTGCGGTTCGTCGTGCCGACCTCGACCATGCGCGCGCCGCTGCGCTCCATGATCTCGGGCACGCGGAACGCGCCACCGATCTCCACCTGCTCGCCGCGGCTGACGATCGCCTCGCGGCCGTCGGCCAGCGTGTTCAGCGCCAGCAGCACTGCGCCCGCGTTGTTGTTCACCACCAGCGCGTCCTCGGCGCCCGTCAGCTCCAGCAGCAGAGCACGGCAGTGATCGTAGCGCGAGCCGCGTTCGCCGCGCTCCAGGTCGAACTCCAGGTTCGAGTAACCGGCGCCGATCTTCGCCACGGCTGCAACCGCCACCTCCGCGAGCTGCGCACGGCCGAGATTGGTGTGCAGCACGACGCCCGTCGCATTCACCACGCGTCGCAGTGAGGCACGTTCGAGCTCGGTCAGGCGATTCCGCACGCGCTCGGCGTACCAGTCCGCGCTGGCAATCTCGGCCGGCATTGGCGCGCCGGCTGCCAGCGCAACGCGCAGCTCGTCCTGTACCTCCTGGAGCGCACGTCGTACGAGCGCGACCGGGCGGGCACGGCGCAGCGCGTCGAACGCTGCGCTGCCGAGCAGTCGGTCAACCGCCGGGATGGCGCGGCGTGGATCGTCGCTCATCTGGACCTGCACGAAGGAATGCGGGCGGCAGCGGTCGCGCGGCCGCCGTATCGCGTGCGGCTGCCGCCGGGTCCGGTACGGGCGCAGCGGCGGTATCGGCCGGCGCGGTCGCGGTATCGGCCGGCGCCACGGGCTCGGCCGGCGGCGCTGCGGGCGCGCTGCCGCTCTCTGATCCGCCACCGTCGCCGAGCCCGGCGATGTTGCGTGCGCCCTGAATCGTCAGACGGTACTCTGCGTCGGGCGGCAGCGGCGTCCGCAGCACGATCACGAGCTCACGCGCCGGCAGCGGCAGCTCCGGCTCGGCCGCTGCCGCCGTATCCTGCGGCTCGGGCGGCTCCAGTGCCGGCGCCGCCGCCACGGTATCGGCAGCCGCCGTATCGGCTGGCTGCGGCGACTGAGGCTGCGGCTGATACTCGCTCGGATGCAGCACCTCGGCGACGGCGATCGGCGTACTGTCCGGCAGCAGCCATACACCGGCGCGGATGTCGGCGCGGCGCTGCTCGGGATCCAGGTAATCGTCGAACGTGGCCTGGAGGTGCAGCGAATCGAGCGCATCGACGCGCATCAAGCGGGCTGCCGTGGTATCCCGTGCCAGCAGCTGCAGCGCGAGCAGCAGTGTGTCGGCCAGCGTCAGCTCGGCAGCGACCAGCGCCCGATCCTCGAAGTCGTCGAGCGCTCGGTCCCGGTTCTGATCGATGTAGGCACGCACCTGATACGTCCCCTCGGGAATGTTGCGCATCGCGAACACGCCCTCAGCACCGGCGAAGCCGACGTAGGTGATGGAATCGGGCAGCAATGTCGCCTCGACGCGCGCACCCTCGACGGCGTTGCCCGTGATGCGATCTGTGACCACACCAGCGAGTGTGGTGGCCGGGATCTCCGGCCCTGTCGAAAAGACGAGCTCGACCGGGGCATCCCGCACGTTGCCGAAGAGGTCGCGCACCGTAGGCCGCACGAGGACGCGATAGATCCGGTCCGGCTCCCAGCCGCCAGCCACAGAAACCTCGAGTGAGGCGCCGTCCCGCTCGACGCGTACCTCGCCCGCATATGGCGACACGACGACGGCGTCCCGGATGCCCTGTTCGCTGAGCCGCTCGTCGAACCGGATGATGACGGGCCCCTCCAGCGCGGGCACCAGGGCGAGCGGCTCGGGGACCGTTGAAACCACGCGCGGCGGCAGCCGATCGGGCTCGCCTCCGGGCGGCGGGCCCGGACGCGCGCACGCCGCCAGCATCACGGCGAGCGCGACGACCGCGGCTCTCACGTGAGTGCTTCCAGCTTACGCGCTAGTCGCTCGCTCTGCTCGCGGAAGCTGTCCGCCTTCTCCCGTTCACGACCCACGACCTCCGCGGGCGCCCTGCTCACGAATGCCTCACTCGCCAGCCGTGCCTCGCTGGCCCTCAACTGTCCTTGCAGGCGCTCGAGCTCGGCGCGCAGGCGCTCGCGCTCGCGATCGACGTCGATGACGCCGGCCAGTGGCACGGCCAGCTCGCTGCCATCACGGAGCACCGCATGTGCGCCGGCGCGGCCGTTACCTGCATCGTCGCGGCGGATCCGGCCCACCTGCGCCAGGCGCAGCACGGCGCGCACCTCGCGCTCAAGCGCGCGCTCGAGCGCGGCCGATACGTTCCCCAGCGCCAGGTCGACGCGCGCGCCAGGCGGCACGCCATACTCCGAGCGCAGCGTGCGAATGGTCCCGATCAGCTCCATCAGGGAGTCGAGCTCGGCCTCCGCAGTGGCGTCGTGGCGGCCGTGCACATGCGGCCACGCCGCGATCATGAGCGACCTTTCCCGGGGCCTACTCTCGTGTCGCGGCAGCCGCTGCCACAATGCCTCGCTCACGAACGGGACGATCGGGTGCAGCAGGCGCAGCACGCCATCGAGCACTTCGACCAGCGTCGCTTGTGCTGCATCACGGCTGCGCGCGAGCGCGGCTTCGCTGCTGCGCGCGCGGTCCTCCGGGTTCGGCCGCAGCCGCGGTTTGATGAGCTCCAGGTACCAATCGGCAAGCTCGCCCCAGAAGAAGTGGTACGCGCGCTCGGCGGCCTCATGCAGCCGCAGCGCTTCCAATGCGGCGGTCGAAGCCTCGACCGCGGCGTCCAGCCGTGACAGGATCCAGCGGTCGGCGAGCTCGAGCGCGTCGTTCAGCTCCTCGACCGCCGGCACCGTCTCCCGGTCGAGGTTCATCAACGCGAAGCGACCGGCGTTCCAGAGCTTGTTCGCGAAATTGCGACCGGGCGCGAACGCCTCCTCCAGGTTCTCGTAGTTCAGCTTGATATCGGTGCCCGCCGGCGAGCCGGCCACGACCGTGTAGCGGAGCGCGTCCGCGCCGAACCGTTCGACGACCTCGAGCGGGTCGATCCCGTTGCCCAGCGACTTCGACATCTTGCGGCCGTGGTGGTCCCGTACCATGCCGTTCAGATACACCTCGGCGAACGGCACGTCGCCCATGAATTCGAGCCCGGCCATGATCATGCGCGACACCCAGAAGAAGATGATGTCGGGACCGGTCACGAGTGTCGACGTCGGATAGAAGGCGCGCAGGTCGTCCGTCTGCTCGGGCCAGCCCAGCGTCGAGAACGGCCACAGCCAGGAGGAGAACCAGGTGTCCAGCACGTCGGGGTCCTGACGCAGCGCGCCGCCGCACTCCGTGCAGGCGGTCGGGTCCTCGCGCGCCGCGATCGTCGCATCGCATTCGGTGCAGTACCACACCGGGATGCGGTGCCCCCACCATAGCTGCCGCGAGATGCACCAGTCGCGAATGTTCTCGAGCCAGTGCTCGTAGATCTTGGTGTAGCGCTCGGGGTGGAACCGAACGCGTCCCTGCCGCGACGCGGCGAGTGCGGGCTCGGCGAGCGGCTTCATCCGCACGAACCATTGCTCTGACAGCCGCGGCTCGACCACAGTGCCACAGCGGTAACAGTGGGGCACCGAGTGGGTGTGATCCTCGACCTTCTCGATCAGACCGCTCTTCTCGAGTGCCGCGACGACGCGCTGGCGAGCCTCGAAGCGATCCAGCCCGCGAAATGCTGCGGGGGCCGCGTCGCTCATGGTCGCGGTCGGCGTCATCACATCGACACTCCCCAGGCCGTGTCGCGCGCCGACCTCGAAGTCGTTCGGGTCGTGTGCCGGCGTCAGCTTCACCGCGCCACTGCCGAATTCCGGATCGACCCACGCATCGGCGATCACGGGGATCGTCCGTCCGGTCAACGGCAGCTCGACATCGGCACCGACGAGCGCGGCGTAACGGCCGTCATCGGGGTGCACCGCGACGGCGGTATCGCCGAGCATGGTCTCGGGCCGCGTCGTCGCCACGACCACGTAGGCCCGCCCATCCGCGAGCCGAGGCAGCTCGGGCCCGGCCGCCACGTCCGTGGCCAGCGGGTACCGCAGGTGCCAGAGCTTGCCAGCCGTCTCCTCGGGTTCGGCCTCTTCATCCGAGAGTGCGGTGAGGCAGCGCGGGCACCAGTTGATGATGTAGCTGCCGCGGTAGATCAGCCCCTTGTCGTACAGCCGCACGAAGACCTCGCGCACGGCGCGCGAGAGCGCTGGATCGAGCGTGAACGCGAGGCGCGACTCATCGAAGGAGCAGCCGATCGCGCGCAGCTGCTGGATGATCGTCGAGCCAGTCGCGCGCACGAATGTCCAGACGCGCGTGACGAATGCCTCGCGTCCGAGCGCTTCGCGGCTCGTGCCTTCCGCCGCCAACTGCCGCTCGACCACGTTCTGCGTCGCGATGCCGGCGTGGTCGGTGCCGGGGACCCAGAGCGCCTCGTAGCCCTGCATTCGGCGCCAGCGGATCAGCACGTCCTGCAGCGTGTTGTTCAGCCCGTGACCCATGTGCAGCACGGCCGTCACGTTCGGCGGTGGAATCACGATCGTGTACGGCGGCCGCTCGCCACGCAGTACGCGCGTGGCATCGGCGCGGAAATACCCCTGCGCCTGCCAGCGCTCATACTGGTCCGGCTCGACCGCCTGAGGGTCGTATTGCGGCGGTAAGGTGCGATCCATTGTGCACGTCACATTGGGCGATTCGAAGCGGCGAAGGTTAGCGGCTGCCGCTGAGCAGCGTCAATCCGCAAAACGAAGCCGCGCCGACGGATCGACCGACGGCGCGGCTGCCACGAGCGGCTAGTCGAGGCGTGTGCTCAGCCCCTGCCGTCGCCACCGCTCTGCGCCTGGCCCCGATCGGGGCGTGCGCCACCGACCTCGTCGACATCCTCGCTGGCGAAGCGGGCGGCGCGGCTGACATCGAGGTCGCGCGTGATCATGTCGACCGAGTCGTCCGGCCGATCCGGCTCCGTGTCGCGCGACTGACGGCGACGTCCGGTGCCCACCTCCATTCCATACCAGTGCGATCCATGCAGCGCGGGATCCCCATCCGCATAGCGACGCCGGTTGTCGGCCAGGTGCGACTCGAGCGTCTCAGTCTCCAGCCGGTTTACCACGGTCTGCACGCCGTCCACGCCTCGCGCGATCTGCACCGCCAGGTCCGACTCGCGCTCGTCACGGACCGCGCCGCTCAACTCGATCACGCCCGGCGAGACCTCGCTCGCATCGATGCGACGCCTCGAGATCCGACGGTCGGACCAGAGACGATCCAGAATCCGATCTTCCAGCCGCGTCCGCGTGCGACCCTGCCACACCTCGCGCACCAGCCGTCGCCCGCCACGCGAGAGGAGCAGTCCCGTGGCGACCGCGGCAAAGCCGACGGCCAGGCCCGCTCCAACCTTCCATGTCGTGTTGCCGAATCCGCTCTTCTTGTCGCCCATGATTCTCTCCGGAGGAACTGCTCGGGGTCGTCTCGCTCAGGTGCAAATCGTAGACCAGCACTGGCTTCTCTGAAACGCCGTATCTCTAATTCCCGCCGTCGTTTCCGCCGTTCGGCGGCTTGCGCGCCGCGCGTTCGGCATCCTTTCGCTCGCGGATCGCACGCACGCGGTCGTCGAACCGGTCTCGGATCCGCGCGTGGTCCGCCTGTCCCTGGATTTCATTCCACTCACGTGCCCGGGCCGCCGCTTCCGCGTTGCCCGCGAACACAGGCGCTGGAAGCGTTATCGTGCCCAGATGGATGCCTGCGGGTGAGATGCCCCAGCGCTCCCCGTTCTTACCCTTCACGGTCCAGTCGAGCGCTCTGCGGGCCGCCTCCTCCTCGGCCGCGATCGAGTCGTTCCATGTGCCGATCCTGCCGGCGAGCCGCTCTCGCATCCGCGCCTCGTCCGACTCGGGTGGCAAGGCCAGCCGGTCGACGGGCGCCCAGAGCCGCTCATCGGCGTGCCGCGGCCGCAACCGCTCCGCCGCGCCGACCCGGCCGGGCGCGGGCTGTGCGGCGT